>JBGPIX010000087.1:0-16634 GCA_041485085.1 Candidatus Acidiferrum sp.
GCCGCCGTCTGAGAGTGTCGATATTGGACGGCGGAAGTCAGCATTTGACCAGAGATTCGGGAACGTCGAATCCGCAATTCCGGTCGGATGACGGTCACTCGGAAGTTGCGGGCACTTCGTCGGATCAGTACCGACAAACGCGCTTGTGTTGATTGAATTTGGTGGGGAATTCTACTGGATGGTTGGCAACCCGGAAATAAATGCTGATTCTGCCAGTCAGAATGAGGGAAAGGCCATAGTTTTTTGCTGAACATTTGCTGAACAATAGACTGCAAATGAGAGCTTCCAGTGCAACTGGGAAGGCTGTAACGCTAACAAAACAAATAAAAATCGGTCTGTACGAACAGGTCACGGTGAATTAGCAAACATCCTCTTCGAAGTATTGGACCAACTTATCTGGCGAGTGTTTTCAGCGCGTTAGCGGAGATAGCCGAATGGATCTGCTGAACGTTTGCTGAACTCTGCGGGCCTTCAAATGGTGTGAGAAGGTTAAGTCCTGCACAATGAATACGATTTCGATGAGAAGATCGAAATTCATTTGTGCGGTTTGGAAAACCGGCGCGTCCGCACCAAATGCCGTGATCATTGTAACTTCCTAGAATCCGACTGTTGGCCCGGAATGAACTCCGGTTAGCACGAAACACAGGAGGAACAGATCACTTCCCACAAGCCGACTTCCCGGTACCAATCCGGCCAACTTCCTCGAACCCCGTTTCTGGCTAGCTTTGACCTATCGGCGAACCCTCAGTTGAACAGGTTAGGCGGTCTCGGCATTTTCCGTGCGGGTTCAGTTTTTCTCCTGCCTCGATATTTTGGTGGTAGGATGTCGAGGTGCGCTCAAAGGGCGCCTGCGGGTTCGCGCGAAGGGCCAAGCCCACCGTCATAGCTGTTTGATTGAAACGGCACTACACCGCCGTGCTGCCTGTTTGCGAACCACGGGCTTCAGCATGGAGGATGTATGATGCCACGTGAACTACCCGCACGCCCGAATCTTGAACAACTGAAAAAGCAAGCGAAGTCTCTACTGCATGCGGCCCAGGCCCGTGATAGAGACGCGCTCCAGCGCTTCGCCGCCTTGCCAGCGTTCTCCGGTAAATCCATCGACGAGATTGACGCAACCGATTTGGCGCTGCACGACGCGCAGTCGGTAATCGCTCGTGAGTATGGATTCCCGTCCTGGCCAGCGTTGCGCGAAGAAGTGGAGGCACGCACGCTGTCGTTCGCCGAGGCCGTCGACGAATTCATCCGTTGCGCAACGGGTGGCGCGTCCGGCCGTGCTGAACGCCTGCTCGCGCTCCATCCGAATATCGCCTCGGCGAATTTGTACGCGGAGCTCGTTCTCGGTGATACCGACTCAGTCGACGGGCGATTGCGCGATCACCCCGCGCTGGCAACACAACCTGCGGGGCCACAGAACTGGGAACCGCTACTCTACGTTTGCCATTCCTGTATGCATGTTACCGTGCCGTCGCGCGTCAACAGCTTCGTCGCCATCGCGCAGAGACTTTGCTCGCTTGGAGCAAATCCGAATGCGGAATATCACTGGAACTGGCACCCGGAGTTGCCGAGGACGGCATTGTGGGGTTCGATCTGCGCCGTAGGCTATCTGCCGCTTGCCGAAGTACTGCTCAAAGCTGGAGCGAATCCAACCGATGGCGTCTCGATGCACATTGCCGGTGGCGGCGGGAATATCGAAGCGCTCGAGCTACTGCGGCGCTACGGTGTGAACGTAAACGGGATTCCAGGTGGCGTGCCTCCGCTGGTTTACATGATGTTGTGGGCCGACAACCCGGCCGGTCCTGACTGGTTGCTCGAACATGGCGCCGATGCCAACCTTGCCTGGGGCGAAGGCGGAGAAGCGCCGCTTCACGTCGCTGCCAGACGCTGGGACTTACCCATGGTGGAACGGCTGGTGCGGCACGGCGCCGACGTGTTGCGCCAACGCGGCGATGGCGCCACGGCGCACACTTTGGCTGAACTCCACGGCAACACCGATATTGCCGCATGGCTGCTTGCTCACGGGGCGCATGACGAACTGTCCGCGGTCGACCGTTTCGCGGCTGCTTGCGCTCGCGCGGATCGTGTGACCGCCGAAGCCTTGCTTGCGGCACAGCCCGGCCTGCGAACGGAGTTGCGGCCCGAACACCACCTTATGCTTCATCGCCCGGCTGAAAGCGGCAACGTCGCGGCGTTGGAAACGATGCTCGCGTGTGGCTTTGATCCGAACACCAAGGACAAAGACAGCGTTACGTCGCTGCACCGCGCGGCGATGGGTGGTCACCCCGCCGCCGTGCTGGTGTTGCTGCACTACGGCGCGAAAGTCAATGCGATGGACGGCATGTTCTCAGCGTCGCCGCTGGTTTGGGCCGTCGAGGGTCGGCGTAACGCAAAGCATGGCGGAACAGACCATGTCGAAGTGGCGCGCTTGTTGATCGCTGCAGGCTGTCCCCTTGGGTGGACGCCTCCGGACGGCGCGCCTTCAGCCGAGGGAACTTTGGAAGGGCTAGCGGACCTGCGTAGGGCAGCAGAGCGGCGACAAGATGGCCCTGCTGGTTCGCGAACTGCGGAGACCTGAGTCGAGTTTAAATCCGGAAAAGCCTCATGACGGATAATGCTTAGCCGGAAGGCATGCGCCGACACTCGCCAGAAGTCCGGTTGTAGGAAATTACACCAGATAAGTAACGAGAAACGCGCATCTCGTCAGTGCTTGATTTCCTGACGAGATGCCGATTAATCAGGAGTTGGCGCGCTCCTAAGAGGCTGTATCAGCGGCGGGGCGAAGCGCCGTCATCTGCATGCCGTTGTTACGCCGCTCCTCATTCAAGCGATGACGCGTTGCGCACCAGCACGATCTTGCCTGTCACGCTTCCCCTGCCGAGCAGCTCATGCGCTTGTCTTGCCTCGGCGAGAGAAAATCGCCGCGCGATTAGCGGCTTGATCTTTTGCGTATGGAGGAGTTGAAACAGGGCGATCAAATCCTGTCGAAACAATGCCGGTTTCAGCCGTTTGAGCCACTGGATGCTGTAGGGGACCACCCGTTTCCGGCCCGGGAGAAGCAAGCCGCCGGCAATGTACAGCCCGAAAATCAGGATACCACGAAAGCGATGACGACGACCTGAACGCGATTTTCGCGCCTGGTGAAACGAGGCTGCCGCAATCCGCAACGGCTTTCAATTTTCCATTTGGTTTCCAATTAAGACTGTAATCCTGAAAGCTAAGTGCGCCGTCATAAAATCGTAATACTAATGATGGTGAACAGCGGCAAGATGCGAACGAAAGGTGAACAAAGAAGGAGAAAGTGATTCGTCAGCTTTCATCGCAACTCGCTGATTCCCTTCGATAAACGCCAATTCCGGCAAGTTTTGATTAAATTAGTCTCTTGGCTGTTAACGAAAGGGTTGTGAGTTCGAATTCTCAAAGAGGGTATTGGCGCGGCAATGCCTATGTCCGGCTAGTTGGCCCGTAGCTGTTCCCAGTCTGAATTCAATCACTCACACAGAACGAGCTTCGTTGAATACATTCTCGGATTCCCGTTTTCCTAGTTGCTGTCGTGTTCATCGATACATTGGTTCGTTCAATTTCGATGCCGACGCACGTACAGGTTCAATTCGGATTCACGGATAAAGTAGACGATGACGGCTTGGCAGGCTTTGCACTTGGGCAGATGCTTTTCGAAAGCCTTTGTCCAAGCTTTCTGGTGGTGGGCAAAACGCTTGCACGGTCTTGGTTCCGGCCTGAGCACTGACAGAGCCACCTTCAGATACTAACTGCGCCATTATATGGCGATTGGGAAGCTTAATCTACAATGCTTACAATGAATCAGGAATGTTCCATTCAAGGGTTATTCAAATCAGGAAAATTAAAGTCAACACTAGCCCGTCATTTAGCTGCACCGCTGCCCCGAGAGCGAGAAGCCTTTCTTCTGCATCTACAACGCCAAGGAACGAATCCATCTACCGTTGCGAGGTATGCCCCAATTCTGATTCAGATAATCCGGTCTCTCGGCCTAACGAAGCTGCGCGAAGTGGGACTTAACGAAGTCCTGCAGGCTAGGGACCGCCTGAGAAATCAGCGCGGCTTGCCAGCGTTTAGCAGAAGGGGACAGCATCGCGGAGATCAGTTCGCATGGCTCGCTACAAAATGGCTACGTTTCCACGGTAGGCTAAAGCTCCCACCGCGCCCAAAGGAACGGTGGGCCTCCAAGCTAAACGCATATGCAGACTTCATGCGATATCGCGGCCTCGCACCTGTGACTATCAGGTGGAAATACATGAAAGCGATTCAATTCGTGCGATGGTTCTCCTTAAAGCGCCGAAGCTTTCGTTCTATTCGTCTCAACGATGTCGATCAGTATCTGAGTCTCGAACGAGTGAGTGGCCTGGCTCCCGGGACATCAGTCAGAACGACAAGTGCGCTGAGGTCGTTCTTCACGTATGCGGCGAGGCGTGGCTGGTGCAGCGGACACTTGGGACTCGGAATAGAGAGACCGCGGGTACCTAAGCCTCGCTTCCTGCGTCAGGGATCCGATTGGCGCGAGATCCGAGAAGCGTTGCGGCACGTTCCCCCTCGTCCCAATGACTTTCGCGCTCACGCTATTCTGTTTTTGCTCGCTGGATACGCGCTCCGTCCGAGTGAAGTCTCGCGGCTTCTCCTCACGGATGTAAATTGGAAGGATAAAATTCTGAGCGTGAGAAGGTCAAAGGGTGGCCGTTTCCAGCGATTTCCCATCCCGCAAGAGATTGACGAAGCGCTTTCGAATTACATTCTAAGAACTCGACCCCAGGTTTCGTGCCCAAACTTTTTCGTGACCTTGTACCCCCCTTTTCGACCGATACCTGCGGACACCATATCGCAACTCATCAATGAATACCTCAGACGGCTGGGAATAAAGCATTCTCCCTACGGCCCTCGTTCTATCCGTCACGCATGCGCGACATATCTTTTGGAAGCAGGGTCATCACTCAGAGAGGTGAGTGATTTCCTCGGCCATCTCCAGATTCGGACAACGTCAATCTACACCAAATGCGATATGAAATCCTTGCGAGCGGTAGCAGATTTTGATTTGAGCGGCCTGAAATGAAGATTTTGAAGGCGATTGCAGTCTACATCGAGCGCAAGCGTGCTGGTGGTCTCCGCTATCGTCAAACAGCAGACATCCTCTACAGCTTTTCTCGCCGGACAGGGAATTTGCAGCTTGCATGTATCACGAAACGTCGGATATGTGAATTTCTTAGCAGCGGACGAAAACCAACTGCGGATAACTGGGTCCGCAAATATCAAACGCTGAGCGCCTTCTTCAAATATTGGAAACACCGGGGTCAAATTGAGGTTTTGCGAATGCCCCCACCACGCCGTGCGGAACCGCGAAGGTTCACGCCATTCATTTATACTCGAACGGAGCTTCGTCAAATGCTGAAGGCGACTGGGCTCAGCCAAAGGGGACGCTGTCCTGCGTCAGTTGATGGCTTCACTTTCAACACAGTACTTAAGTTTTTGTATGGAACTGGAGTTCTGATCGAAGAAATGCTAAGTCTCCGTCGCGGTGATGTGGACTTAGAAGAGAACATGATTACTCTTCGGCGTCCGAACATCGGTACGTCAAGACGCATTCCGATTGGACCCCACGTTCATAAGGTTCTACGGCGTTATCTGAACTCTTGCATTCGCCGGCGTAGTAACGAAGACCGTTTCTTCCTAAACAGGCGAGGAGAGGCGGTTGGATATCTGACAATATCGCGAGACTTTCGCAGACTCCGCAGACACGCGAAGGTCACGCGACTTGATGGAGGACATCGCCAGCCTCGATTCCGTGACCTGCGGTTCACTTTTATCGTGCATCGACTAACGTCGTGATTTGAGGAAGGAGTGAATGTCGAACGTATGCTTCCACCTCTTGCGGAATTCTTGGGCGAAGTTGACCCTAGGACGGTTTATAAATACCTTGCATTGATTCCGGCACGGTTTTCCAACCAGTTGCGTTGCTTGGACCTACTAACACCATCGCCGAACGGTTTGGACGCGCGCGATCCAATATAGACGGACTGGATAGCACTTGGCGGTAAGTCAAGCCGGATTCCGCCCCATAGATTCCTTGACCTGGTGGACTAACTTCAAAGTGACTTTCACCAACAAGATAACGAAGTACGGCAGAACAGTACCCTATTATGTAAAGACGGTGATCGATCCGGGACGTCAACTGGACTTCGTCCATTCCAGTGCGAAGACTGGAAGTCTACCAAGAGAGACTTGAGATGTAGTGTGCTGCGATGTCAGTGGATCATCATTTGGATTGCCTTTGCGGCTCCGGGAGCGATGCTTGCCCAGACGCCCACTACTCCTAGTATCCGTAGCTTAATGACCCAGCTGAGTGACGTTAAGACGACGGGGCGCGACACTGCAAAGCAAATCTTAGAGATCGCCAAAAAGGACTCCGCCGCACGTGAATACGTCGCGCAGAGGCTGCCTGAAGTGATCAAATCCGGAACCGATGAGCCTTGGCTTAATGCGGTCTGGCTGCCCGGAAAATTGAAAGCAACGGAGGCCCTTCCAGCATTACAACAGGCGATGTCGCGCCCCCCGTTTCCCGCGGAATCATACACCTCAGCCGGGGCGGCGATGCGACTTGCCAATGACATCGTCGCAAAGGCTCTTTCCGAGATTGGCGATCCGGCTATTCCCGCTACCCGAGAACTGCTGGGCAGCCCCGATCAAGCGATGCGCATGAGGGCCGTCCTAATTCTCACAAACATCGGTACTCCCGCAGCCCGAAAAGCCCTGCAGGACAGACTTTCAAAGGAAAGTGAACAAAGGGTTAGAGATATGATGCAAAACCATTTGCAGAGTTGGCCGAACGGCAAGTCGGAACGATAGTACTCCGAGTACCGGTAAGATGCTTGGAGAGCCTTGACCTGTCTAACTGCATGATGCCCTCGGTTCCTTGCCGAACGTTCGGATGTCACGAAAATGTAACGGTAATCGCGGTAAAACGCGATGCATTGAGAACAAAAGGTGAATAAATAAGAGAAGTTGACTCATCACGTTTCATAGCAACTTGCTGATTCTCCTCGGAAAACTCCCGCTCCGGCAAATAGTGATTAAAGAGAGTTAGTGGCTGTTAACAGAGAACTTTAAATCCAATAACTCGTTTCTCTGGCGTCAGTTAACAGCTTCGGGATCATCCCCAAACACCTCTTTCTTGTCTCCAGGATGTCCCCAGCTATATGGTTCCTCAGGATGTTTTCGCTCTATTTTAGGCGCCTGCCTGGAGAGTGGCATCACTAAGAAGTGAATTTAACTTGCCGCGGAAAGGTGACGGCTCGTCACTATCTAGAACACGAAGCGAATTCCGCCTTGAACCGTCGAAAATTTGGTGGCTGCGCCTGGAGTGTTGACGGTATGGAAGTTGTAGGAAGCTTGCAAGCCCCAATGCGGCCCCAGTTCGTACAGAATTCCGCCGCCGAAGTTCCCACCGAAATACGTTGAACCCGGACTGAATTTGTAGCCGCCAATTCCTCCGCTGACAAACGGCCGGAGCGGACCGCTACTCGTCAAGTAGAATTTCCCGTTAGCCGAGAATTGATAGAAGTCCAAAGCGCTCCCAATCTTTGCTGGGAAACGGTGATAGCCAAAAATTCCTTCGGCCGAAAAATGACTCGTGGCGATGTACTCAAAGCCGGCGTTTAAGCTAAATCCAGCGTTGAAGAAATTGTCAAATGTCCCGTGCGGAATCCCCGCACCAGCATCCAGAAAGAGTGCTACACGGCTCACACCCTGCTCCTCTGGTTCAATACTTGTATTAACGGTGGCAACGCCGTCCAGTGGGATGCGAAGCGAATATACGTTGCCCGTTGGCGATCCTAGCCCGATGCCAGTCAATTTGACTTTCCATTGTTTAATTGGCGCGTTACTCACGTGCCGTGCTACATAGCCAAACGAACCGACTGGTTCACAGATCTCAAGCTTGTGACCCTGAACGGCCATATAGAGACCTGTGTGTCGACACGCTTCCAATATCCACGTTAACTGCGAAACTACGCGCCCCCCTTTTCCGCGCGGCGAACCAGTGCCAGCCAGGCCGGGTTCGGTGCCAGCCGCTCCAGGTTTCAGCACTTCCTGGTGCATTATGACGCGGAGATCGAAGAGTTGATCTGCTTCGGGAGTTCCGTCGGGCTTCAGCCGAGGCGGATATCCTTTGGCACTGATATCTGCATTCCGCTGAAATTTGGATGCATTAACAAAATCCATGTTCTGTTGCGCAATGTTATTCAGGAAGACGGCGTTGCTACCTGTGGCGGAGTCCAATTGCACCTTGACACACTGGTGAGGATGGCTAGGCGGATTCGCAAACTGGAACAACGGATCATAATCGCGTGTATTGGGTGACGGCGCGGGGGGAGTTGGTATCACCCACGGGCTTGTTTGGAATGGTGTCGGATTCCCCGGAGACACCGATAGAAATGGTGTGGGATTACCTGCCACCGGGATTTGTATCCACGAATTCGTGATGCCCCAGTCCGTAATATAAAAGGTGGCCCTGACGCCGGTCGCAGTCTGGGGCGTTCCGCTGCCGTCAATCATCGTGTTATGTACGCGGGCTTTAAAGACATTAGGATTCGATGGGCAGCTGAATTGATCAGGACCGGTTGTAACGCTCACGTTTGGTCGGATACAAATCTTGCTGACTGGCGTGTTGTTCGTGAAAATGTCGTTATTCTGAGAACCAATACTGATGCCGCCGCAGGCGAGCCCGTCCACAGGGGAAGTTCCCCACGAGGCAGGCCCTGGCGTGAAACAGTCCGCTGTGCAGCTGCCTACAGGAGTGTTAGCAGTGCAGTTGGAGCCCGTGGCGCAGCTTGTGGGTCTTGATGTATTCGGCGGCCAGTTTACGGGCCAGAACTCATCGCCCATGGAACCCGATTTCACCGGAAAAACATCAATGTACATACCGAACGACCCGCTGGCGGGAATTTGCACTTTCTCGTTGTCACCTGCCCCCGCTGGGTTTGGTGTGCTTCGGACAGGTATCTTCATTGCGAGATACCAATGGGAAATGCCCGCCTGTTGGTAATAGTCGATTCTAAAATTAGTGCCGAGCCAGGACGGCGACCCTGCCGATGGACTGCCATTCTGATCTGCCTGTGCCCTCGGACCGTTGTAAACACCCAAAGAATCCCTGCCATATCCCCAGTACTGGACCAGGGCTGGATGGACCGCACTTTGGCCGTACGCGGCGTCCGTTCGCACGGGAAGAATGTGAAGTCGTTGCACGTGCGCATCATCGGCTGTACCGGAGAGATCGCCGGGGTCAAATGCCAGGACGACCAGCGTGAGGGGATATGAGGCTCCAAACAAGGTATTGTCGAGATTGCTTGCATCGATTGAAAAATAAAGAGAGTCTTGAGCCGGGGTGACAGTTGTATCCATGCCCCTAATCCCGCGCACAGTAACCCCAGGCGATGTTCCACTGGGAACACCCATAACGTACAGAAAGGCCCCGGTCCACCCGGCATCATTCGGCCCACCGGAAATATTCGGCGGAGTGGTCGTACGCGGGAAGCAGAGCTTGTACGGCGATGTACTCTGCGGGCTTTGGCCAAGCGCAGGCAGCCAGCTGAATGAGGATACCAAGGTTGCAGCGAGGGCGCGAAGAACGAGTTTTGGAGGAATCTTGAGCATATCGGTAGTCCTTTGGCTCCCACTTTTTGGCTGACGGTGGCCCGAGTTTTGCCGTGAGACGTATTCCCAGTGCATAGCCGGAGAACCCTTAAACCCTAGAACGTGTACGAAATCCCGCCAAGAGGGATGTAATTGCTGCGCAGCCCGCCGGTATTTAGTTTGATTAGCACATTGCCCGTGATAAGAAGCCCTGCTAGGGGGCTAACGTCCTTGTCTCTATTGAGCTTCCGCCCCCAAGGCCTGATCTTCATACCGACGGAAGCGTTTGTACTGTTGTACGTCCCAGTAAACTGAGTTAGTGAATCAGCGGTAGTTGAGGGGGCTGGCGACAGACAGCCTGGGTCGCATTTGCCGGGGACGGCGAAGGAAGTTGTCAACACACTGCGGTGCGCCTGAAACACTTGTTGGCCCACTATGTCGAAAGCCGTAGTAAGTCGTTCCGTAAACCAGACGTCAACCCCCCCGGAATATGTCAGTCGCCCCGGTAGACGATCCTTTTTGCCGGTTGTGATGTCGCCGGCAAGCACGGAACTTCCGTTGGACTCATAGCCGACAAAGGCATGAGACGCAATCCTGAACGGGGATCGATAGGACCAAACGAGAAAGGGCTGCACGCCTGCCGCCCCGGCACCGAGGAAATTCAACTGGTCACCTGTTGGCACCCGGATATCCGCCCCCAGAGCAAAAGCGGCACGTTTGCCCTCCCAAGCCGTCGCTTTGACCTGAAGAGTCATATCGCCAATTCCGGAAGCGGTGCCAACACTCGAAAATAGCTGAAAGAAGCAAGGGGCCTTACAGTTCGTTGTGGGGGGGAATGCATGAGTCAGAGTCGTGGGATCCTCATTGTGCACAATTGTGGCCGACGAGAACATTCCCATGCGAACGTTTTCGATTGGTATTGAGATTGAGATATCTATCCGGTTGGTGATTCCAAAGGTCAGAGAAGTCGTGATCTTATGAATCTTCAGATCAATTCTGTTGCTGGTCTGGATTGTGTCGCGAATAAAACTGCAGTCGCCCGTCCTACTGGGCCGATTGCTTGGAGGAGGCGGGTTGCTATCGGGCGCATTAACCGAGCAGGTGGTGCCGTCATTAAGCGTGAAGTCAGGCTGCGTCAAGACCACCGGCAATGCTTTTAGATTTAAGCCATCGAGGCTATCAAATTTCAGGTACTGATAGTCAGCTCCAAAGAAGACCTTATGTTTGCCGATAGTTTCCGCCCTTTCCGAAAAGATGGGGCCAAGACTGTCGGTGGAAGATGCGAAAGTTTTGGTGAGGGGATCCCAAGAGAACGTAATTCCGGAAGAAGGCGAGGCATTAGGCAAGAGGGCTGCTTGCCTCGCGATGGCAGAACTCAAGGGACTCATACTTGTACTGAGGAAGTTCGTCTGGAACGGAACGGGCTGGCTGGGATTGGGATTAGCGACTGCAACCCCGTTTATGCCAAATACGTGCGGGATCAGACAGACCAGCTTGTCGCTTTGCACTCCGGAGGGACAGAGATTCTGCGCTTTTGCCGTTGCGGCGGTCAAACCAAAACAAAACAAAGTGGCTACCAGCCAGCGCCTTAACATGGAGCGGCTCCCTTCCCTTGCGGGTGAACCGAAGCCGATCAACCATCCCCACACTTGACGCGGCCCAGGTCCTGATGAGGCCCGCAGATCCGTCTTGCTGACCTTTCTGGTTAATAGTGGCGCGAAGTAACGAATCGTTTCAGTCGATGTCTATCTAACGAAAGTGATCAGCCAAGTCCCGTTTCGTTTTTCCAGTTCGATAGTAATCGGGCTCTCTGGGGACTTTAGCGTGCTGCCGTTTCTTGGCTTGAATTCCTGGGAAGACTGCCCCATCACTGTTGCATTCGTGCCATTGGTCTCGACACGCAGGTCAGTGACTTTCATCGCGATGGACTGTGCGCTGTCGAAGTAACTTTTGATTGCCTGCTTTGTCTTGTCCGGCGCATCGGGCCAGATTTTCCAAAGTGCCTTTGCGTCTTTATGGTTGTAGGAGTCAACGTAGGCATCAATGACCCTGGCCACCGCATCGCGGTCCGCTTGCTGGCCAACAACTCCTCCATTTGGCTGAGCAGCTTCGACCGTTGTGATGTTGTTTGTTGGTACGCGCCACGCCGCCAGCTGACTCAGGATCTCCCCGCTCTTCGCTTCGATCCCTGACTTAGGAGCACTAGCCGTATGAATTCCCAAAAAGGCTCCTTGCGCATCAAAGACCGGTCCGCCCGAATCCCCCTCGGACAGTGCGTTGTCGCGGCTCGTTGAAAATTTATGAATCTTGCCGCCCGGCGCCAGGTTCTGAACCGTTCCAGTAGCAACACTCCAGTCCCCGGAAGAAGGGTGTCCAATCACATGAATGGGAACCATCAGCGCCGCATCTTTCCTTACCGTTTCTGGCAATCCATTCGGAAGACTAGTGACTGGTACTTCGACCACAGCCAAATCCAGGTCTGGCTCAAACCGTTCAAAGACCGTCGCTTTTATTTTCTGCGGACTGCTGTGGAACTCTAACTCCACTGACTGGGCTGCTATCCCTTCCTTGATAATCGCGTGGCACGCAGTAATGAAATACGCGTTCTGGCTATCTTTGCCCACGAGCATTCCTGCAGCCGTTTCCATCGTGGATTGAGGGGTGAAACGTACGCGAAGTTTGACGACTAGATCCATCTGCGCTTCGATTTTTGTGCTCTGGGCCAAAACAGTTTTTGCAAACAGAGAGACACCCGCAATTGCAACGGCCACCAGGATTGTCAGACGCGTCCTCATTTTTTTCCCAGCAGCCCCATCTTTTCTAGTATTCCGAGCATCACACCACTCAGTGTGGCAATTGCCCCCAAGATCCGTGCCGCACTGCCGGATTGATCAAACGCTGAGGGCATTAGCGACGCCATATCCTTCACCCCTGCTCCAGCACGCACATCACGAACCTTGCCGTGCAAACTCAGATGAATTCCGTCTGTGACCATGAATTGCCTTACGTAAAAATCCTTTTGTGGAACCACAACCAATAAATCGCCGAACTTCAACGTCACGACCTTGTTCGCTTTCTCGAAAGTGATTTCAGCAGGTGGCGCAAGCAGGACGCTTTTTTCCTCAGAACTTCCGGGATCCGTCTCTGTAAACCGCACTTCGCCAAGAATCGGAATTTGCATATCACTTACATCGGAATGTTCGGAAAGCGTAAAATCAATGCGCGTGTCCGGAGCGGAGGCCACAAAGACAGTATCGCCGCCTTCAGGATAAAAAGTTCCATCTATGTTCCTGGCTGTTTTCCCGTCAACTCGCAACCCCCGGCATTCGAATGCTGAAGGCCGCCCAGGCTCACTGTGCAAACTGCTCAACTCATCTTTGAGCATTCCGTGGCTCTTCATGCTAAACGATTTTCCGCGCTTGCCTTCGACGAACTGTAGTGTGACAACTGAGGGACCTAGCACTTCGAGTCCACCGCTACGCACCCGATAAAAAGAACAAGATGAAAAAGAATCGCCTTCCGCGCTCAATGAAGCGACGTGCGCGGGCACGCCATCAACGTGAATTGTCTGCTCGATGCTGAACCTCACTTGTAGCGATTTCATACCGGAAACTAGTAGTTGTTCATGGTTGCCGGGGCCCAGGATGTGAGTCGCATCTGTTCGAAAGGAAAGCTTTCTGGTGTTGACGGAAATGTTCGTGATTGTCGCGGGGTGAATTCGAACCGCAATCAGCACGGCAACGGCGGTGCCAACCCACACACAGCCGATAAGCCACGCGACCCAGGGCCGAAACGATTTTTCCGCGTCGGCTGCCATTTACAATTGGTGATACATCACGAAGTCGAGTGACATTGGTGTTAGTTCGCCGGGAATGCGGCCAAGAAGTTTGATATGGAATTCACCTGGGCGCAAACCCGACATATCTAGGGTAAACGCCTGCGAACTCCCGGCCGCGTACAGTTTGCAGTTGGGATTGTATTTCCTGTTACAACTAAATTGGAGTTTGGGCGCTTTACTGACAGCACCCTTTTCGTTTGTAACCGAAACTTCCAAAGTCTGCAGGTCCGACGCAGTAATAAAATGAAATGTATAGGTCCCTTTCTTTGGCTGGCTGTCAGTCTGAAACACGTCTACCGGCAAATACACCGCCGGCGCACCGCTAATTTCATAGCGCGCAAGAACGCCAATGTTGGTCGGCTGTAACCCAAGCTTGTCAATAACATCCTTCGTCGGCCACGGCTCAAAGATATTCCAACCGTTGTTCTTCCATCTGGTCTGGCTGGTTGCCTCCATGAAATAGTGGAACGAGTCCTGAAGCTCTACTGCTTCCAGGAATACCTTTCTGGTTCGAAAGTCGGCAACAGGCGGGAGAAAGAAGCGCACGTGCAAATTCGAATTTGTCGAAAAATCTTCAAAATTCCTGTGTATTGCGATTAGGGTTAGATCCGGAGCTGCGTTGGGGAGTACGTTCGTCCCCTCTTTTCGGTTTTCGAATGTCTGCATTCCCTGAATCTGAGCGTGTAATCCCGGACTCACGCTCAGAAAGATCGCCGCGACTGCGAGTCCGATGGAAATGGCTGCGGAGTGGGACATCTTCGGCCACACTTTAGGAACCGTTTACGTGGCGCAATTATAAACGATTCCGGCCGGTCAACACATCAAAATCGTGCGTCTGACTCAACCAGACCATGAACCGCAGTTTTAAGACTAACTAGTATGGCGTGGAAACTCTGCTTGGGCAGGACGAAGAAAACAGTTTCCCGAGACCGCTATAGTCCCCACGACAAATGTGATATGCGATCGTCAGGAAGTCTGAGAATCCTCTGGCGCCGCGAGGGAATCGTCGCAGGAGTTCATCGCTCTTCCGTGTAAGAGCTTGCTGAAACCAACCATTCGGGTGTCAACGGAATGCTCTTTGCTGACGAACTCTTGAGAATTTTCGCCGTCCGGTGGTTCGTGCGCATCATTCTCCCCGCTACAAATCATGTCTCCAAGGGACATGTCGCTTGAAAAGGCAGCGTAACTATCACAAAATGAGGATGATCCCCGGTAGCTCAACGGTAGAGCATTCGGCTGTTAACCGAAGGGTTGCTAGTTCGAATCTAGCCCGGGGAGCCAACTTAACTCCTTAAAGCCAAACAGTGTTAAGAGACGGGCGGAATAGCTCTGTCACGGCGCGAGTTGCATGGGATGATCGTAGCCGGTCATCTCCAGATAGCCGGCGCCACCAAGCGGCTGGGCATTGCGCCGACCGGCGAGGACGATGGCTCCTTCCCAATAGTTGGGGGCAAGTTTTGTGTTGCCTGTCAGCTCCTGGGATGCGAGCGGCGTTTTTGCTTCGAGCTCGATGCCTAGTTTCGGAATTGAGATTTTCCAGTGGATGGGATACGCGGCACCGGTGAGCGGGCTGGTCCACTTTTCTCCAGCGGGTTCCAGCCTGAAATCGTTTGACTGCAAGTGTGTGGTCTTTCCGCTGGCATCCACGTACGTACCCGCCGAGTACGGATCAATCGAGCCGTCCTTGCGGCGAATGTGAAAGAGCATCAACTCCGTGTGGTCCTCGAGTTGAAGGCTTAGCCAGTCCCAGCCGGTCTGGTTCGAATCGAGCTGGTGGGTGAAGAATTCATGATCCATCCAACCGGAGCCGGTCACTTCAAATTTCTTGTTACTTAGCTCGATTGCGCCGGAGATCGCCAGGCGCGTTAGAGAAATATAGTGCGAGGCGCGGCCCGGGCCCTCCGCCTTTTGGCTGACGCCGTTTTCACCATGAATGACGGGAGGCTTTTCCGGATGCAGCGTCAAGTGCAGTTGAAAGCGCTGCTCGATGGCATTCAACTCCTGGTCGCTGCCGTGCCATTGAATCTGCCAATTGCCGTTCCAGATGCGGGCGAGGGATTCGTTTACCCCGGCGATGCCCGGCCCGGAACGATTGGTTCGTTCGGCGTGATAAAACTTGCCACCATCCAGATCGCTCAGAGCGAGATGCGCCAGGTAGAGATCCTGCACATCCCAAGCACCGGCCTTCGCGGGATCGCGGCTGACGGCTTGGCGGAAGAGGGTCAACTCGAATCCGAAACGGTGGCCGTCCGCGGATTTCAAATTTCCGGTGTAGTACCACCACTCGGTCTGAAACTCCGGATGATTGAAATGGTCGCGCGGAAATTCGTAGCGGTATCCCGGCAAGGCAGTGCGGTATTGGGCCGCGAGAGGCTGCAGAAGAACGAGCGCCGCTGCCATGCACGCGAACCTACTCCTCATGGACGACCTCGAGCGGATTCAAGCGCACGGCAACCCGCGCCGGGTAGAGAGCCGCAAGTACAGTGGCCAGATACACGACTGTCAGCGCACCAAGAAGGATTTGAACCGGCCAGTGAAACCGGATGGTCCAGCCGAATGACTGCTTATTGATCACGTAGATGAGAACCAGCGACAGCGCAAATCCCAGGGCTATGCCCGCGAAATTGGCCAGGAGTCCAAGCAATCCTGCTTCAACGAGAATCAGCTTTCGGACTTGCCCAGTAGCCGCGCCGAGGAAACGAAGCAGGCCAAGCTCACGGCGGCGATCAATCACCAGAGCCAAGAGCGCTCCGGCAATGCCCATCACCGCGACTACGACGGCGACCGCTTCCAACGCGTAGGTGATGGCGAAGGTGCGATCAAAAATACGGATGGCTTCGGCACGCAAGTCCCGATTCGAAAACAGAAGGACGCGATGGCCCGCGGCGGCTTTTTCGATGGCGCTTCGAACCGTCTCCGCGTTTGCGTCAGGAGAAATATAAATGGCGAGATTGGAGGTCGCTGGATCGGGCAAGTACCGCAGCATGGTATTGCGATCCATCAGGATGCTTCCGCGCTCGCTGGAATAATCGTAATAGACATCGACGATGCGGAAAGCTGCCTTGGTTTCCCCGAGCGAAAGAGTTAAGGAATCGCCAGCTTTCTTATGGTGTTTGTAAGTGAAGGGCTCGCTCACGACGAC
>JBGPIX010000088.1:0-16432 GCA_041485085.1 Candidatus Acidiferrum sp.
CGCGATCGAACTGCTGTCGTACCGCTTGAGAAACGAGAGACCCGAACCGGTGGACTTCGCCATCAATAAATAGGCGTAAGCCCAGTTCGAACCGTTGAAGACGTAAAGGTCGGACTTTCCGTCACCGTCGACATCACCAACGAAGAAACGGTCCTGCGCCGTCATCGACCAGTTGGGGAGGTTGCTCGTGAATAGTTTTATGTCGGAGAGTGCGGAGCCGGAAGACTTCAGCATTCCGAGATATCGGTAGCTCCAGTTGGTGCCATTGAAGACGTAGAGATCGGTTCGCCCATCGCCGTCAAAATCCCCGGCGAAGAACTGGTCATTGGGTTTCATGAACCAGCCCGGTATCGAGCCATCGTACCGAGCGAGGCCGGAGAGAGAGGTCCCGTTGGCCCGCAGCATTCCCAAGTAAGGGATGGCCCAATTGGAGCCATTGAAAATGTAGAGGTCGGCCTTGTGATCTCCGTTGAAGTCTCCGACAAAGAACTTGTCACCGGCGGTCATCTGCCAGAACCCGGGAATGGAACCATCGTATCGAGCGACACCCTGCAGACCTGTTCCGTCCGAACGGAGCAATCCCAAGTACGGGATGATCCAATCCACGCCATTGAAGACGTACACGTCGTCCTTGCCATCGCCATCGAAGTCGCCGACGAAGTACTGATCGTGAGTGGCGGGCTGCCAAGTAATGCCACCGGGCGCAGCGGGTACGATGTTGTTGGCGTTCCAGACGAGGTCGAGGGAGTGAGTCGTCGGATTTGTGCGGTAAATCGCGAGGTCTTGCCCGTTGTGGATGAGCACGTCGGCCTTTCCGTCGCCGTCAAAATCGCCCGAGATGGCATCGGAGAAATTGTGTCCGACGGGGGTGTACAAGGACTTTTTCATGATGGTGTAGCAAACCGGACAATAATTGGGCGAATTCGAACGCATCCGGCAATTGAAAACGGGCCGGTAGATGCCTGTGTCTTTGGTCCCGCATCCTTTAAACGCGCCCACGGTCCGATTGCTGTCCATTCCCGCGCCAAACGTCGTAGGGAGCGGAGTATTCGGACTAATGAATCGCCTCCAGAAGATGGTGTTGCGGTCGAACACGGTGGAGCAATTTCCGGACGTGATTGGCCCTCCCGTGTAGGCACCGGCGCCCGAATATTCATCGCCAAGTCCACCAATGCCATGCCCATATTCATGGGCGAGAACGGGCCAAGTTACACCGCGCGGAACGATTTGGAAGCCCCCTCCGCCGCATCCGCCATAGCTGTCTTGATTCAGAAGAACCACAACATAGTCGTAACGCGCGAGATTGGCACTTAAGGCGTTTTGCACAAGGGTGCCCGTATTGGCTGAGCCTTCCAGCCAGCAATGTGCCCAAGAGCCTGACCAGATGTAGCCGAGTGCTGTGTTCTTCATCGTGGTGCTGACGATGGTGTCATCACTTCCGTCCGTCGGCGTGCCGTGCTCATCGTAGACACGCTGGCTGACGCCAGAGTCCACGGAGAGCAGATTCAAGCGGTAGACGTTGAACGCATTGTTGTCTTCGCGAAAGAAATCGTGACCGAGAACACCGTCGGTGACCAGCGTCTGTACATCGCCGTTGTATTTGGCCTGGTCGGAGACGGCGTAACCGTCCCCCATCACCGCGATGATTTTCTTGGCCGAATCGGGACCATTGTTGACAACCTCCGTGCACGCGGAGCCTGTGCACTGAGCTTGGGCCGTCGATGCGAAGAGAAGTGGAAGCAGAATAAGGCAAAACACGAGGCGCGTGTTTTTCATGGGGACCTCGGAACGGACAATTTGCTGGACCCTACTGCTTAGTTCTGAGTATGTCAAGTACTTTGTGATTAAACAGAACGGACTCCGTTGATACATAAGGTGTGTGGGAAGGGAAAAACTCTGTCGGACCGGCAACGACGGGATGCACTGCTCCTTTGCCGGTAATGGCTCTGTGCTGCGTCGTAGTATCATTCGCGAATAAGACAACGATTTCCTCCGTATCCCCGGAGCGACATTTCCAACTAACTCGCGGAACGAAGTCGAAAGACTTCTTGTCATATCGTGACGTCAGTGAACGAATCGTTTCAGGCAAAAAGAGAACAGCCTGCTTAGACCCCATCTAGACTGCAAATAGCACCGAAACCAGTCAAAACAGGTATACAGTGGGAATCAGTCGGCCTGTAAAATCAATGGTTTAAGTGGTGGACGAAAACCCGAAGGTCGTTGCGCATTGAAATGTGGCCGTTCTTGGCACTGTGCAATAAGACTAGGCTTCGTGGAGACGTAACGAGTGCAGCTTGATCGCCATCGCGCGCGACGTTATCCCTTCCAAGCCAACATCGAACTGACTGACGTGCAGTCCGAGACTCAGATGCGAGAACGAACGAGCGACATGAGCCTGTTTGGATGCTATGTGGACACACCCGAACCCTGGGCACCGGGAACAAAGGTCAATATAAAGATTGTCCACAGAAGTACGAACTTCCATGCTTTGGGCACGGAGGCCCATGCCGAATCGAGCGCCGGGATGGGAATCGTCTTCACCAATATTCCGCCGAACGACCAGTTGGTTTTGGAAAAGTGGATCGCTGAACTAAGAGGCGCATAAGACTGGTGTGCTGTTCAGGCCAGAACACTCTTGCCGTAAGCGACACCAAATAAAGCGTTTATGGGATTCAAATGCCTGGTTCGGGACCAGAGGCGCCACCAGCGCCGCAGTGTAATCCAGGCCGAATTCGCCGACCTGCTCCCGCGCAATTGCTTCGCAAAACAGCATCGGTAAGCCAGTGAGTTGTTTGGTATATCGCGTCGGTATTTACCGTGTTCCTTCCGTCGATTGGACTTGCCGCGAAACGTACAGGGCCATCCACTGAAGTCTTGCTGCGGGTGATCGAATTCCGAAATTCTAGCGAATTCATTGGTCATGTGCAGAAGCGAACGTAAATACTTCCTTGATCTATAATCAGCTGTGGGCCATCAGAAAAGCACCGACAGTGCTGGCGCGTGAGGGATCATGGGCGATAGAGCGCACGATGGGCAGGGCGCCTGGACAATCGACTATGACTGGTTTATTTCCAAGGATCGAGACAATCGGCCAACATAAGGTAAGCCTTCGGTTGCGACCCAGATGCTTGGTGCTCAATCAGATTAATTTTTCAATGGTTCATGCGCAGCTGTCACGAAAGTGTCACAAGCTTCCCAAGCTCCCTCTAGTAAACTCTAACGCGCTGAATTGGCGGCACTTAACTAAAACAAACTTCCGGGTAATTGGAAAATGATGGAAAACGGAACGCGCTCTAACCTAGTTGGTTGAGTGTCTAGCCGGGAGACTCGAGGTGGATTGTTGAATTCTATGTAGAAAGCCCCGGCGACACTGCAGATGCAGCAACAGCTTGGGCGGTGTTTTCGCTGTCTTATACGGCAGGGCGGAGGTGGGTTGTCGTACTTCGAGAATCTAAGTTCGACTCGTAAGCTCCTTTGGGCCAATGGGCAGGCGAGAGCGGTCATTGAGGCGAACACTATCGTGAACGGGCCGGGTGGCGGTTGATCTTAAGCAGGTCAAACCAAAAGAGACTCAGCGTGGCCGCACCAAAACAGATGGCGAGATCCACAGGATGCAGGAATGAGAACTGGAAGAGATCTCGGAGAAACGGAACGTAGAGCACCAGCGCGAGAAACCCGAAGGCGCCAGCCGTGACCCACCACAGCGCGCGATTCGGCGAACGCAGCGTTTCTAAAACAGTTCGCGACCCGGATCGATTCGTCCAGATGAGTCCGAGGTTTGCCACAATCAGTGTTGTGAATGCAAGGGCGCGTGCGTCCAGTTCCCCCTGACCCCGCTTGAGGGCGATGACGAATACGATGAGGACAGCAGCCAGAGTTCCCGCCCCCTGCAAGAGGCTGAGCAAAATATTTTTGCGGTTAAACAGCGGCTGCCTCGGGTCGCGCGGCGGGCGTTGCATCACATCCGCTTCTTCTGGTTCCGCTTCAAAGGCGGTTGAACATGCCGGGTCAATGATGAGCTCGAGGAAGACGATATGTAGCGGTAGGAGGACGAGCGGCCACCGAAAGACAACAGGCAAGAGCGACATCCCGGCGATGGGGACATGAATCGCGAAGACATAGCTCAGTGCTTTACGAAGGTTGTCGAAGATGCGGCGGCCCAGCCTGACCGCGACCACGAGAGAAGAAAAGTCGTCCTCGAGAAGGACGAGCGAAGCAGACTCACGCGCGACATCGGTACCACGTCCGCCCATTGCGACACCTATGTCCGCTGCGCGCAACGCCGGTGCGTCATTAACACCGTCTCCGGTCATTGCGACGACTTCGCCATTTGCCTGGAGCGCTTTGACCAGGCGCAGCTTTTGCTCCGGGACAGTGCGCGCGAATATGTTGTAGGTCTTGATGCGTTCCTGCAAAGCCAACTCGTCCAGCGCTTCCAGCTCCGCTCCGGTGACACATCGTTCTGGGTTGGGAAGCCCGATCTGACGAGCAATATTCTGTGCGGTTGCTGGATAGTCTCCCGTAATCATCACCACGCGAATACCAGCGATCAGGCACTCACGGATGGCAGCAGGTACTGCGGGCCGGACCGGATCGGCTAGCCCGATCAATCCAAGAAACCCGAAATCAAACGCAGATGGAGAAGGAGGCGTTTCGCCTTTCGGCCAAACCGCCCGCGCGACGCCGAGGACGCGCAACCCCTGTGCTGCCATTTCAGTTACCCGCTCGAACAATTCCTTGGCTTCGGCGTTCTGCAGTTTGCATAGCCGTGCGATGGCTTCCGGCGCACCCTTGGTGGCCACCTGAAAGGTGTCCGAAGCGGATGTTTCCCAAACGCGAGTTACCGCCAGAAGCTGCGGCGAGAGCGGATACTCGCGCACCAATACGGGCGCGTCTAAGGCAGGGTCACTGGGTAGGGATTCGTTCGCGAGGCGTTGAAGAGCCTTTTCCATCGGGTCGAACGGCTCTCTTTGACTTGCCAGGATGGACGTGATGAGGAGATTTGGAAAGCCACCAGTGAGTGGTGGTGCCGGGCCGCTAGCTACTGAGAGAAACTCAGCGTCGGCAAACAATGTGCTAATGGACATCTGGTTTTGCGTGAGCGTGCCAGTCTTGTCCACGCAAAGCACGGTCGTAGCGCCAAGTGTCTCGACGGCCGGGATACGGCGTGTGAGGACGCCTCGCCGCGAAATCCGCCAGGCACCCAGCGCGAGGAAGATGGTGAGCACCACAGGCATCTCTTCGGGAACCATGGACATGGCCATCGTCAACCCGACGAGAACTGCCTTTGGCCAGTCACCGCGAGAGAGACCGTACGCAATGACGGCTACTGCGCATAACGCTAGGGCCAGGCTGGCAAAGACTCGGACCAGCCGGCCAGTCTCTCTTTGCAGAGGAGTCTTGTCAGAATGCAGGATGTCAAGCGCTTTGCCGATTCGCCCCAGCTCCGTTCTTCCGCCGGTTGCAAGCACCCGCGCGATTCCGCGGCCTTGTACGATGAGAGTTCCAGAATAGACAAACGGCAGGTCGTCCCCTCCGGGCCGCGCCATGGCTGACGGGACTGCGTCAGTTGGAGCTTTTCGGACGGGTACGGATTCTCCGGTCAGGAGAGATTCGTCGGCAGTCAGATTCACGGATGTGAACACGACCGCATCGGCGGGCACGCGATCTCCTTCGGACAACACCACAAGGTCTCCACGAGCAACCTCTCGGCCGGCGATACGACGTTCGACACCATCACGAACCACCAGGGCTCGGGGACTGGACAGATCTCGGAGAGCTTCGAGCGCGCGCTCCGCCTTGCGTTCCTGGTAGAGCGTGATGCCGATTACCACGAAAATCGCAGCGAGTAATGCTGTTGCCTCACGCAGATCACCGAGTACGACGTAGAGCAGGCCAGCTGCTACGAGAAGCAAGAACATCGGCTCGCGCAGGATTTCGAACGCGGTCGCCCAGATGTTCTTAGGCTGGGACGCAGGCAGTTCATTGAGCCCTTCGGTATTTAGACGAGCGGCAGCTTCGGACTCCGAAAGGCCGCGCAGCTCATTGGGCGTAAGCTCTGAGGGCATTCTCATTGATTCGCGTGTTGACGCGGCATCTCGAATTAGGCCTTCCGTCGCAGCGCCATCATCACGCATCTCATGTTTTATTTGCGAGAGGGTGTCTGAATTCTATTGAGGCAGTGTATTAGACAGAAACATCAGTGTCACATACAGAATTCTATGCGCGCTTCATGGCTTTGGAGTCGCGCAGCTTTGAACTGACCGTCTTCACCGAATGTTCACCAGTTGGTAGTCCCAGATACCTCTCGGGACCAGGTGCAAATCAGCTAATTGCCAAACGCAGGATAAGCGCACTTACCTGGCAGCCGTTCAAACCACGTTAGATTCGTCAACGAATCACGGGAAGATAAATGAGGGTTTAACGGGCCTGGTCGCGACGTCTTCCGAAATTGTTTTTCGTCGAGCTAGGCGTCAGTCATCCAAGTACCTGCGATTCGAATATAAGAAGAAAGTGCGGTTTAGCAGGTAGCTAGGGACGGTGGATAGAAGTCACAACTACGGCGAAACCAATATGTAGTCAAAGCCGACGGCGCCAGTTTAAAGAAATGCTTTCGCAGATGCACGAGCGCACGGTTCTGAATTTGGGCCAAACGGCCCACTCCACGCGAGGCCAAGATGACTTCGAGGCAACGGCGGCGTCTAGATTTCTCGTATTGCCGAAGCGCATTTGAGATTCCTTGGGTTGACCTCAAACAGGCAGCCAGTACGACCGCGTCCTCGATCGCCAAGCAAGCTCCCTGACCGAAGTTTGGACTGATAGGATGAGCAGCATCACCAAGAGTCGCAATGCATCCCCTCGTCCAAGGGAGAAATGACAATCGATCTTGAACTCTTGTGAGTATGATGCTCTCCGCGCTCCTGATGAGCTCTGGAATTGGAGCATGCCATGTTGAATAAAGTTGAAGAAGTGCCGCACTTTCGGACAGATCTGCCGGACGCAATGAATTGTTTGCAACCGCATACCAGTGAATTCGTCCTGGGCCTAAACGCAAAATGCCAAACCGTCGGCCGTGTCCGTAGGATTCAGAAAAGTCGCCGTCTCGGTCCAATCCTAAATGCCGGACATCGTTCCTTGGATTTATTCGAACCATGCCACGCCAAACAAAATAGGGCCGATTGCTAAGTTTGCATTCCAGATTGAGGGATTTTCGCACTGCTGAGTGTATGCCATCGCAACCCACGACTAGATCAACTTCAGCAGTCGCTCCGTTGTCAAAATGAAGCACCACTGAGGAGGGGCGACTCTCCAGTCGTGAGAAAGTGTGGTTTAAGTAGATTGAACTGGCAGGTACAGCTTCAGCTAGGGAGGATTGCAATTCGGCTCGATGAACCGCAATTCCGCCGGCCTCGGTGCCAAAAAGTCGCACCGTCTTAATCAGGCTGCCGCTTGCTTCCCTTATTAGGAGCCGCCGAAGCGATCGACCGTTGGTCCTGAACTTATTCAGAACGCGCGAATCAATTTGTTCCAGAGACCTGACAGCATTCGGCCATAGGCTCATGCCCGACCCCACCTCTTTCAACTCAGCTGACCGCTCGTAAATTTGGACCTCAAATCCAATCTTGCGCAACGCGATTGCAGTCGTGAGTCCGCCAATTCCGCCGCCGACAATGGCTGCGCGTTTCATAATGCCTCCTGGACAATGAATCCGAGTGTGATGAGCCTTGCGATTGCTTGGTCCAGGGGCCGTGGTTCTAATTTGAAGCACGGGCTATGATGTTTGCCTGTGACCTGAAAAGTGGGGGACCTGGCTATCGTTTAGATCGAATTTCAATCAGAGCTTGAATGTGATCCCTGGTCGGCACCAAACAGCGGATGCTGAGTGAATGACGCAGGTACTTTTTGCTGGTAGCGCAAGACGTCGGAAGATCTGTACAGATACACCTTCCCGCAAAGGTCACAGTGCACGGTGAAGCGGTCTTCAAGCGGCGGTAACGGTGCGACTGCATCCGTTTCGGCAAGAGCGATCCTATGCCCGTAAAAGAGGTTTCGCCTAAGATGAAACCACCGATTCCTGCAGAAGACCACCCAGCAATACTGGCTGTCTTCCCACATTCTGGCATCCTCCATGGTCAAATCGCTTTTGCTATGGGCAGATTGCTCCTGGAAGGTTCGCAGGAGCCTTGCCCCCGTAGGAATCCTTAGCCTGGGCCCGGCCCACGTGGTGAGAGTTCGGGCCCAGACAAAGTGTTAACTCTATTGGAGACTCATCTCTTGCGAACTTTGTCCGCGATCAACACGGGGTTCGATGTAGTACTGAAAAGCAGCCCGCGAAGCGAGAGAGTCGTGCCGTTGGCAAGACCGCTGACTCCGCTGACGTTTTCAAAATTCGTCTGCGAAGAGGTCTGGACCTGGATCTGGCTTATGCCCGCCGAGGTAAACAAGCCAGGCAGGCCTCCGACATTAAAATTGCTCCCGGTCGGTGCACCGGAAACAGTTGCGGTGAAACGCGTGTCGCGGAGTCGGACGCGATCGGTGGTGATGGTAATGGCCGCGGGCGCTGGTCCACCGGTCATGGCGCGCTTGCGCACTTGTACAGTCTGACCAGGCAGCAATTGTGAAGTGTCGGTCGCTCCCTCAAATGCTTGCTGGAGGGTCGTCGGAACATTGAGGCCGTTGGTATCCACCTGAAACGAAGTGCCCCCGCCTGTGGTGGTAAGCATGATTGTGACGGGATCGCCGACAGAGACGTTCGCAACGGAGCGAAGCTCGTCAATGACAACCAACTCAAACTGAGCGGGTCCGTCAATCTTAGAGATGACGCCGTCGAGTTCGTCATCGGCCGCCCCTTGGGCATCGTCTTGCAATTCGACCTTCTTGGCCAAAAAGGTGCCGCCCGCAAGCAGCATCAGATCGACCTCGACGGACTGGCCGCTCTGAACGCAAGTTACGTTTGCCGCGGCGCAGGTATTGAATCCATCGAACTTCGTGTTCGAGTCGATGGCGACTGTGATGTTCCCCATGTCGGTAGTCTGCAATACGAATTGACTGGATGAGGGACTGGCCACAATCCCGTTCGCATCATCGATATCCTCCAGCTGGCCTTCGACTTCCTTTGTTTGTTGAGTCGCTGTAACCGCGCTGGTGAAGTCCACGCCAAGTGATGGTGTTATCAGATTGGCGAGATTCAGATCAACCAACACGCCAGTTTGCGTTCCGCCCGACGAATAGAATTGACCATTTACAGTGGCAGCTAGCGTTCCGGATGGTTTAATCTCACAAACACTCCCGGAGGCGCATCCGGCTAGCACAGCGCCTGTGTCGTTGCGAAACGTCAGCTCTGGATTGGAAAAGGTAAGATTGAGACTTGTGTAGTTTCCAGCGGCAATGTTTGCCGTGCTAAGAAACGCATTCTCCGTCTCCAGCTTCTTCACCTCAATTCTCTGGAGGCTCTTTCCGGCCAGAAGGTCTACGTTGCCAGGATTTAGGGTTGCGCCCGTCACCGTTACTTCAAACGAAAAAACGGTAACGCCAGCAGGAGGAGCATCCGTCAGAGAAACGCTCACCTGTGCCGTTTGCGCGCCTGGGCCAGGAACTACCGGAGGCGGACTGTATGAACCGCCACAACCTGCCAGTAGAACTGCACTAAGTAAGCCCAAGAAGAAAAATACCGTTATTTTTCGCATCTGCGTCTTCCTCCGTGTCTCTAAATGAGCATGGCCTGTGAGAGCCGGAAACGCGCTTGAGTTTTCACGTTGTGACGAATTGTGAGAAACGCGGCCCGTCTCTTGACGAGAAAGGATAGGGAAGAAAGAATCCGTAGTTGTCCCAGGAATGTCACCGGCAAGCAAACAAATTGTTATGCTTTTTGTGAGTGACCTGCCCCAGAGAACAGGGGAAAGGCTATTCCGGAAGAGTTGCAAAACTGTTCCGAGTTGTCCCTGCAAGAAACTCACTGTGAGTTAGAAGGTTATAGAATCGATGTTGCGGCAATCGGCCGAATGATTCACTCTCCTGCCAAATCACAGGCACTTTTTTCAGTCTCTGTTTCCTGCCAAAATTATTTTGAGCCGCTTTGCAGCACCAGAGTCGCCACAAGTCTGAATTTCGTCACGGAATTGTCAACAGTTTGAATAATCAGCGGCAAATGGCTATTTTGTGGCTCGTCAGGGATTACCATGCAGTTGTACAAATTTCCCCTCTCGCTGGTACGGTTCGCAAAGCCTTGCGGTTTGTGAACTTCGGGGAGTAGGGCAGTGATCTGATACGAGGTAGGAGGTGAGGTTGGCGTCCCATTTACCAACCGATTGAAATCATCTTCCCTACAACTTATCAAGAATCTCAAATTGTCCTCGCGGGCCAGGAGTTATCATGGTGGCGGACACATATTCTCCAGATCCTGAGAATCATTACCCATCAACTGCGGACTTTCGACAAGCCGAGGCGATTAGCATGGCAACCGTTCTGATCGTGGAAGACAGCCGCCCGATGCAGCGCACGCTTCAGCGCTTATTCGAAGCAGACTCACTGCAGGTTCAAATTGCGCCGGATGGCCCAAGCGGCCTCGAAATGTTCCGCAAAGAGCTGCCGTGTGTGGTGGTTCTCGATCTAAAGCTCCCTGGTATTTCGGGCAAGGAACTTTGCCGCGAATTTAAGGCTCTGGCAGCGGCGGTCCCGATCGTTATATTAAGTGCCAATTCGGAAGTGGATGACAAAGTCCTGCTTCTGGAGCTCGGCGCAGACGACTACGTGACCAAGCCGTTCAGTCCGAAAGAGCTTCTGGCGCGTGTGCGCCGTGCAATGCGTCGCAGTGGAACAAAACCCCAGCCGGATTCTCAGGTTGCTCCCAAGCAGGTCAGCCATGAGGTACTTACTTTGGGTGACGCGCGGATCGACTTTACGAGCATGGAAGCGATTCGATCAGGTCAGGCCGTCACACTTACAACGCAGGAATTCAAGCTGCTGAAGTACTTGGCTTCTTCCGCCGGTAGGGTAGTGTCCCGGGAGGAACTGCTCAACGAAGTATGGGGATATCAGAATTATCCCTCCACGCGGACTGTGGACAATCACATCCTCCGCTTGCGTCAGAAGTTGGAACCGGATCCTGCTGAGCCGCGCTTCCTGCTGACGATGCACGGTGCAGGATATAAACTCGTCCTGGATGTTTAGGGACCGGACAAGTATGGAAAGCTGCCCTCTAGATACACTATGACAACGTACCGACTGCGGTCTCAGCTCTTTATCGCTGCTCTGTTGATCGTTCTTGGATTGGCAGGGTCGATCCTCGTCTTCATTCGGCACACAGTAAATGTCGAGGTTGAAAGAAACATTCGAGATGGTACGAATGCATCGGTACGTGCTTTCGAAACCGTACAGCGGCAGCGGGAATTACAGTTATCGCGAACTGCTGGGATGCTTGCTGAACTGCCCACACTCAAGGCGCTCATGACAACTGAACACGCGCCCACGATCCAGGATGGTTCAGAGACCTTCTGGAAACTGGCAGGAAGCGATCTCTTCGTACTCGCCAAGCCCGACCGTGAGGTGGTCGCACTGCACACGACCACGCCTGGATGGGCGCCGGCTGCTGCCGCACGCGATCTTCAACGTTCCATGGACCTCGGAGAAGATGCCTCCTGGTGGTATGACGACGGCCGACTCTACTGGGTTTTCCTTCATTCCATCACTTCCGGAGCCGGGCAAAAGGAGCAACAGTTGGGTCTGCTCGCAGTCGGCTATCAAGTGGATTCCACCGTCGCGCAACAACTCGCCGCGGTCGCCGGAAACCAAATCGCCCTCAGCAGCAACGACACCCTGATCGCCTCCACCCTCCCTCCACAAGACGAAGCAGACCTAGAACGGCGAATTCGCTTAGGAGATGCTGCGTCGGGTGTGACTTCGGGCAGACTGGCTCTCCAAACGGATCAATACGCGTTTTCTTCCGTATTGCTACATGGATCGTCAATGTCTCCGGTTCACTGTTACGTGATGATGCCGCTTGCACCCCTCAACTCTTTGATTGCAGGGTTGAACCGTACCATTTATTTGGTGTGCGCATTGGCTGTGCTGTTTGAGGCGCTGCTGTTTGGATTCGTAGCTCGAACAGTAACGCGTCCTCTGGACAATCTGGTGGCAGCTGTAAAGGCTCTTGCGGCCGGGGACTTCACGTACTCCATCACACCACGAGGTAGCACTGAACTCGTCGAGTTGAGTACCTCTTTCGCGCAAATGCGAGGCCAGCTTTTGTCCATGCAACAACAGCGAATAGATGCCGAGCGCGTCGCCGCACTAGCCAGGGCTGCAAGTTCCATTTCCCATGACTTGCGCC
The DNA here is from genome assembly GCA_041485085.1 of Candidatus Acidiferrum sp. GTDB lineage: Bacteria > Acidobacteriota > Terriglobia > Acidiferrales > UBA7541 > Acidiferrum. The sequence goes on from JBGPIX010000088.1 coordinate 12,329, forward strand.
ATTATCTCGCAGCGATCGTTGCCAATGCGGAGTTTCTCTACGAGGCGGACGAATTAAAGTTCAAAAAGGATGAGATCTACGAAGAGATCAAGACCGCGGCGACCCAGATGACCGACCTAATCGACTCTCTCCGGGAGTTGTCGTATCAGCGCAATGCGATCAGTCCCACACGAACGAGAATCGACCAGGTGATTCGGCGGGCGATCGAGGCGATCCACGCAAGACCCGAATTTCGGAATTCGAATATTTGCCTCCTCGCGGCTGAAAACCTGGAAGGCATGTTCGACTCAAAAAAGCTGGAACGCGTGTTTTTCAACCTAATTCTGAATGCTTGCGAGGCCTCACAGGGGCTTGACGCCGCTGTCAAGATTACTGCCAAAAGTACCGACCAGGACTTCGAAATACGCATCAGGGACGGCGGTCGCGGCATTCCTGAATGCATTCGGGACACGCTTTTTGATCCGTTCGTAAGCTATGGAAAGCCTAACGGCACAGGGCTGGGCCTTGCTATTGTCAGCAAAATCGTGCAAGACCATTCTGGTTCTGTGTCCATCGAGCAGACCTCGGAACGCGGAACCACCGTGCTCGTACGACTGCCCCTTTCACATCAACCTGCCATCAAAGGTGTGCAATCCGCATTCACTTGAGCGCCACTCTGGAATTGTTGGGGAATGGTTCATGCCATTTTCGAGCAAGATTTTTAGGTTTGAGATTCGCTAAGGATGCGAATAAGGTCGTGCATGCGGAGACGTGTAATCCTGGCCGAACTTGTTTTTGTGAGCCGGGGAGAAATTGGGATTTTCAGGGACGCTGATTGTACCTAAATCCTTTGTCACCGATGACAGACTGATAGTTCTCGTTAGCTTCCTTAGATCCTCTGGCAGACTTCGCTCGTACCACAGATGCAATTCGTATTTGCCATCCGGGAGGTTGGGTATCGTGATGTTTCCGCTGCGGTCGGATACCCCGTAGTAAGGGGTATCCACCGCAATTACGACTGCACTCATCTCTGGGTGAATGTTACAAAACAAAAAGCTGACCCCCAGGCGATCGAATCGAACGGAGTTGGATGCTCCCGCTTCATAAAGCCCTAGATCAAATCGTTTGCCATCAAACATGGAAAAAACATTGTGAAAGAATGGATCCCGATTGGGAAAATCCACCGCCGAACCGACTGGTACGACAACGACATGAGGCTGAAAGCTCTTGTTCTTCTGTGTCAGTTGCAATTTTTTGTGAGATTGCTGGGTAAGAGCGACCTCCGCCGCCCGATCCAGCGGTTTCAGCCACAACACTACATCCGACAAATCAACCGGCGCCACGACTCCCTTCTCCGGCGCGGGCTCGGATTTTTTCTTGATCTCCACGTGAGCACTTACCGTGCTCAGTTGCCCATAGGCAAGGCCGCCATACAAGAGTGAAGTACAGCAGACAATTCCTGCCGTAGCGATGCGTCGAACTTGTGAAGAAGCTCGCACTAAAATATGTACCCCAGACTGAAATTGACGACGTTTGCCGTGTTGGGATTGCTGTCCAATATAAAGGTTTTCAGTCTTCTGTATTCCAAAGAAAACATGAAGTCAGACCGCGGCTGATAAATAAAATTCGCTAGCGCGCTTTGATTTCTTGAGAATAGCACGCCGTAATAGCTTCCATTGCCGCCGAAATTCCTCAAGTCGGAAGAGAAAGGATTGTCCTGCCCCAAGGCTCCATTGAACTGCAATTTCGGGGTAGCTTTATACTTCAGTTGCGCCCACCCTCCCAGAGAGTGAAGGCCATGCACTTGAGTGTTTGGGTCAGACAGGGATCCATTCCAAAGAACACTCTGTCCCAAGCCCCCGCCAATGCCCCCTACGGCGCGCCCCCGGTAAAATTGACTGGTGAATTCAAACATCCTGCCGAGCGGAAGCTTCAAATCCATAGTACCCGCCCAGCCGTCCACGCTCCGGTTGAATCCCCAAAGCTGGCGGCTATAATATCCTCCGGCGCCGATCGTAAGATCCTGTCCATGAACCCTTTGGGTCCATGAAAGTCTTGTCGCGTACGCTGGCTGGCCTGAGTATTCACCCCAGCTTGGATATCGCTCGTATAGGGAAGGGGGTGGATCCCCAGTCAGATTGTCCAGAATTCCGCCTTGTATTGCAAAAGAAGAGGAGTCCGATAGGTTAAACTTGTGCTCTAGGCGAACCTGTGGCGTCCAACTCCAAAGATTCCCTGAATAAGCCATGGCTGGGATTCCAAGGGTTGCAATCGAGGTGGGACTTAAGGGCGCAAAGAAAAGTGAATCCTGCCCGCCTACCAGCGAAGTATTCGTCCAGTCAAACCGAATTGTCCCAGTCCTCAGACGCATGATCCCAAATGACGCCCCGTTTTGTGCCTCGGGGAATCCACCGGCAAAATCAAATTGGATATCTGCACTCGCACGCGCACCGGCAATGGTCGGGCCAAACGCCTGGAAACCAATCTGCGACTGACGCACGGATGCCCCGAAAGAGCCGCCTGACGAGAGGAGCCCACGAGGAATGACCAATTGTGGAAAATCTGCGTTGTCCACCGATCCGCGCTCACTGTACGTATTGAACAGCACTATTCCCGACAACAAAACACGATACTTTGATGCGCTCTCGACTTTAGTTTGGTTCTGCTCCGTGACCTTGGCGTCCGCGAGTTGTAGGTCCTCCTCCAGTTTCGTAATGCGCTCCTCCGTTGATGGTTGTCCACTGGTGGTCTCGGACACCACATGCTCCGAGGTAAAAGCATTCGCCGAGCTCGCCGGGACGACGAGATGAGATCTGGTTTGATCGAGTTCTTTCCGCAACTGCGCGGATTCAGCCTGCGCCGATTCCTGCCGTACTTTCAGGTCCTTTACCTGATCCCTCAGATCTCGCACCTCCGCTTGTAGCTGATGCAGCAAAGATTCAATCGTCGCAAGATCGACCTTCTTCGTAGATTGCGAAGCACCGGTTGTGTTGGCATTTCCGGTCTCCTGTGCAAAGGCAATTTGCGGCTGTAACAAGAGCAAGCCAAAGAATGCGCTCACGCCAAGTGAGCGTTTCGCCTGGAACATGCTTCGCATGACGACCTCCTCTAAGAGCGGCAGAAATTCAGCTGGGACGAATCCTCTTCAATACTCAACGAAATATCCGTGATTAGGTGGGTCCATCCACCTTAGTCTCATGCACGGTTCTATGGGGCGCGGCATTCATGACATCACGCACCGTCTCGAGAAGAGTCAATTGGGAATTTGCACCAGTTCCAATGAAGCAGTCTCTGTACAGTGACATAGCTTTGTTCTGCCTGAACTGTAGCACGGCAGGAAGGACTCAGAACGGGCAGGCGGCGGTTTTCCGCACTCGAATATTGGGGTGAGAAAGACTTCTTGGTGCACAGTTGGTGCACAAAAGCGTGCAAATGGGGTGATTCAGCGCAAATGAGCGCACTCTAAGTCATTCAAAACAAATGAAGCGTGGTGAGTACGAACAGGGCAGGGAAAATTAGCAAACTGCCGCTATGGTCCTGAACGCCACGGGCACCGGGGCAACCGTTCGGTTCTTAGCCGAAGGGTTGTCTGAGTGTCATGTAGGTGTCATGCGAACGATGATGAAATGTGGCAAATAGCGAATAAAAACAGAAAAGAGAAGGAAAATTGAACTGTTCCCGTTTCATCAGAACTTGCTGATTCCCCTCGATTTGTCTCGGCTCCGGCAAATTGTGATTAAATCAGTTTCACGGCTGTTAACCGAAGGGTTGGAGGCGAGAATTGTTGCTGAACATTTGCTGAACAATAGACTGCAAATGAGGGCGTCTAGCACAACTGAGAAGATCGTAAGGCTAACAAAACAAACAAAAATCGGTCTGTGCGAACAGGTCAGGGTGAATTAGCAAACCGCCGAAACTGCAACTCATAAGACCTCAGAGCACCTCACAACATCTCAATCCACTGTCTTGCAAATGACAAAACCTGCGGTTTGGAAAACCACCTCAGGCAAATTCTTGCCATGGGTCGCGGCAGCCTGCGGAACAAAGGGCGCACAGACGGTCTGCATGTCATATCATGTTGGGGCAAAGGAGCCGTATCAATCCCAATTTATGCTTACGCGAATC
>JBGPIX010000089.1:0-16410 GCA_041485085.1 Candidatus Acidiferrum sp.
CCTGCAAAGACTGATACACGAAATGCATTTGGTCGCTGGTTCCGCCGATCTGCAAGCCCGACCCGTTCACGGTGAACGTGCCGTTCGTATAGGTTGCGCTTCCACCATATTGAACTTGCCCCACGTCCTGATCCAGCCACGACGCCGGCAGCGGCTGCGACGTCACTGTGAAAAACACCGGGTTACTGTCGTTCATGCTTGGCGCAATGGAAGCCACCAGATACCCCGTGGTCCCTCCTGCCGGTATCGTGAAAACAATCGACGCACTACTCCACGAGTTGATTGTCACTGGAGCATTGTTTAGTGTGACTAAACTTCCGTTCTCTGAAGCCCCAAAGCCGGATCCACTGATTTCGACTTGACTTCCGATTGATCCGGTTGTTGCAGATACACTTGTAATAACCGGCGCCTGAGCCGCCGTCGAATTAATCGACACATTGTCAAACGCGGCGGCGACCGTTGTTGACGTATTGCCGCTGCTCACTGCCAGCCCCACATAGATATTCTGGGCCATATTGATCGTCTGGGTTGTCCCAACTTGAATCCAGGTCACTCCGTTATATGACGTATACCCATTAAACGTGTTCCCGGTCCGCACCAGTTTTAACCAAATAGGCGGCGACACATTACTTCCGCCTTGGTACGTTGAGGCTACCCCCGTGCTCGCTCGTTCCTGTAAGTAGGTGAAATTCTGATAGTACATCGTGAATGCAAAGGTCGAGGCTGGGTCCAGAGTCTCGCGAATCATCACTCCTGCCAACGGACCGGAGTTCCCCGTCTGCAAGCTGACCAAGCGCGCTACAATCGTCCCGTCACCAGTCAAGGATTGATAGACGAAATGAATTCCATCGCTGGAACCCCACGTCCGCAGCCCTGCTCCTGTCACTGTGAACGTCCCGTTGGCATACGTCCCGCCGCCCGCTACACCCACGGAACCAATGTCTCCATCCGACCAGCCGGCAGGAAGAGTTGTCACCGAGAAGGTCGCACTATTTACGGTGTGCCCTCCGACAGTCACCGAAAAAGGTCCTGACGATGCACCTGACGGCACGTTCGCAATAATGCTCGAATCGCTCCAGCTCGCGACGGGAACAGTCGTATTGTTCAGCGAGATCGTGCTACTGCCCTGAGTGGCTCCGAATCCTGTCCCCGTAATTGCAACTTCGGATCCTATGGCACCTGATGTCGGCGACAGATTCGTGATGCTCAGCGTCTCAACCACCGTGAAGTTGATGCCATTGCTCGCCACACCGCTAGCGTTTACAGCCACGTTCCCAGTTGTCGCTCCACTTGGAACCGGCACCACGATGCTTGTCGAATTCCAGCTCGAAGGCAGCGCACCTGTACCGTTGAAGGTCACTGTGCTGGTGCCTTGAGTCGCGCCGAAGTTCGCCCCTGTGATCGTGACCGGAGTTCCAACGACTCCCGAAGTCACAGACAGATTGGTGATACTCGGGGCGGGAACAACTGTGAAATTGACGCCGCTGCTCGCCGCTCCCGCGACCGTAACGACCACATTTCCCGTTGTTGCACCTGATGGGACAGGCGCTCCTATAGTGAACGTGCTCCAACTCGTTGGTGTCGTCGGCGTTCCGTTAAAGGTGACCGTGCTCGAACCTTGACTCGATCCGAAATTCGTTCCCGTAATCGTGATTGCGGCGCCCACGGCTCCTATTGTCGCGGACAGCCCGCTAATGCCTGGCAGAACGGTAAACGCGATGCCATTGCTGGAGACACCCCCCACGCTCACAACTACGTTCCCGGTCGTTGCGCCGGACGGAACCGGAACCGTAATACTAGTGATGCTCCAGTTTGCCGGGGTCGCTGTAGTACCGTTGAACGTCACTGTACTTGTACCTTGGGATGCTCCGAAATTTGTGCCGGTGATCGTCACCGGTGTTCCAACAGCTCCGGAGGTCACGGACAAGCTAGTGATACTCGGCGTTGGAAGTACCGTAAAGTTCGTACCGTTGCTTGCCACCCCGCCCGCCGCAGTCACCACCACGTTGCCGGTAGTCGCTCCGTTGGGGACCGTCACGCCTATACTCGACGCGCCCCAAGACGTCACACTTGCCGTCGTCCCATTGAACGTCACCGCCCCGGTTCCCTGCGAACTCCCAAAATTCGATCCTGTGACAGTCACTGCAGTCCCGACGGCTCCAGACGTTACCGACAAGCTTGTGATGCTCGGTGCCGGAACCACCGTAAAGTTCACACCGCTGCTCGGTACCCCACCTGCTGCCGTTACCACAACGCTTCCAGTGGTCGCCCCACTGGGTGCTGTGGCTGTGATGCTGCTTGCTCCCCAACTCGTAACCGTCGTTGCGCTCGTCCCGTTGAAGGTCACTCCACCATTGCCCTGCGTCGCACCGAAGTTCGATCCGGCAATTACGATCGACGACCCCACTGCACCTGTGTTCGGCGTCAACGAAGTGATACTCGGCGCCGCCGTCACGGTGAATGTGACACCAGAACTCGCTATGCCACCCGCGGCCGTCACCACCACATTGCCCGTTGTCGCTCCGCTCGGCACCGTGGCCGTGATGCTGCTTGCTCCCCAACTCGTAATCGTCGTTGCGCTCGTCCCATTGAATTTCACACTGCCGTTCCCTTGGCTTGGCCCAAAGTTTGATCCCGCAATCACGATCGAGGATCCCACTGCTCCGGTATTCGGCGTCAGCGACGTGATGCTCGGTGCGCCTGTCACCGTGAAAGTAACTCCAGAACTTGCTACTCCGCCCGCCGCTGTCACCACTACGTTGCCGGTTGTTGACCCGCTCGGCACCGTGGCAGTAATACTGCTTGCTCCCCAACTCGTAATCGTTGTTGCGCTCGTGCCGTTGAACTTTACGTTGCCGTTCCCCTGGCTCGGCCCGAAGTTGGATCCTGCAATCACGATCGACGATCCCACGGCTCCGGTATTCGGCGTCAACGACGTGATGCTCGGCACTGCCGTCACGGTGAACGTGACGCCAGAACTCGCTACGCCACCCGCGGCTGTCACCACCACGTTGCCGGTTGTCGCTCCACTCGGTACGGTGGCCGTGATGCTGCTTGCTCCCCAACTCGTAATCGTTGTTGCGCTCGTCCCATTGAACTTTACGTTGCCGTTCCCTTGGCTCGGCCCAAAGTTAGATCCTGCAATCACGATCGACGACCCCACGGCTCCCGTGTTCGGCGTCAACGATGTAATGCTCGGGGCTGCCGTCACGGTGAACGTGACGCCAGAACTCGCTACGCCGCCCGCGGCTGTCACCACTACGTTGCCGGTTGTCGCCCCGCTGGGTACCGTGGCAGTGATACTGCTTGCTCCCCAACTCGTAATCGTTGTTGCGCTCGTCCCATTGAACTTTACGTTGCCGTTCCCTTGACTTGGCCCAAAGTTCGATCCAGCAATCACGATCGACGACCCCACAGCCCCTGTATTCGGCGTCAACGATGTGATGCTCGGCGCCGCCGTCACCGTGAATGTGACGCCATTACTTGCCGAACCAGAGACCGTCACCACAACGTTGCCAGTTGTTGCACCCGTAGGCACGGTGGCGGTAATGCTCGATGCTCCCCAACTTGTCGTCGTCGCCGTCGTACCGTTGAATTTGACCGTGCTGGACCCTTTAGTTGATCCGAAATTGGATCCGGCAATTACTATCGACGATCCCACCGCCCCAGTATTTGGCGTTAGCGACGTGATGTGGGGAGCGGCCGCACGAGCAATGACCGGAAGGAAGAACAGAAAGAGGATCGCTAGGATCGGGATCGATTTCCAGTTGCGCCTACGCATAAGAGTTATCTCCAAATCTCAAGATCCAAGCTCATCAAAATGGTTCGATAACGACTGACGGCTAACCGCCAACGATGATCACGGGTTGGGATATGAAAGCGTTACGGCTTCCACGCCTGCAGCTCGCGACGAAGTCAATCCGCGGCCATTGCTGTCGTATGTGTGCGACTCGAGGATTTTCCCGTTCATGTCCGTTACTGAAAGAATCCGGGACTGTGAGTCATAAGCGAACGAAACTGTCGTCAAATCAGGATTCGTGACCTGGCTTAGTCTGTTTTGCCCGTCGTACGCGTAACTCAGGCTGATCCCGGCGTCGGACGAAACACCGGTGACCAAGTGGCTAGATGAACTTCCATAAGTAAAGGTAAGGTGGCGTGACGCTGGGTCGGTAATTGTCACAAGTCGATTTGCACCATCGTAGGTCAACGTTGTGGTATTTCCGTTCCGGTCGATAATGGCTGTCAGCATCCCGCTCGTGCCATCAAAGCGTCTCTGCTCTCCATTTTGAAAGGTGATCGTCCAGTACGGAGTGGCCGTGCTGGGCGTTGTTAGCAACGCGGAAACATTCTGAGGCGCTGCGGGAGCCCATGATCCAGGTGCGTTGCTGGCAGTCCCGAAAGACCAAAAACTACCGTCACTGCGCAAGTATTTTATGTAATTGTCACTACCAACGAAAACTTGCTCCTCAAACGTTGAGCGCCAATTGGGGCCAAATAGACCAATTTGGAGTGTGCTTTGACTGGCCGGCCAAATACTGTTCCATCTTCTGACTAGATTTAATCCGCCGTTCAGTCCCGGGATTCGAATGTCTTTTTGCTCTATATAAGTGTTGCCTGTAGCTAAAGAGATCGGGTTTCCGGCGGTATGAGAGGGTGGGCCTCCAGGGGCACCAGAACATGGGCAAGGAGGGGGCGGCGGGCACGTAGCGTTCCATGCCCAGATTAGATACGTGTAAGTTCCTGGATACGGTCCGTAGTAAGACCACCCCGTTGGAATGGAAAGGGGAAACCACCACGTGGTAATGGCCAAACAACTGTTATTTGACTGAGCCGCCGCACCGGGGCTAAAAACACAGGTCAATACAGCCAAAGCCAACACCAAGACACAGCGTTTCCAGAACACAAGCACCTCCATTATTTCGTGCAAACTGAAATTGTGAAAAAATAGACAGCACTATGCCAGCTATCGCAGAGTGTTAACGAGATCCTCGTCACCAAGGATCGCCTGCGGCAAAAGTAGGAAAGCGCAACCACAACCACCCCCCTTTGTCATCTGCGTCAAACAGGCGATCAAGTCTTCGCAATTTCGTGCTGAAGTTGCGACTATTAGAGTATCGTGCATGGCGTGTCAATAGAACCCATGCTATAAATCTGTGAATAATCTGTTAATAAAGGGAAGCGGTGTATGGTTCGCAAGTGCGCAATTTGAACTACCCACGCGCACAATTCTCCTGAAACGCGATAGGCAGCAGAAAATATGCCAGACAACATGCGAACACCCTTCTCTTTGGGAGAACCTGCGTAAAAACACTCAGTTTTTTAATTCCTATGCGAAAGACAGTTTGACGGTTCATGGCAAGGAGATTGAGCCGTTCGTCCTTGCGGATGACGGAGACTTTCTGAACCCGGCCGTGTACCTGGCGTGTACCCTACTTCGGCTTTTTTGCGGTTTTTCTCCGTTTTGCTGTTTCGTAGAATCAATAAGTTACGTAGTATCAATTCCCCCGAGGGGTTCGACTCCGACCCTGGTAATCCCGCAAATCCTAGAAGCCCATCGCAGTTACTCTTGGAGACCGATATTCCACAACCCCGTTTATCGGGCATTGAGTCCATGGGTCGCTGGGAAGCCTTGTTACCAACAAGTTGTCCGGTAAGACCGACAGTTTTCGATGGCTGGTGCGCATAATGTTCTTAATGGAACAGTTTTGCGGCTGGTTTTGTCGCACCCTATTCAAATGAGGACGAGCAACCTGACGGCAAAACAGTTGTTCTCTGTCCCCTGTCCTACGTGTGGGGTCGCTGCCGGCATGCGCTGTTTGTTGCATTCAGGTGTCCAACTGTTGTTGCAGTTTTGATTCCTCCGTTTTCAGTGCCGCAAGAATATCCATGCTTTCTCCGAGGTTGCTAAAGCTACCATCAGTAATATTTCTCGACGGTCAATTCCCGTATAGTCTTTTGTAACTGTCGCCCCGCCGTCTGGCCCGAGGAACGTAAGATGGAGCGAGAAAAGTTCGTCAAACTGGTGGAGGAGGCGCTGAACGCTCTGCCTACGAAGTTTCGCAAGCGAATTCACAATGTAGCCGTTCTAGTAGAGAACGTGCCTCCCGAGCAATTGGCACGCAGAGGCTCGCGAAATGCTGGCATAGATTCGAATGCTGAGAGTTTGGTGTTAGGCGTCTTCGAAGGCATACCCACAACTAAGAAAAGCGTGTTTGACCTACGTGCGGGTCCCGACCGCATCGTGCTCTATCAGAAAAACATCGAGGCCGTTTGCTCCAACGAAGACGAAATCCGAAAGGAAATCCGCCAGACGGTACTCCACGAACTAGGCCACTATTTCGGTATGAACGAAGCTCAACTAGAAGATGTCTAAACCGTCCGTGGGGTTCTTTAGGTAGGATGAGCCCTTTTACCAACAGTTATTCTGGCTGGATGAGCCTTCTAATCATTGTCGCGAATCGTTCACGATCTTCTTTGCGAACAGCCTTGAATTGCAGACCTAATCCACTCCCGGCCTTAACGTAGCGCACAGTGGCATCGGCCATGATCTCTCCGTCCTCTACAAGAAAATTAAGTTTAACCGTCGCTTCGACAGGACAGACCTTCTTTGTTTCGACAAAAAGACCACCCACACTCAGATCTTTAACTCGCGACGTATCTTCAGTTCGGCCGCAACGCCAAAGGGCCAACACACCGTGAGGCGTCTTAACTCGCCGGTTGTGCCTACGTGAATGAAGAACCTGCTTTTCCAAGATGCGCTCGCTCGTGCATCTAACTCTGCCACGTGTGGCCCAGGAACAGGAATCGCTGGGTCAATCTGCAAGGAACGCAATGCACTGTTACACCCAAGAGTGAAGCGGACATGCGCACTCGCGCAAGTTTTTTATGAAAAATAATTACCACGGTATGCACAAAGACTGCTGAGATTACTCATGGGGCACCGAATTAGTCGGGCTAGCCCGCACGGTGGAAATACTCAGCTCAAGACTACCTTCCAGTCCCGAGGTGGGTGCTCAAGGCCCCAGAACCGCGGGGCGGCGGTTTTGAAACGAAGGCCAACTTCGGTTCTGCCGCCCTGCTTCTCACCTAGGTACACGATTCCGCAGTCTTGTTCCTGGCGGTTGGCGACGTTCTGCAAGATAAGCCTTTCGCCCAATCTGACGGACTCCGACAAAGTAATGAGACAACCATGAGCACTAAGTACGACAGCACGCGTGGGATCAGCGAATGGAATTCCGTCTGTCGACTTGCCTTGTACGACCACCGGCAGTTGCGCAGGCACTCGCCTTGAGCGCCGGAGGTCAGACCTGACCCCATTCAATTCAGTTCGCCGGTTCGGCATATTCTTTTAACGTACAACAGTCCGCTAGTTAGGCCAACCGAAGTCAGCACCTTCGTATTCCTTTTCTCCCATCGGACGACACCTCGCGCCGCCATTCTACATTGGTCGGATTCTTGGGGCTGTGGATGTGCGCAGACTCGCCCAACGGGCCGTTGTCCCCCAGTACCATTGCTTCCAAGGACCACAAAGGTAGGCTTCGAAGTGTTGGGACCTCCCGGCCCGAAGGAGCAGCCTTGGGAGAGATGCCCCCTTTCTGCCGAAAGGAAGTTCGTATTCCTGTGAAGATGTTTGTGAATCTTTATAATCCGGATATTCCAACCTTCGAACTCGCGCCCACAATCGACATAAGTTGCCATGGTGCCCGAGTTGTGACGAAGAAGATTTGGCAGCCAAATCAACCGCTTTCGGTTCGGTCGATCCGCGGCAATCTCTACTCGCAAGCCCGCGTCGTGTACTGTCAGTCCTATACGGATGATTCCTTTGTGATCGGAATCCAGATGTATTATCCGACAGGCGACTGGACAAAACCCAGCAGATGAGGACACCCGATGCCCACGATGTTCGCACCTGGGCGCTCGATATTTTTTGGCAGATAGTGGATGACAACTCTCAGTTCCGACTCTCCTCGCAGGAGCTTCATCATTCTTAGTTCTTTGTCCATCCGACGAAAAAACGTGTCAGCATAGCGCGATGAAACACCCAAAACAAAACAAGCGCACCCCGCAGACCCATCCATCCGCGCTGGCAGTGCCTTCGTATCATCGGATTCTGGTTAAGCACGGTCTGATTGAAAAGACTCTGCCCATCTCCGATGCGTATGAAGTGTTTTTGAAAGTGGGCGCTGACCCAGAAGTACAAAAACTCCGTCGCAAGGTAGAACACGGCAACAAAATGAAACACGTTCCCGCTTTGTATCTGGCAACGGCGATGGCTCTGCAAGGCATGACCAAGCGGGAGCTTGAAGCTCTGAAATTGCGGATGGAAGAGAAGCGAGTATGAGCGTCCCAGGAATTATGCGCCGGGCGCTGTCCACTACAGAACACAGCCAACTCCCCGACCTTACCTAGTCCGGTTGCGACCTGTGGTAATGGTGACTCGCTCTCCCGTTGCCCGATTAGAAATAATGTACTCGACGGGCCATAATTCGGCCAGTTCTTGTACGCGCGCTCTTGCATCGTCGAGGCTTTTCGCTTCCTCCACGAAATGCAAGGTTCCATCGGTTCGCAACCTGAAGACGGAAAAGGGCAGACGCAAAATGGAACTCCGAATAAAGGCTTACAGAGAGGGGACATTCTATGCGCTTTTTTCGCTACGTCATCGCCGTGCCTTGGGATACGAGAGCCGGAATGGATAGCGTGGACGTGAAACACAAAGACACGCCCTAGGATTGATGCAAGTCTTCGTCATCAGGTTTCAGTCTCCCGACGCTGCTGATGTCGCGGGTTTTCGCCATACGTTCTCGAACTCTTCGCCAGCCGCATTCAAGTCGAATCCGAGGTCAAAGAACGTATTCAAGGTGTTTAGAGCCTGCAATAAATAAACATGACCGCTCACCAACGCTTGTCTGACCCACACAAGCGATGGTGGCGATTCGATGTCCAGTTGAGTTTCGTCGCCAGAAAGATGCGCAATCATGGCTTCGAAGTTTCCGTGGTGAATGGACGCAGCGAGACTGTAAGGAATCTCGTATTGCTCCGCACGCCCCACTTTTTCGGCCATGTACGAGACCGGGTGCTTGTTCCAGTGATTCCGCATTTTGCCGTTTTTGTTTTCAAAGCGAGCTTTCACGCGGTTGTATTCGTTTTCGACCTCGCGGGCTTTTTCGGCTGAGACGGCTTCTGGAAATAGTTTAATCCGCTTAAAGTCGAGTACATGGCCGTACTCGATGTAGTCATCTATTTCTTCCGGTGTCCGTCTCACGTATTCGGCCATCACAGAAGTCTCAAACATTCCCCTCGCAATCTTCATCGCACCTAGCCCGGCCCCGTGCCCCACAAAGATCAATAGTTCAATCCAACCCGTTGTTGTCATTCGGACCAGCATGTTAACCACAACTTGGTCGCGTGGCATCTCGTTGGGTAGGGCGCCGATCATCTTGTTAGCAAGGTGAGAATGTTCGTATGCGAGCGTAAGCGCCGGACCATGCTCCGCAAAAACAGTTGCAGCAAAATCAGGAAACCCAAACTCCACTCTATTGTCCGTCATGGCTTGTTCCGACCTACCCCTGACTATTTTACCAGCGGCTATTGGCCAAGCCAATTCAGCAGCCGCGCGCTTTCTGCTTCCTACGCCGTGTACCCGGCGTGTACCTCACTTGGGCGAATCCGGTGTTTTTGGCGTTTTTCGCGTTTACTGGAATCAATAACTTACGCGCTCTCAACGTCGCTTTTAGTTCGATCCCCACCACCCCTACCAATCATCCTGTTTTCCAACAACAACTTAGCGATTTGTCGAGGCGGCAAAAGGCGGCAATAAGAGCCTCAAGGGTGGCACCCAATGGCTCTGGCAATGAAAGGAAAGACTGAACAACTCAACGTTGGCAAGTCTACAGGGGACGGCGTGTCAACAACTTACGAGGCACATTCGGGAGCATGCAGTAGTGTTTGGAGCGGTCAGGAACGCTCAGCGTTCCTTCAGTTGTTCCCACGCGGGAAGCGGGTTGGCACCCTACATCAGAACCGCAAACAAGTTCAGACTTTGCCTAGCCACTAAGCTGGATTCTGTGGCACCTGCTCCGCAGAGTGGCCTCATTCCGAAGCTTTCGGAATGCGGGACGCGGAAAGATATCGTAAGCGTCGAGCAGCAAGTGCCTCCTAGCGTCGAGTCGCAGTAAGTCACCTATTCTTTGGTCGGTCAGAGTTTTGGCGAGGGACAAGGAACTATTTCGCAGATCTTGATTCGAGGGCGGCTGAGGCCTTTTTTGCGATTAATGAGAAACCCCTAGCGTGAGCATCTTTCCCGAGTTGCAGTAGCACGACTCGGCCCGCCACTGGATTCTGGCCCTTCATTTGGATTTCGCCCAGGGCAAGCGAAGCTTCCAACTGTGTTTGAACGAAACCGAGCTTATTCGCTTCAGCGAAAGCGCTCTTGGCAAGACGTTCCGCACCACTAAAATCCCTAGCAGCCGCCCGGACATAAGCATTATCGACCTCGAAAACGAGCCGCGTGGCTACATCGCTACTTTTCGCAGCCAGCGTCTTTGCTTTGGCGATGGCCGCCTGCGCCTCACCGGTCTTTCCTTGCTGCAGCAGCGCCCGGGACAGCAAAGCTAGAGCCAGGATTTGTGCGTCCGACTCGTTTTCTCTCTCAAACTCCTGTACGGCGTCCCGTGCGAGCTTCTCGGCGTTTGCACCTTGATCCGAGTCGCATGCTAACTCTGCAAGAGGAATTTCGGTGTCAGCCATACTTCCTTTTTCGCCCAGCTGCTGCCGCAGCGAAAAAGCTTCTTCATAGGACTTCTTCGCGCCATCCAAGTCGCCTCGTTGACGTTGCAATCTCCCTATCGAGACGAGCGTCGCCGCATAATAGCTCTTGTCATTGATCTTTTGCTGGATGCTGGCCGCCTGCTGGAACATCTGCATGGCGGCGTTCAATTCACCTTGTTCCATTAAAACGTTGCCGATCAATTGGAGGTCGATTGCTTCGGAACTCTTGTGGCCCACTTCGCGCGCCAGCACCAAGGCCTCGCGGTATTCCGCCAGAGCCTTCCCCAATCGCCCTTGTGAATGAAAAAGATCACCTGTATTCCCTGCAGTGACGGCCATTCCATGCTTGTCTCCAGCATCGCCAAAGTCCTGAAGAGTTTCGGCGTAAATTTTCTCCGCCAAAGCGGAATCGCCCTGCTGAGCGGCTATCAAACCGAGATTCCCAAGTTCCCGGGCCATCGCTCTCTTATCGCCAACTTTTCGTGTCATGGCGAGCGCTTGCTCGTACAAAACCTTCGCCTGAGCAAGATCCCCTTGATTGAGAGGTACCTCGGCCGCGGAGTGCAGAGCTTGTGCTTCGCCAGCCAGATCTCCCGAGTCGTCGTAAAGGCGCCGCGCTCGATCGCAAGCTTTTCCCGCTTCCTGCGTCTGTCCGAGACTGGCGAACGCCCGGCATTGAAGGACAGAGGCACGCGCAGTCAAGAGTCTCGCCCCAGATGCTTCGGATTTCTTGATGGCCGCGTCCGCGACGCTAACCACCCGCTTGTTGTCTGATAACAAATATGCTGCTTGTTCTTCGGCCAAATCAATGCGTGGGTCGTTCTTTGCCGCAGGAAACGATTTCCGAATCTTGGCGAGCGAACTCAAAGCGTCGTTCGCGCGTTCCCCCCCAATTTGGGCATTCACCAAATCGAGACCGTACTCTAAATTGTCTGGAAACGAAGCGGAGAGGGTTTGATAGGTTTGAATGGCCTTTTCCCAATCTTTGCTTGCCTCGTAGTAATGAGCCTCCACGGCAGCATGGTCCTCTCGAGATAGCATATTGCCGAGATCCAAGGCTTTCTTTGCTTCGGCCACCGCGTTCTTGTTATATCCGAGATTTGTCCACGCTTGTGCCAGCGCGGCGTGTGCCAGAGGGTAAGAAGGGTCTGCATTCACGGTGCGCACGAGCAGATCTCTAGCCCCGAGAACATCAAAGGCCCGAAGCTTCGCCAACCCTTCGGAGTAGAAGCGCATGGCGTCCGGACTGGAGGATACCGATGCTCGTATCCCGGCCGATTGCAACTCGCGGACCTCGGCTACACCGAGCTTTTCCCGCAGTTCTCTTCCGCTCCGCGAAACCAGATCCAGCAGTTGCTCCTCGCTGCTCGTTTCGGAAATGGCTGCAATCGTTTCTTCTTTTGCCGCATCTTGCATGCGAAGATCGAAACGAATTTGGCCTCCAGAACTCTTTCCCAAATCGAGATAGGATCCTAGAACGACGAAGTCAGTGTTCAGATATCGGCGAACGCGTGCGAGGGAATCGGGCGCTAGGCTATCCAGATCTGAGAGAGCAAGATCTGTTTTCATACGCGCAACGGTTTCGCCGGAAATGGTGCGAAGCTGTTCCCCTGCTCCTAGTTCTGTTGCCAGCATCTCCGAAAAAGCTGTTGAGATCCACGCAGTGTCCGGACGAGCTGAAAGGTTCTTGAAGCCCAATACAGCCACCGAACGGCGGGTCCCGGCGGGTAAACTCGTTATCTTTTTATCAGCATCTCGCGTCCACGTATGCTGCGCCACCCAGATGCCAACGACGGATGCGAGAACCAGCAGGATGATTGCGGTGCCGACGGACTCTTTGTGTCTCTTGAGAAGGCGGCCGCCACGATAGGAAAGAGTTGGTCGTCGCGCAACCACCGGGTGGCCACCGAGATGCCGTTCGATGTCGTTCGAGAACTCTTGTGCGGAAGCGTACCGGTCTTGGGGCTTCTTGCGAAGCGCTTTCATCAGGATGGTATCGAGGTCGCCCTGTAGACGGTGCCGAAGTTCGATCGGTTCCAAGCCGCGGTTCTTGGCAACCAACTCGGGAGTAATGACCGTGGTTTCTTGGGTGCTGTTCGACACGCGGTCTTCCGTCCTTCCCACCACCGTGCTTGGCTTCTCTGTTTCTTCTTCACAAATTGAATGTTCGATTTCCAAAAGGGACTGACTTGCAACCCGATAGGGCCGATGATCCGTCAACAACTCGTAGACCAGCACTCCGAGCGAATAGATATCGGTTAATTTCGTTACTCCCTGGCCGCGCACCTGTTCCGGGCTTGCGTATTCGGGTGTCATCGGGCGCCAGGCCGTTTGGGTGACTAACTTCGTGTGGAAGAGGGCCGGGTCCAACAACTTTGCAATACCGAAATCTAGGAGGCGGGGTACACCTTCCTTTGTGATCAGGATATTCGCGGGTTTGAGGTCCCGATGGATGACAAGCTTCTGGTGAGCATATTCCACGGCCGAACAGATGGTGCGAAACAGTTGGAGGCGCTCCTCGATGGAAAGCGTATGAATGTCGCAGTACTGATCGATGGGTACTCCGTCCACATATTCCATTACGAGGTACGGCATGCCTTCTTCGGTGCTTCCACCGTCGATGAGCTTCACGATGTTCGGATGGTCGAGCGACGCCAGTGTTTGCCGCTCATTGCGGAACCGGCGGGAGATCTCCTCGGTATTTGTTCCAGGCTGGACCATCTTGATGGCCACCTGTTTTTGGAAAAGTTGATCATCTCGCTCGCCCAAATAAACGACGGCCATGCCGCCGTGTCCGATCAAGCGAATGGTGCGATAAGCCCCGATCTTTCTTCCGATCATCGAGTCTGGGGAAAATGAGAGGAAATGAGGGACGGGGGAGACCTCAAGAAGACTATCAGCATCACCGCTGTGAGCGATGAGAGATTCCACCTCCGCGCATAGCGCGTTGTCCGTGCCACACGCTTGGCGAACAAAAGTACCGCGTTCAGCGGGACTTTGTTCCAACGCCAGCGCGAGAATCTCCTTTACCTGCTCCCATCTCTCTGGCATTCCAATCCCCGCATTTTGGAGAGTTCGCGTGCCAACCAAGCTTTTGCCACAGTCCAATTTCGCTTGACCGTGGCGGGCGAGACTTCCAGGACGCCGGCGGTTTCTTCAATATTCAGACCGCCAAAAAAACGCAGTTCCACGAGGCGAGCTTGCTGTGCATCGATCCCAGCCAATCGCGTGAGAGCTTCGTCCAGTGCCACCACGTCTGCGGGCCGAGTTTTCGAAAGGATGGACGCTTCCTCCAAGAACACCTTCTCGACGTTTCCACCCCGCTTCGCGGCCTGATGACGGCGGCTGTAATCGAGCAGAATCCGGCGCATCAACTGGGCCGCAATGCCAAGAAACTGGTTGCGGTTCTCCCACTGAACTTGTCTCTGGTCAACCAAGCGGAGATAAACCTCGTGGACGAGGGCCGTGGCCTGAAGCGTGTGGTTGGGGCGTTCCTGTCGCAGGTAATAGCCGGCAATGCGGCGTAACTCCAAATAAAGCGTGGAAGTACGCTCAGCGAGGGAGCGCTCGCTTTCGCCACCAGGATTCGCAACTCTTGTCATACGTGAAGCTAATTGGGGCACTGACCCGGCCGACCGACCGTATGCGGCCTACAAACGAGCGAATGAGGGCTTCGAACGCCCCTTACGCTCCCCTGAGATTCTCAGAGTATATCTCCCTACCGGCGACAATCAAAATAACAAATATCGCCACGCCACCGACGGGGAAATTCTTTCTCCTCAGCATCTTAGCCCCAGCTAGGTTCGAGCCCCAGGAGTTCTCCCTTGCCTGCCTACAAGAAATTTGCACCTCGGTGAGCCATTTGAGGGGGGTTCTACGCGTTATATGCAGAGAGCGAAATGAGTTAGAGCAGCCTGACTTGAGGGAACCAGATGCGCCGACAGCGTCCGGAAGTAGGGCACATTTCACATGGATGACAGGGTGCGTCAAAGACAAGAAATCCACGGGGGTGGATGGGCTTTCGGCCAGTCTGATTTTTCTGCCAGGCAAGCTCTTGAACTGAAAGGGATAGCCGCCATGATGAAGCACTTGTTTAGATTGGTTTCGCTTCTGGTTCTCTGCGCTGCGGCTGTAATCGCGCAAAAATCCGGTCCGGCGCCATGCTGCTCGGTCACGAGTCTTGATCCGGCTAAGAATCTTGTGACCGCTCGCGAGAACGCCAATGACCGGGTGTTCAGCTTTTCCGTCCCAGATAAATTAGAGATGGAAAGGATAAGAAAGGGGCAACCCGTCTACGCGAATTTCAAAACGCGAGAGGTATCCCTCAATGGAACTTCATCCTGCTGCAAGATTGTGCAATTGGGTGCACCACCCAGCCAGCCGCTGGCTTCAGGAGCAAAGGGTGCGGGCGAGCCGGTTCGGCTGACCTACACGGTCGGAGAACTCGCTCATGTTCAACTGCCGCCAGGACATCAGCCCCATCCTCTCCCTGATCTAGTCGCGATATTTCCTTCGGCGAAAGTGGATTGCGCCTACTATCCCTCCCAAGGGCAGACCTGTCAAAATACCTGCGCTTCCAAGACGATTACGCGCGCGTTTGGAGTATGGAATCAGACGGCAATCCCAGCCGTCGGCACAATCACAATCAAGCTGCTGGACAATTCCAACAATCTCGTCGCCGGTCCATGGGCGATCGATGGATTGGCGGGAAATGCAGATCGCGGGGTTGCCCACATCAATTATCCATTCATTTGCCCCGCGCCAAACACGGACATGGTTGGTCCCTCCTACACCCCCAACCGCAAGTTGGTAGTTGAAGCCCCTGGTGTGCATGAGTTCGTAACGGAGAACAACATCCTGAACATCTACATTGACCCCAGCCTGCAGATTCTAAATGGGCCGCATTGATGACCATCGAGCAGTAGCCATGAAAACTTTCTTGGAGGAGATGCTTACATGACGCAGAACAGAAGAAATCAATGGTTATTTAAGGGCGTTTGCGCGATCGTGGGGCTGATAGCTTGTGCTCTTGCAGCCCCCGCACAGGGGCCTCCCCCGAAGCGCCCCAGCGTGCCGGCGAAGAAGCCGGCAACCGCAACGGCCGCGCCACAGTCGAAATTCAAAGGCATTTGGGAGCCGGTGAACTATCCGGACGACATCGAGTTCATTAGCACATATTTCGTATCCGGCGACGAGGGTTGGGTCACCGGCGGGGTGGGAAACAACTATACGAGAGGCGGCGTGATCGTGCACACCGCGGACGGCGGCGACCATTGGGACGTTCAGTATGGTGACCCGCAATCCGCCGAGGCCGCGCCGCGAGAATTGCGTTTTCTCAGCCCTAGGCAAGGCTGGGCATTTGGTCCGGACCACAATTTCTTGCACACGCGCGACGGCAATCACTGGATCATGGCTGGTTCCCATCCTCATCGAAATTACCCTGACGACTACCTGTTTACTTCAGAAACGCACGGGGTGGCCATCACCGGGGAACTAATCTCGATAACCAATGACGGTGCCAAGACATGGAAAGACGTTCTTGCTTGCCGCGTCAAGGTGCAGGTGAATGGGCTGACTCGGGATTCGGACTGTTCCTTCAAGCGCCTGCAGTTTGTCACCTCCACAGTCGGCTATGCGATCGCG
>JBGPIX010000090.1:0-16286 GCA_041485085.1 Candidatus Acidiferrum sp.
CGGATATCGCAAGAAACGGTAAGCGAAGAGGCAGGATGTGACCGAACAACTGTCAGCTTGATCGAACGCGGTCTGGTTAGTGCCAAATTAGAGACCATCGTGAAGATGTGCAAGGCGATAGCTGTCCTTCCCTCAGATGTCATGCGGGCAATGGAAAAATCTCCTTTGTATTCGTAATTACGCCTCACAGGCCTACTTGTCAATGAATTAGTGACTTGTGTGGTGGTTTTTCATTAGCGCTCTCAAGTCTATTGTCCAAATTGAAGACTTCCATGACCGCGGCGTCACAATTCGGTGGCTTGGTACGTTCCGTGCGCAAGTCCAGAAAACTAAAGATTTGGCAAGTAGCAGAAAAAGTGGATATTGAAGTCAAGCACCTTGGGCGAATAGAACGAGGAGAACGGCAGCCGTCTTTCGATCTAATTATTGCTCTCGCCAAATGCCTGAATGTTTCCCCTGCGAAGTTTTTTGAGTTTGAATCCGTAGCCGACCCAAAAACACTTCGAAAGAATATCGACCACTTGTTGTCCAGTCTTGACTCAAAACAGCTAGGCCATGCCCGTCAAATCCTGAGCGCTTTATTCTAAGTGAAAGCTCTCGTAGCTTTAGAGAACGCGAATCGCGCCACAGATGAACGTGTCCTTAATTACGGACATGGCCGCATCGAAAATGAAGATGGGCATTGGACGGTGATAGCTTAGGAATCCTAAGAAATGCCAGATGTCATTGGGACTCCCATGAATCCGTCAAAGTCCTCGAAGGCGTTTTGCCAATCCTCTCCACTTTGGCTTCGGTGGTGTTCCATCGCCACGCTAGCCGTTTCGGCAGGATTTCTCTGCCTGTCACTTTTTCCTTACAACCACCATTCCATATTTGCCACGAGCCTAGTTCCGTCGCTTCTTGTTGCTTTGAGCTTCGCGGCACTCTTGAACGTCTATTCACTCTGGTACTTTCGCAACGAACATCAAGAAACAGACCAAGCCTTTCGTGACACCGATTGCGAATTCTCGTCCATTTTCCAAAACGTACTCGACGGAATTCTGATTTTCGACCAAGCGGGGAATTGCTTGGATGCAAATCCTGCTGCTGCGTTCATCCTGCGCATCCCAGCGCAAGAACTCATCGGCCAACACTTCAGGCACTTGTTTCCTGAGTCTGAGGTGTTCCATCAGACTTGGGCTTCGTTTATCGACAGCAAGTACAAACGGGGGCAAGCGACCTTAGTTGCAGGAGACGGAACTTTGTTGGTTGTAGATTTCACCGTAGCGGCGAATTACCTGCCCGGCCGTCATGTGTTTATTCTCTGCGACTCTACTGAACGTGTGCGCGCCGAGGTTTCCTTACGCAAAAGCGAAGAACGCTTCCAACATATGGCCAATAACATCCAGGAAATATTTTGGATGATGGATGCTAACACGCAGGAAGTCACCTACGTAAACCAAGCATACGTAACTCTTACTGGCCACAGCGTCGAGAGTCTTCGCACCAACCCGTCCTCTTACCGCGATCTGATCCACCCGGAAGACCGCATCCGTGTTCTTTCTAAACTTCGGGAGGTCATAAGTTCTGGTACGTTTGACGAAGAGTTTCGTTACATCCGCGCCGATGGAATCGCTCGCTGGATCTGGGCAAAAGGCTTTCCGGTCCGAGCCGATGGAGTTACGCGGTGGCTCGTGGGAACTGCTCAAGATATTACTTTGCGCAAGCAAGCCGAAATGCAGATTGCACAGCACCTCGACGCTGCCGAGGCCGCCCGTGCCGAAGCCGAAGCACTCCGCAAATCCACTCTCGCTCTCAGTCAAAATCTAGCGATGGATGCGGTTCTTGATACGCTGTTGCAATGCATTTCGGAGTTGGTTCCATTCGACAATGCGACGGTTCTCTTCGTGGAAGACGGACTACAGTTGATGGTCGCCCGTGAAGCTCCTCGTATCATGCCTAAGAGGATTGGGCTCACACTGAAGACATCGAACAATGTGTTCTTGCACCGCGTGCTGTTTGAAAAGAAGGTCATCCTGCTGCACGACATCGATATTGAGTCAGAGTGGCAGTCCACACAACTGCTTAACAACTGTCGTTCGTGGCTGGGTATACCACTTGTCGCCGGCGGTTGCGTTCTCGGTATCTTATCTCTAGGGGGGAAAGCTCCTCGTCGATTCACCGAAGAACATCAGCGTCTATCGAAGTCCCTTGCCATACCCGCGGCTGTCGCAATCCAGAATGCAAGAATTCATGAGCGCTCGGTGATCTACGCAACGGAACTAGAAACCCGTCTACAAGAATTGCGCGAAGCGAAAAGAGCACTGCAACGAGCAGCAGGAAGTCTCCCTCTCGATCCATGATCAATACACCTATGCCTGGGCTCGTTTCACCTAAATTAATTTGACCCTCACCAACAATCTCACCTGGTGCCGAAACTCAGTGGAGCATTTGGAGGTCTGCTGAATTACGTCAATCGGAATCGCAAGTGATCACAATGCTTCTCACCAAGACAAATCTCTCGCCATTCTTTCTATCTCAGGAGCCTTCTGACTCTCAGCTTGAGATTGTGCCTCAATCATCAGTTCTCTGATGCGGTCAAGTGGATTTCGATCAACGCGCAGTTCTTTTTGCAGTTCAATTAGACCGCCGTTTGCGTACTCTTCGAACACGGCTAGTCGGTCTGCTAGGCGGTCGTAAGACAAGATTTCCAGATCTCCCGTCGAGGTCGCCGCAATTGCATTGACGAAAGACTCATGACCTGCGTTCAAGAACACTTCCCAAGCAATTGGCTCTCCGGAATGTTCAAATGGCTCCCTGCGGTTGCGAAAAAAACCCAGAGCAGCTGCGAAGGTGAGAAGGTGCGCGTAAATATCAAATATCCCCTCTTCTTGAACAAGAGCTTGAAATAAATCTTCTCTATCCTTCGGGCGCCTTACACGTCTCGCCACCCCTCGGCTTTGTTCAGTACCCTTCTCATTTCTTTCCACTGCCCACCTCCGTAACGATTGCCCATTCGTTTGCATTTCCGCTCTTTTGTATATATGGGTATTTTTTGCCGCCCAAAGCGATTTCCTCTTCGTCAACTTCTGGCTTAGGGGTGAAGTACGTAATGACAGCTTCTATTCCGATCCTTGGCAAAAACTTTTCTCTGACCTCACCAAGTCCTTGGCTCTTTGTGACAAAAACGATGACTTGTGGGGCCAACAAAGGGATCGCGCCAGCCACTTGCTCCCGATAGTTTTCATCCAGACTGCCAAACGGCGAATCCATCACGATTGGATAGATTCCACCCTGAAACCCAATGGCGTGGCTCGTCCGACTGCCATCGCCCAGCCGACTCCGTGCGAGGTCGGCAAGAGCACCCACGAAAGAAAGGCTGAGAATTTGATTTTCGCCGGTTCCCTTCGCCACGGCTTCTCCAGACGAACCAATCGCCTTGGTCAACTCTAGGTGAAACTGGTCGTTCAACCCCGGCGTGTATGCCTTATATGAAATTTTAGAATAGGTGCTCTTGATGCGCTCGTCGAGCTGGCATCGAACGTCGTCAGTTCGCAATTGAAGGATCTTTTCGAATACTTCGCGGGCTCGACGGGCAGCTTGTACACGCAGCCTCGCCTTTTTCTCTTTTGTCTCCTGAACCTGTGATGCTTGAATTTGGCGTTCTTTGTCCTTTATGTGTTTCTCCAATTCTTCTAGCTCCCGATCCAAATTCCAAATCGTCTTTTTATACTGCTCCTCTTGCTCGACAACCTTATGCCGTCTTTCCTCGAGTTGACGGACTTCCTCAGACTCTGTAGCCCCTAACGCATCCCCAACTGCGGTAAGGCGCTGACGCAACAGTGTCCTGGTTGCTGCCCGAGCTGCGAGGAAACTGTTCTTTTCGCTTAAAAACTGAAACAGCTCCTCACGGGCTGATTGCAAGTCTTCTGCGTGAGCGCAAAGTCTAGTCCAAGCCTCCTCGACGTCGGCCAAACCTGAACGATCCTTCCAACTTTTTACCTTGTCGTAGGGTCCTGTCCCAGGAGTGAGAGGGGTGCCACAAATACATTCTGCTCTTTCAAGTAAATCTTCCACGAATTGTCTCTTCATTGGCGAAGGAATCTCGCCCTTATCCCTGTGCGAGTTCAATGCCACAACAACAGACTCGAATAGATTCTTGCTAAAAGCGAGGTACCCATGTCGACTGCACTTACGCGCTACTTCTTTACGAGCGGCAACGATCGACGCTTCGTTTTCATCATATTCTTTTTGAAGCCCATCACGCTTTTCTTGAAGTCGTTTTGCTTCTTCAAGGCCACGAAGCTTCTCTTCGATGGCCCCCTGTTCCTTTTTCAGGGATTCGATGTTCGACACAGCCTTGATTTTGTCCTCCCTCTTTGTCTCGGCATCCTTTTCGTAGCTTTGTTTTTCTGCAATATGTTTCTGAGTTTCGGGAGTCGCAACTTCCTTTAGTTCACTCTCTAACTTTTTTCCTGCTGTAGCCAGATGCTTGATTGCTCGCTCTACGGCTTCAAGCCCCAGAACGGTCTTGATTGCGTCCTGAATCTCCTGATAGGCTTCCGGCTTCACTAGGTTCTCGATTCGCTCTCCGTCAAAGAAGAAAAAGGAAGATAAGCGAGAGGGGAGTATTTGGCCGATTATTTGATCCGGGATCTTTACTCTTGTGGTGCTTCCACTTTCCTCTGTAACGTCAATCGATAATTCAGAATCCCGCACTACCTGCGATTCACCTGATTCCTGCTTGCGACGGGTTGTAACACGTTGCACCACGTACCTACGATCTTCGTGATCAAATTCCACTACCACCTTGCACGAAACATCGCTTCCTGCGGAAGCTTCGCTCCACGTTTTTTCGTTAATAAGATGGTCAGGCTTCTCGAAAGCCGGCGTAAATTTGTCGTAGAGGCACCAAGTAAAGGCATTTAAGAACGTGGTCTTCCCCGCTCCATTAGCTCCGTAGACTACCGTTACATTTCGGTCTTCCGACGTCGCAAAACGGATTCGGTAAGGTCCACAGAACTGTCTAAAGTTTTCGACACTCAGTGATAGCAATCTCATTTCACGACGTCCTTGATACGACCAACCACCTCTTCGACGATCCCGTAAGAAGTGGAAGTGTGGAGCGCTTCTTGTTCTAGCTTAAATACCTCGGCGACTACCTTCCGCGTAGTCTCGTCTGCGTCCGACAAAATCTTTTCAATCTGGGTTTTCGTATTTTCCATCGCATCTCCTAGCCAACATCTAATAGGTTGTATCTCATTCTTAACGGAAGTAGTGCTTCCATCGCTTTCGGTCCGTTGTCAGCGAGACCCGCGAATTCAACAACCCGTTGCAACTCTTTGCGTAAGAGCTTCCGTTCGACGGCCAACAAGTCACTGGAAAAGGCATCTGCTGGCGGAACAACGATAAAATCATGAATCTCTGCCAGTCCTTTCCCTGGCGCCAATCGAAGAATTCGCCCACGTCTTTGGATGAATTGCTTTGGATTGCTCGAGCTTGCGAGAATGAAGGCTCGACGTGTCTCAGGTATGTCGATGCCTTCGTCGAGACATCGAATTGCGACGAGAACCTGTAATGTTCCGGTAACAAACAGTTGACGCAACTCGTCCCTTTCCTCTAAATAAGTGTCCGCCGTATACGAGTTGACTCGCATTCCCAAGTCGTTTCCAAGCAGCTTTACTACAGCGTCTAGTTGACGGATCGAAGTATCGTCTTCGGCTTCGATGCTTCCAGTCCCGCAGTAAACAAGGTTGTGGGACGTCTGCAGAAACGGCTGAATCGCCTCCGCCAGCCGCGGAAGCTTGTTGCGCGCGACCGCGACCAGCTGAGCTCGCCGGATTAGTAGCATCCTGATTCGCTCATCCGAACTGTCGGACTCAAGGGTTTTCGAATCAGAACTTGAAACGCGGGCAATCTGAGCTGTAATTTCCAAATACTGGCCCAGTTCATCACTAGTGAGCTCGACGACATGCGGAAAGTAATCGTATTTACTTAGAGCACCAATCGATATGGCATCGCGGAGTCCCAACTCAAACACGATTTCCCCGAAGTACGCCAACAAGCTTTGCGTTCCTGTGTCGTCAAACCACCTTTCCGGAGTGGCGGACAAACCAAGCCGAAATACAGCATTCTCAGGAAGAGCCTCTCTAGCCGCCTGGGCACCCATGTTATGTACCTCATCCGCGATGAGAAGAAAATCGCTTCTGATCTTCTTGACGGTCTCCTGAAAGAGGTCCCCTTGAAAAGTCGAATTGGTTGCGATGGCCATCACGAACGGAAAATGCCCCTCCCGAACAGCCATGACCGACTCGCGGAATTCATCGGCCCACAATTCTCGACTTTCCATACACTTGATCGGAAGAATGTTAAACTTTGCAGCTTGTTCCGCCCACTGAGAAACAAGATGCTGAAACGGGCATACAACCACACAAACCAGCGATCTTCCTTCTCTCTGTCCTATCCGGAATAGCTGGCTCAAAAGAGCCAGGGCAGTGACTGTCTTTCCCGTGCCGGTAGCCATCCGCAGCAGACCCCGGCCTCCTGCCTCAAACCATTTTTCGACCGCTTTCTTTTGGTAGTCGCGAACAACTATCTGCTTCGGAATCTCGGGTGAGCCGAAATTCATAACCGTGCTCGCCTGGACAAAATTTCCTTCGCTTTGTTCCGGGTCCGCAGCTGGAAGGCGTGTAGGCCGAAACTGAAGTAGCTCTTTGCGCGCAGCCTCAGGGAACTCGTACACTTTTAGGTATTGGGTTTTGTCACTCCATAATTCCTCGAAATCGGATACTAGCGGAGCAAGGCGTTCTGCGTCACCGTTTATCCATGATCGAAAAACCTGGATTGATTCGAAGTTCGATAGTAGGCCGCCAGCTGACTCGTTGGCCGAGCCTGTGAACGCCACTCGGTTCTTCGCCCCGTCTTCGAAAATGCCTATCTTTTCGTGGTAGATTCCCACCGTATTGCCTTTTTCTAAGACTGCAATCTTTATATCCAGAAGACCTTCCGAAATCAGCCATGCCAAGAATCCCAATCGGTCACGAACGATTCCCGATTCATGCTTCTGCGACAATCCTCGTATGAGAGCTCTCTCGATGACTTCACGCCGGCTAATGTAACCCTGTTTGATAGCTTCTATGTCTTCGGAGTTGAAATATGGAGAAGCCACCAAACACATTCGGCCACGCTTCTTAATGAACGGCAGCAATCCGCTTGCGGCCAAGCTCAGCGCTGAACTGGTAAAGTAGCCGACAGCTCGCCGATAAAGGGTCGCCTCTGTTAAGCAAGGAACGTAGAAATCGCTGACGAGATTGTCGCGACTGCTGCGGTAGGACGGCTTTAATGAAAGATTGTTCAGCATTGCATTTGGAAACCTTACCGCTGGAGTGCGTATTCAAGTAACTCACTTAGATCTTCGGATTCCTCGGAAAGTTCAGCTTCCGGGACTAGCTCCAACAAGTCGCCTTCCCTGCGCATCTCAAGCCGTCTGCGAATATCACCTATCGAGAAGTCCTCATCGTCCTTCAATCCGATACTTGCTCCAACTTGCGCAATGCAGGCGTCTTTGTCATTGCGTTTAACACCCGTTACATGCAAACAAATCCGTTCCCAACCCGAGGCTCTGTCAAGTTCTTCCGCTCGGAGCAGGGAAAACACCACAGTCGATTTGTCCACGACACTGACATATAGGAAATCACCGACCGACGCATCCAAAGCCTTCGCGGCCGAACGGAGGGAGCCTACGCTTGCTTGCGGCCCATTCCAAGAAAACTGAACTTCTCCAAAGGGAGAAGTAACAGTCTCTCGTTCGCCTGGTCTCAACCCTAAGAGCGAAGCAAAAGCTGCTGGTATCGCGGTGCCCGAACCTCGGAGCGTTTCAGGATCCACTCTTACACGGTACGACCACGCTCGCACACGCTGGTGATTCGAGTCTTCGCAGCTCAATCGATAACATCGTTTTGTGAACTCAATCGGGTTCATCCTCGGTAGCGGATCTTCTTTGGTTCTCACTCGGATATACCCCGCATTCGACTGCACAAAGATTGGATTACCAAGTGTCGTCGAGACAGTGCGTTTTGGCACCGCCAGCTTTGTCATCGTGGATCTAATTAGCAGGTCTTTGTGCACTCTTCCGCCAGCTCTTTCGATCTCGCTAAATACGAATTTCTTCACCGATGTGTGCTCATCGCCGCCCCAATCGGAGAGCGAAAATAAATCTGGACCGCTCTTTCGAAACAGATCGGAATGTGACTGCAAACAATTGAGCAAAGATCTCCTTCGACAACTTTCTCCGATCTCCTTGCAAATACCGTCTGCGGTCATCGCCGTTCCATACGCCCGCAACACCAGATGAGCCTTACTTGGAAGACCTCCGTTCCACAAACAAATCTTGCCGCTGACTGTCTTCAGTCGCTCCACAGCCCCCAGCCATTCCAACGCCCAGCGCTCATGGACGTTCATCTCTGATAGAGTTTCCACGACCGTTCGGGCATCGACGGGTTCGTGGTTTGCAGCCATTCTGCGGAACGTACTCTTCGTCAGAGCAATCAAGCCCCCAGCCGGAGCACGGACTAGCCAACCCCTGTAGAATTCATAGGGGCCAGCAAGCCAAACCAACATTCCGAGCGTCAAATCCGATCCGAACTCAGGTTTGTTATCTCCAGACCTCGTTCGCTCGGGCAAGATTGTGGCGAGCGGACATACAGCTCCGATCACACCTTTCAAGTAGCGGCTCGCGCGTCGTAACAACTCACCTATAGAACTTTGGGTGCGCCTTGTGATTCTTGAAAGTACCGCCTCTTCGATTTGTCTCACGCGTTCCCGGGTGATAGAAAACTCCGTGGCGAGTTCTTGAAGCGTCTTCTTTCTAGTCAGATTTACGATTCGGCTGCGCAGAATCGCTAGCTCCCGTTCATCAAACCCGCGCAGGACTTCTGCAACGCTGTTCCCGCAGGCTCCAAGAATTCCGTGAGTCATAGAGACGAGTATACAAGTACTGCCGAAGTAACAGGTCCTTGTGCCTTCAAGGATGTGAGCGTATCGGACACCAAGCGGTCACCAGCCATGACACTTCCACAGCCCCTATATAAACTTCTTACAGAAAAATGTTGACTTCCACATTATTGACCTTTACGATCCCCTTTTCTAGGAGCCGCAGGACGGTGACCGGTCTGTCTTTACAAGCCCCAAGCGAATCATTTTCGTATGTTTTTTCTGCTCTGCGCGGCCTTCAGGCAGGCCGTCCATATTTTTTGGCGATGTGCCCTTTGAAATTGATACCCAAGATTTTTCTTTTCGACGAAAGCGAAATTCCGCCTGAACTTCGCGCCCAGCGAGTGCTAAATCGGGCGCGGGTGCCGGAAATCGCGAAGTACATCGCGGAGAATCCCAAAGAATACGTGTTCTCATCTATCGCCGCCTCAATTGATGGCAATATCCGATTTGAGCCTGTGAGTCCAAATCCTACTGACGCCAACAATGGCAGGCTCATTGTTCCAATGACAGCGCAGTTCCTCATCAACGATGGACAGCATCGTCGAGCTGGCATCGAAGAAGCACTCAAGGAGCACCCTGACCTCGGCGACGAGACTATCTCGGTTGTCTTTTTTGTGGACGATGGGCTTCGGCGTAGTCAGCAGATGTTCGCGGACTTGAACAAACACGCTATTCGGCCTACCAAATCGCTGGGCATTCTCTACGACCTACGCGACCCACTATCGCAGCTCGCAAGGAAATTGATCTCGAGGGTGTCGGCGTTCAAAGGACTCACGGAGACGGAAAAGACTACCATTTCGAACCGATCGATAAAATTGTTTACACTCAGCGGCATTTTTCAGGGAACTCGCGCCCTCCTCAATAAGCCGAAGAAGCTTTCCATTACTCCCCAAGAAGAGGATCTGGCGGTAGACTATTGGAGCGAGGTGGCTCGGCACATTCCGGAATGGTCGCTCGCTCAGTCCAGAAAAGTTGCTTCGGCGGAGCTGCGTCGCGATTTCATCCACGCGCACGGGCTAGCGTTGCACGCCCTTGGTATTCTCGGATGTACGCTCATCTCTTCAGAACCGAAACGATGGAAGGAGCGTTTGAAGGGCCTCAAGAAAATTGATTGGTCCAGATCCAATACAAAGCTATGGGAAGGCCGCGCCATGGTTGGAGGTCGGGTGAGCAAAGCTCATAACAATGTGATTCTCACCGCCTCTGTTTTGAAGCGAGCGCTCGGATTGCCTCTGTCTCCCGAGGAGAATCGGGTCGAGTTGAATCTCGCGAAGCGTGGAGGCTAGAGTGGAACACACAACAGGCACGGTGCTCGAGCGGGAATTTCTTGATTCCCGATACGAACAAATTCGGAAGGTCTACCTGAGTGATCGGAGGCCTTGGGTGATTGGATACAGCGGAGGCAAAGACTCCACCACCGCTCTTCAAATGATTTGGTATGCCCTGTCCACGCTGTCCCCCAAGGATCTATCCAAGCCTATTTACGTTATTTCGTCGGACACACTTGTTGAAACGCCCAAGATCGTCGACTTTATTGATTCTTCTCTAGAGCGAATGAACACGGCGGCGGAACGCCTAGGGTTTCCGCTATCCGCACACAAGGTCCGGCCGGCCGTGGAGAACGGTTTTTGGGTCAACCTTCTTGGGCGCGGCTATCCAACTCCGTCCAAACGTTTTCGCTGGTGCACTGACCGCTTGAAGATCGAGCCTGCCAATCGGTTTATTTTGGATAAGGTCGCGGAATTTGGCGAAGTGGTCGTCGTGCTCGGAGTTCGCAAATCGGAGAGTGCCACCCGAGCTCAGGTAATGAGCCTACACCGAATTAATGGAAGCACTTTGTCCCGGCATTCCACACTCCCCAATGCATTTGTGTACACTCCGATTGAAGACTTTGAAACTCAGGACGTCTGGACGTACCTCCTTCAAGTGCCCTCGCCCTGGGGCAGTAACAATCGTGATCTCGTAACTTTGTACCGAAATGCCCAAGCGGGTGAGTGCCCCCTCGTGGTCGATAAAAGCACTCCTTCTTGCGGGAACAGCCGCTTTGGCTGTTGGGTATGCACCGTTGTGACAAAAGACTCCTCGATGGAAGCCATGATCGAGAATGGCGAAGAGTGGATGGAACCCCTTTTGCAATTCCGGGAACTACTGGCATCCACTCAAGACCCACTTGTAAAACTTCAGGTCCGCAACTTCAAGCGTCGAAACGGTCAGGTAATGCTTAAACCAGACGGTGGGTACGTTCCAGGCCCCTACAAACTGAACACGCGCAAGGATTTATTACGACGACTGCTCGAGACGGAAATTGCAGTTCGAAGAGACGGGCCTAACCGCGATGAAAGGCTAATCACCAAAGAAGAGCTCGAACAAATCCGGAGAATCTGGCGATCGGAAGAACAGGACTGGGAAGACTCCGTTCCTAAAATATACAAACAAGTGACAGGAGAGGATCTTGATTGGGCAGCTGATGAGCAGCCCGCTTTCTCCGCTGAGGAACGAAATCTACTTGACACGATCTGCGCAACCAATCAGGTGCCGTCGGCGATGGTTGCCAAGCTTCTGGATATCGAGCGCGAACTGCACGGTATGAGTCGCAGGTCCGCAGTTCATCAAAGACTTTCTGGTGTATTTGACGAAGATTGGCGCTCGGAGAGTGAAGTGAGAAAGGCAAGCTATAAGGAAGTACCATGATTCTCACCCGCCTAACGATCAAAGACTTCGGCGTATTTAATGGCGAACATACACTTGACCTTTCGCCAAAGGAGCATCGCCCGATCATTTTGTTTGGAGGAAAGAACGGAGCCGGAAAAAGCACAGTTCTTGAAGCAATCCGATTGTGTCTGTACGGGCCTGGCGTGCTGGGCGTCTCCGTAGGTAAGGAGGAGTACCTTCAGTTTCTCGCATCCAAAATTCATACGAACCCAAACGCAATCATACAGCCTACTTTCGCGTCTATTTTGGTCGAATTTCAATACAGTCATTCGTCTGGATTGGCGACTTATAAAGTCAGTCGCGCATGGGAAAATCGAAACGGAAGCAGAATTGCCGAAACGCTGTCGATTGACCGAAATGGAAAAACTCTCGAAGACGTGGAAGCTGAAAACTGGCAGGATTTTATTCGAGAGCTGATACCACCGGGTGTTTCGCAGCTGTTTTTCTTCGACGGAGAGAAGATCCAACAACTGGCGGAGGACGCTACCGACCAACATGCGCTCGCCGAAGCAATAAAGTCTCTGTTGGGCATTGATATCGTCGAACGCCTGCAAGCGGACCTCCGCTTGCACGTTTCGAGATTGGCCAAGCCAAATCGAAATGCCGCTCAGATGTCCGAAATTCGCGAACTCGAAACGGCGATTCACAGAGTTAAGACCAGACTATCGAAACAACAGCAACAACGTTCTGAGCAAGAAAAAAAGATTCAAGACATCAAGGCAAAACTTGAGCGGGCCGAGAAAGAGTTTGCTTCACAGGGCGGCGCGTTCGCCCGCAATCGAGACAATCTTGTACAACAGGAAGGGGTCCTAAAAGAACGGATCGCACAGCTCGACGATGCTGTAAAGGAGTTTGCCGCCGGCCTTCTCCCTTTCACGCTGGTTCCAGACCTTTGCGCGCGTTTGAAAGCGCAACTGGCTGTGGAAGAACGCGCAACCCAAATCAGAGCCGGACAAACTCTGATGTCAGATGCCCGAGCAGAATTGAAGAAGCGACTGACTCCCGCAAGACTATTTTCGGAACTTGCTTCAGTTTCAGAAAAGGCGAAGGGACAAATTCAAGCGCGAATCGCTCTTGCCATCCGTGAACCTCTTCGAGTCGATAAACTCGACGCTCCCGAGGGCACCCACCAGTTGTCAGAGATGGCGTCCCGACAAGTGCTCGGTTGGATAGAACAAGCCGACACGGATTTGCGAGACAAGATCCAAGCACTGGCCGATGACCTGGAGAGGGCGCACAGAGAATTGCACAAGGTTGCTGATGCGTTGCGGAAAATACCAACAGACGACGTACTCAGACCGATTCTTGAAGATATTCACGGATTGAATGAGCGGATGATAAAGGCAAGCACCGAGGCGCTATTGAAGGACCAGGCCATCAAAGAATTGGAGTTGGAGCTGAACGAAGCTCAACGTCACCACGGCTATCTCGCGCAGAAGCTAGCCGCAGCAGCCAAACATTCCGGCAAACTCCACCTATTGCCTCGCGTACAAAATGCGCTAGACGAGTACCGGGCTAAATTAATTGAAAAAAAGGTAACCCAACTTCAAGGTGCCGTTACAGAATGCTTCAATCTATTGTGTCGGAAGAAGGATACGCTTCGCACTATACGGATTGACTCAAAAACTTTCTCGATTAGTCTCTGCGATAGACAAAACAGGCCCTTACAAAAAGCCCAGCTTTCCGCTGGCGAAAAACAGATCTACGCCGTTTCAATGCTTTGGGCTCTTGCCAAAACGTCAGGCCGTCCACTTCCGATTGTGATTGATACGCCGTTGGCTCGCCTTGACAGCGACCACCGAAGACTACTTATTGAACACTATTTCCCGCTGGCAAGCCATCAGGTCATCGTATTGTCCACCGATACCGAGGTAGATCAGATGTATTTTGACCAACTTCGACCGTCGATCGCGCGAGTGTACCACCTCGACTACGATCAAGCTGCGGGCAGTACGGCAATCAAGCACGGCTACTTTTGGAGAGAGCGCGATGAAGCTTACAAAGTTGCGTCTAACTAAAGACGCCTCCAACCGACTCAGATTTCTTGCGGGTAAGACGAGTCTAACACCCAACCTCTTGTGTCGAATTGGTTTCTGTCTTTCCCTGAGCGAAGCCACTATTCCAGACCCAGAAGAGTATTCCGATGAAGATCGCGAATTCAACCGCTACACTCTCTTGGGGGAGTACGATCCTCTCTTCATAGCACTCTTCAAGGAACGCTGCCGTCAAGATGCACTCGATTTCGGACTCCTACCTGACTATTTCCGTGCACACATGAACCGAGGCGTCACGCTGTTACAACAGCGTGTTAAAAGTCTCTCTGATATCGCTGATCTTGTCGCTAAGACTCGCACTCGATTGTCGGAACCCGTGATCACCGAGTAGTTCGACGCGGGAAATCACCATGGCGATCCATCCCCTAATAGTAGTGCGGGAAGGGCCTTCTTCGAGGTACCATTCGTTTGAAATACACATGAGAACTTGCGTCCTCGTTATCGCGTTCGCCCTGTATGCCCTGCCATCAACGGCTCAGCAATCATCTTCTGCAACAGCACCGAATCAGAATCCGGTTTCTGCGAGCCACACTGCACAGACAACAATCCCCAGTGCTTCCAAGGTTCCTTTAGTGCCCACTCCGGATCAGGAGAGGATCGAGGAACTCGCACGCCGCGTTCGGATATTGGAGCTGCAGATGGCTCAACGATCCGGCAAGTCGGAACCAAACTATAACGTGGCCATCATTGGAGCGCTGGCAGTGATTGGCGCTTCACTCGTCGGCATTTTCGGCCAGGTGCTTGCTGCGAGACACGCAGCAAAACTCGCGAGAGATGAGGCGCTACACAAGGAAGCCGCAGCGACTATTGAATTCCGGATGACACAAGTACAGAAATTCCATGCGCCGATGTTCGCGCTCTTGCGTCAAAGCAAAGACCTGTACGACAAAACGCTTGAGCAGTTGGTAGAAGACGAGCCGAGTCGCTACAGGAAAGTACCAAAACCTGCAGGTAAAGATTTCCGTTGGGAGGTGCTCGACAAGAATGGCGTCTGGCAGGGTTTCAGGCTTCTCGATCAGTTTCCTGCTATTAAAAAGAATCTCAAAGCGCTTGCTCTCGCCGACAAGAATCTTGAACTTGGGGCGAGTATATGCATGGTCATTTCTCGGCACGCAGGATACGCTTCGGAGTCCATCGTGGACATGCTGGGTCAATACACGGCACACCATGCAATCCTTTCCACCATCCGTAACGGCACAGAAAGTGAACCTTTTGAACCTGGCTGGCACAAAGTTGGGTATTTTCCTTTTGGGTTAGACACGAAGATTGCCGAGGAGTACCACGAGATTAGTAGGTCCATTGATGAATACCGAAGAGCGTCAACACAAACCCTGGAGACACTCGCAAAAGGAGTCCATTAATGGCAGCTATGAACCCGTCTTGTGTCACGCCAGCTGACTATTACGGGGCCCATGCCGACGAGTACTTTAGGTTAACCGTGGACCTGGACATGAGCAGCGTCTACCAGCGTTTCTTTCGCGAGCTCATACCCGGCGCACATATTGCCGACGCTGGATGTGGTTCCGGCCGCGACACTAGGGCGTTTCTGCAGAGAGGTTACATCGTGACAGCTTTCGATGCCTCCCCGGAGATGGCCCGCGTTGCCAGCGCCTATAGCGGTCAAAAATGTAGCGTGCTTCGGTTCCAAGAAATTCAGTTCCAGCAAGAATTTGATGCAATCTGGGCTTGCGCATCGCTTCTGCACGTACCCAAGCGCGAGATGAGGGATGTCTTGCGTCGTTTTTTCACAGCACTAAAGCCAAGCGGAATCATATACGCTTCTTTCATCGAGGGTGAAGGAGAACGCATAGCGGCAGATGGTAGGCTGTACAACTCCTACACTGCCGAGTCTTTTAGAGATTTGCTAGGAAAAATCGGTACGGTCCGCGAAATATCATCCTGGAAGTCAGATGAGACCTCGCGGCCGGTCGAGCGCGCTCCTTGGCTGAATTTCATCTTCAAAACAACTACGCGATAGCAACAGATTCGGTGCTTGGTGCAGCTCACAATAGTAAGACGAGCGAGTCCGGAGTTCTGCTATTGGATATTTCCGGCATAGCCTCTCTTAACGCTTAGCATAGAGCGGAGCTGTCAGCACATGATACTGCCTGACGTTTCTACTCTGTAGGGGCTCCTTTCCCCAGCAGATCTCGTAGCTCGAGTCGCTCGTCGTTGCCGCGATTTTCACATACCTGTAGTTCACTTGAAGCCCCTGGCCGCGTGCTTGGACATATGTGCCATTTCTGCCGCTCCTTTCCTTGGGCACGGCTTCGGGATAATTCCTGCGCCCGGCAGCTTCGCGTCTTCTGCTTTCCCGGTTCCTCCCTGTGAATCCTTGGGTCCCTCCCAGAATGCAGCCACTCGCCTTGGGAGCAGTATCCACTCCGCCCTCGGGTGCCCCAAGAAAATGGGGCAGAAAAAGGAGAATCACATCATGTATCTCAATCACGTCCAACTCATCGGCTTCCTCGGGAAAGACCCGGAGAAGCGGCAAGTCCGCGGCAACGGCACGAACTTCACCGTGCTGTCCGTCGCCACGCAGCAGTC
>JBGPIX010000091.1:0-16248 GCA_041485085.1 Candidatus Acidiferrum sp.
CACATCACCGCTGACAACCGTGCTCCGCATCGTGGTCTCTCAGCCGTGTCTGCGCTGTCTGCTCGCGTTCATCCAACGCCACCCGTTCCAGGTGGGTCAGTTGCCGCAGCCGGAGGAGGTTCCGCCCCCGGTTGCGCGCCTCGGATAGCTCCTCTTCGAGTCTCTCACGTTCCAGACAGCTTAGAACACCGTTCGAAAAACCGCGCATGGTGCACCTGTTGAAAACGACGAGGAGCAAAGTAGCACCATGGCGAACAAAAAGCAAACACTATTTTTCGCCTTATGTTCGCCTTATGGGCGCGGCGGCTTGCCTCCGCCTTTCCGAAATCTCCCAACCACCTCACCAGTCATCGAATCAGCCTATACAGGATAAGTGTAGAATCCCCGTCCACTCTTCCGCCCCAGCCACCCCGCCGCCACATACTTATTCAGCAGCGGACAAGCGCGATACTTGGGATCGCCCAGCCCTTCCTGCAGCACGTGCATAATGTCCACGCAAACATCCAGCCCAATAAAATCCGCCAGCTCTAGCGGCCCCATCGGATGATTCATCCCCAGCTTCATCACCGCGTCAACAGCCTCCGCTGTGGCCACGCCTTCCATCACACAGTAAGCCGCCTCGTTGATCAACGGCATCAGCACGCGGTTCGAAACAAACCCCGGCGCGTCGTTCACTGCCACCGGCGTTTTGCCCAGCTTCTTCGCCAGTTCCATCGTCGTGGAAAACGTCTCCTCGCTCGTTTGTAGCGCCCGAATCACTTCCACCAGCACCATTACCGGCACCGGATTCATGAAGTGCATCCCCACAAACCGGTCCGCCCGCTTCGTCAGCGCTGCCAGCGCCGTCATTGAAATCGACGAAGTATTGCTCGCAATAATGACCTCAGGCCGCAAAATCCCATCCGCCTCCCCCAGCACCGCCCGCTTAATCTCGATTTTCTCCGGCACCGCCTCGACCACAAAATCAGCCCCCGCAATCGCCCCCATATCCGTCACCGGCTGCAACCGCCCCAGCACAGTTCCCTTCTCCGCCTCTGCGATCTTCCCCTTCTTGATCTCCCTATCCAGATTCTTCCCAATCGTCTCCATCCCCCGCTCAAGAAACCGCTGCTCCACATCCCGCAAAATCACCGTGTACCCCGACCGCGCAAACACATGCGCGATCCCATTCCCCATGGTCCCCGCACCCAACACCGCCACCGTTTTTATATCTACGAGGTTCAAGAAGCCTCCCGAGACAACACCAACGCCAACGGAAACACAGAACCTGCGGAAACGTCAAGCTGCCTGAGGCGGCCACAGTCGAACTATTTCCGCTTCTGTTCAGCAGTCAGTCTTTACGACACCAACAGAGTTGCGAAGTACACATTCACTCGCTGCATCCGCGTCGGACTTGGGTAACTCATTGAGAATGTATAACACCGGGAACGCGTTTATCACCGCCGGCGTCCAATATAATGGCGGACAATGCAACCAAAGTCGTTCTTCCGTGCGGGGATCGTCGCTCTGCTATTAGGGATTTTTCTCTTCTGGAGCATCCCCATCTGGCTTCGCTTTGTTGAAATATATCCTTGGAACTATCGGGAACTTGCTTCGGTCCTGTTATGGTTTTCTGTGTCGCTCGCTGGTGCTGGCGCGTTGCTGCTCTGCCGCGCGGCATTCCACGTGCTTGCGCGGCGTTGGGGGTCGGATCAAGACTCAAGAATGTTTCCAGGCATAGTCCTGAGAAATGTATTGCCCCGAATTCGCCATCGTCCGACCCCGTACATCACGCAACTACCCAATTTCGGCCTCATCTATGGTGCTGTCCTATGGATCCTGATTTTCCTATTCGCGATTCTTAGAGAGCCGCGCCACTACTATGGCCTACCCGTTGAGCTCAGAACACACGATTCCGTGATATGGGAGAAAAGTCCTTGGCAAGAGACTCTCAGTGTCTATCTCGCCCCGGGTGAGAAGTATTACATCAACGGCCGACCTGTGCCGCGAGACGCCTTGGGCGCAAGCCTTCAGCAAGAACTAAGCCATCGAATGGTTTGGACAGTCTACTTCGAAGCCGACCCCGATACTATGTACATGGAAGCAATCTATGCCATGGACACGATTCGGGGATGCGGAGCCAAACTCGTTTGGATCACTCCTAAAGTCCGAAAGGAATTCCAGCAAAGAGACCAGCCTCCGAGGCAGCAACTCAATTGAGGCAGGCAAAGAGAGAGTGAACCTTTACAGCCGACTTGTCGGAATCTTACTCGCTAAGTGGGTTTTCCAAATCTTTGGACGTTTTCTCGCGTGAGCCTCTAGCAAGCCACCCGACGAGCGTGGCATATTTTTCGTCCTGCGACCATGGCGACCCAAACTCTCGCCCCAGTTCGGTCACACGGCGCATCAGCTCATTCGGTTTGGCGCGGAACACCTGTCCAGCACGATCCAGGAGTTCCTTCTCTTTGATTGTGAATCCTGCAGGCCGCAGCGAGCGCTCGCATGGAGCAGCGCTTCGCGAAAAAGTTCCCCGTCCGCCGTGTGTATCAGCGCGTGCGAAGCCAGAATCTTCTCCAGCACGGGAAGCGGTCTGCCAGAAGCAAGCAACAGCCCGCAACGCGTGAGTTTCACACCCTGCTCTTGCGTTCGAGATGCGATCTCCCGGATCGCGCGGTAAGCCAGCCGCCTCGCCTCGGCCTTCATTCTCCCAATAAACTCGCGTGCCTGCCCAAGCGGCATTTTTTCCGCCGTGTGATATGGCTGCCGGAATTCATACGTGAAAGTATCGACGAGGTGAACCCGCTGCTTCACCAGCACGACAGGTGCGCCCTTCTCAACGCACACCGCGACAGCCCCGGCCCATCCCGAATGCACGCGAAACCCAATTGCTGCTTGCTTCACA
This sequence comes from Candidatus Acidiferrum sp., assembly GCA_041485085.1. Classification (GTDB taxonomy): domain Bacteria; phylum Acidobacteriota; class Terriglobia; order Acidiferrales; family UBA7541; genus Acidiferrum. Next base: position 2,882 of record JBGPIX010000091.1, read on the forward strand.
CTCCAGATCCTCGCGTTGGTGGCTTTGCTCGGGCCACGGCTTCACAAGCTGCGGAAAGACTTTGGTGGCACAGCCTTCAGGCTGTGCGCCTTCCATCATCCCGGCGGCGCCGCTTCTACAATTTCTCTCACAATTTCCCGCGCCCGCTTTTCATTCGCCACCGAAACAAAAATCCGCGTTTGCTCCCCGGGATTTTCCAGGTGTATGGGGATATCGTTTTCCTGCATCGCCGCCGTCAGAAATTGCGCGACCCGGTCGTTCGTTCCATTCCAAATTTCCACCGTAGGATGCGTTTCCGTAGCCACCACCAGCGGCGGCTCCGCCGCAACCACGTTGTCCTGAGCGGGGATTTCTAAATCTACCGGCTCTTCCTCCAGCAATTTTTCCAGCACCTCTTGCGCTGCCGTAAGATCTGTGGAAAGTACCGCCACTTCAAATCCAAACCTCGGCTTCCAATCGATCGGCAGCGGATCGGCCCTCGGCGCCACCTCATCATCCCCAAGAGTCTTGTCGGAAAATGGAATATCCATCGCTTGAAGTTCTTCAAGCAACGCCGCATGCGTTGCGGGATTCTCCCCCGCCCACAGCAAAACCAGCGAACCTTGCGGAATCGGTTTCGTTGACATCCTTGCCTCCTGTGCACGGGCGGGGCGAACGGAACCCCACGCTGAGTCTACTACTTCCCTGTACTCTTCTGCATTTTGCGTGGCCACCACCCCGAGCCAGCGCCTTCGCCCGATCAATTCATTCCGGCGGCGCGGCTTCGACGATTTCGCGTACAATTTCTCTCGCCCGCGACTCGTCTTCCGGCCGAACAAAGAAATGGTGGGTGCCATCATCCAGAACATCGGCGCGGCTCCGGATGCGATTCTCATTCAGCGCAAGTTCAATAATCCAGCCCTTGTCGGAAGCACCCTTTGCATCGTCCCCAGCCCAAACTTCCATAATAGCTTCTTCCGGATCCCAATTCGTAAGGTCCCAGTTGTTTTGAACTCCCTCAGCCGTGGGGACACCATCTTCCGCTGGTAATTCCATGACGGCATGAATTTCCTCTTCACTCGGCAGGTTTTCCTCCTCGCCCAGTTCGATTTGAATCCCTAGGGTTTCCTTGGCTCGCTCGAATTGTGCAGCGGGCACGGCGATCTCGAACTCCTGCTGGGGCCGCATTTGAAACCCGAGAACTTTCGGAATTTCGGTAACCTTGTACGCGATGCCCGCTCCCTTAAGTCTTACGCAAGCATCGGCACACCGTAACGAGTCAATCCATCTAGAGAGAGCTTTGAATGGAGTCCCCTCCGCAACCACTATTGGCTTTTGTGGTTCCCTCGACGCTTCCACTTTTCTTACTGGTTGCACCGGCAGGACATAAACCAAATCCACATCGCAATCCACACATCGCCTAAACCCTTGCCGATACTCGACTTTGCACTTCGGACAGTACATTGCGCGCTAGGCCCTTTCCGGCCCCCAAGGTTACACTTTTCTCGACTTTTGCAAGGGGCGTTTCTATCGAGGACTGAAGGACTTTCAACTTTGCCCTTGACTTTTCTCTATTCTTTGGTATACTTAACAATGTAGAAAACTACGTATGGAGTGCGGGAGCTTGCTCCCGCTTTTCTTTTTCAAGTTGGCCGATTCAGCTTTTGCTAGTCCAAAACAACCAGAATCGCGCCCTTTAGAATCAACGGCTTACGAAATGCAAATTCTATAACCCCTTTCATTTGAGATTCATACAAAATGGTGGGGGGTACCCCCTGCCCCTATTCTCGGGGCTCCTAGTACTTCTCGCTTGCGTCTTTTCGTCACCCAGTTCCGTATACCAGTTAGAATGAGCGCCACGATCTCATGTTTGACGTCACAGCGGTCCAGCCTGTTCGGGGCACCGGCCACGCCGGGTCCGACCCTGTTCTTCTCTACGCTGATGGGAGATGAGACCAAGTCCATCGCGCGCGGCTTGCAGCGCCGCGACCCAGACCTGCTCGACCGCCTGATCGAGCAGTATCAATATCGCTTGTTCCGCTATCTCGTCTACGTCACGGGAAATCAGGAGCGCGCCGAGGATTTCTTCCAGGAAACCTGGATCCGCGTCCTCGAGCGCGGCCACCAGTACGACGGCAAATCGAAATTTGAAGCCTGGCTTTTCGCCATCGCGCGGCATCTGGTCATCGATTGGCAGCGCTCCAAAAAGCCGCAAAGCCTCGATACGCTGACCGATCCCGAACAAGAGCATCCGCTGCAGCTCGCGGATGAAAAGGATCCCTCCCCTCTGCACCAGGTCCTCAGCCAGGAAACGGAAGAAAACGTTCAAGCTTCGCTGCAAAAAATCCCCGCGATTTATCGCGAAGTGCTTGTCCTGCGCTTCCAGGAAGAATTGCAAATCGACGAAATGGCCGGCGTATTGAGCGTCCCGCTCTCCACCGTGAAGTCGCGCTTGTACCGCGGCCTCGAAGCGCTGCGCGGAGCGATTCAGGGAGGTGCCGCGTGAACCGCGAACTGCATGCACGCGCAGAACAACTGATCGCCCAGGAGCGCGTCGAAGGACTTTCGCAGTCCGAGCATGATTGGCTTAGCGCGCATTTGCGGGAATGCGTGCACTGCGCGGAACTCGCCTGCCAAACCGAACGAGCACTGCGCTCCATGCATCGGCTGGCAATTCCCTTACCCAGCGGGCTGGCCAGCCGCACGCAGTTCCGCGTTCGCCTGCGCGCCCAAGAATTGCGCGAACGTGAACCGAAGCGCCGCGCGCTATGGCTGGCTTGCGCCGTTTCTTGGGCATTCGGTATTGCCAGCGCGCCTTATGTATGGAGCTTGTTTCAATGGTTCGGCCAGCGCACGGGAGTGCCAAAGGTGGTCTGGGAAGTGGGTTTCGGTTTGTGGTGGACCATTCCCGCGCTGTTCGTTGTGGCCGTCCTGCTGATGGAAAATTCGCGGAAGGGCGAGCAAGCCGATTGGATGAGCCAGGGAAATTAACCGGGACGAATGGAGAGAGAGAAAACGATGTCCGACTATCCGCAACGCATGAGCGATTCCTTCAATGAAAGGAAGCGCCTGATTCGCCTTCGCCGGAAAAAGGAAAATCTCCGCTTCTGGCAAGAGTTCGGGATCATTCCCCGCTGGCTGGTGGCGCTTGTCGGCGTGCTGTACCCACTCGCACTGGGGATCGCCATCAAAGTGAATCTGATGGCGCGGTACAATCCCTACGGAAACGACATGTTTCCGCCGGACCTGCGCGACCATCCCGGGCTTGCTTCTCTGGCTTTGGCCGGAATAGTGACATTGGCCAGCTTTTCCATGGCCACCATCATTTTTTTCGTCGCTTACGTGAATCGCGATGCCTCGCGCCGCGGAATGAGCGCCACGCTTTGGACGATTCTAGTGATTATTCTTCTTCCCGCGTGGGGCTTTATCGGCTTTGTAATCTATTTTCTCATGCGCGAGCCGCTGCCGTATCCCTGCCCGCAATGCGGAAATAGCGTTGGCGCGCGATTCAACTTCTGCCCCAACTGCAAATGCAATCTGCAGCCATCCTGCCCGCAGTGCAAACGCGAAGTCGCCGAAACCGACAAGTTCTGCCCCTACTGCGCTTGCGAATTGTCATCTGCCTCCGGCCCCCATACGTCAAGTGCGAAGAACGAGGAGACAGCACTCAATTCCTAGCGAAAAAACAAATCGAACCTTTTGGCAGGAGAGTTAAGTTCTTCATTGCTCGCTTTTCTTCGCTAGGCGCATCACATCGCGAGGTGACCCGAGTCACAGAGAATTTCTCCTCTGGCGGATACCATGAACATGGGTTTTTCTGTCAAGAGGGAGGGAAAACTCACGTTTAGCCGTAATTTGTGAACGACGTTTTCAGGGATTTCAAAATTCATGTTAGCCAACACAGTCGATTGGACTAAAGTTCGCCAAGAATTAAGAGCCAGAAGAGCCGAAGTATTCGACCGCTTTATGAAAAATCCCGGGCAAATCCGCTTGGCGATTGAAATAAAGTTGCTGGACGACGAAATCCTGGATTGCGCGGATCATGAGCGTCACGAGCACGACGCTCATGAATAGTCGCTTTCATTCTTATTGGTACCAAGGACCTACTGCAGCTCGACGGCGAGGGCCACGGCGTTGCCGCCACCGAGGCAGAGCGCGGCGATGCCGCGCTTCAGGTTGCGGCGCTGCAATTCGTAAAGCAAGGTGACAAGGATACGCGCGCCGCTGGCACCGATGGGATGGCCGAGGGCGACGGCGCCGCCGTTCACGTTTACTTTTTCTGGATTGAGTTTGAGTTGGCGCATCACGGCGATGGCAGCGACGGAAAAGGCTTCGTTGAGTTCGACGAGATCGACGTCCTTGTCGCGGTCCCAGCCGGTTTTCGTCAGTAATTTTTCTACTGCATCTACCGGGGCCATCATCACCCATTTAGGTTCGACGCCGCTGACGGCTTGCGCGACGATTCTGGCGATGGGCTTTTTGCCGAGGCGCGACGCGTTTCGTTCGCTGGTGACAATCAATGCTGCTGCGCCATCGTTCGTGCCGGGGGCGTTGCCGGCGGTGACGGTGCCGTCTTTTTTGAACGCGGGTTTCAATTTCGCGAGCGCTTCCATGCTGGTGTCTTCGCGCGGCGATTCGTCATACTTGATGACGATGGGATCGCCTTTTTTCTGTGGCACTTCAATTGGCAAGATCTGGGCTTCGAAGAAACAGGATTTGCGGGCGCGGACAGCTTTCTGGTGGCTTTCGACCGCAAACTTGTCCTGCTCTTCGCGCGTGATGCCGTATTTTTCGGCGACTAGTTCTCCAGTCATGCCCATATGAAAATTCTCGTACGCGTCCCAGAGTCCGTCGCTAATCATCGAGTCGACGACCTTGGCGTCGCCGATTCGAAAACCGGTGCGTGCTTGCGGCAGAAGATACGGACAATTGGACATGGACTCCATTCCGCCGGCAACGACAATTTCGGATTCGCCGAGTTGCACCGCCTGCGCCGCCAACGCTACAGCTTTCAAACCCGAGCCACACACTTTGTTGATAGTCATCGCGGCTACGCGCGGGGCGCAGCCGCCTTTGAGCGCAGCCTGCCGCGCAGGATTCTGGCCGAGGCCGGCTTGCACGACGTTGCCAAGGATGGCTTCGTCAATTTGATTCGAATCGAGGCCGGCGCGGCGAATGGCTTCGGTGACGGCTTTGCCGCCAAGTTCTGGCGCGGAGAATCCGGCGAGACCACCTTGAAATTTTCCGATGGGCGTGCGAACGGCGGAGAGAATGACGGGAGTTTCGATACTCATGATGAGCCTCCAGCGGAGAAGCGGCCTTCATTATAGCGCGATGCAGGAAATGAGGCTGCAGAGGCAGGAAAAATGCCGGGGGCGAAGAAATCCGCCCCCGATCGTCAGGCGATGCTAGTTGGCGGCGGCAGCGCTTGGCTGAGCCTCGTCCGCGCTGGGACCGTAAAGGCCCGGAACGGCGACGTTGAGCAGTCGGAAATAGACAGTGAGTTGGGCGCGATGATGGATCATGTGGTTGAGGCACATTCCGCGGATGCAAGCGACTCGGGGCATGGTGAAGATTTCCTGGCCTCCGGCGAGCAGCTTCCAGCCCTTCATTATTTCCGCGTCGCTAACGTTTGCCAGTGCGGCGCGCGCTTCAGCGCTGCCCTTGTCGAAAGCGGCGAGGAGCTGCGCGCGATTCTCGATCTTTGGCGGTGTGTAGGAAGGACCGCCAACGGGAGCGTAGTCCAGCTCTTCCGTGTTGATGGTCATAGTGATCCACTCGGGGACAGTGCCGACGTGTCCGGCGAGCCAGCCGAGCGTTCCAGATTTTTCGTGGGGCTTCCAATTCCACTTCTCATCGGGGCAGCGTTCCAGAACTTTGCGCGTGTTCTTCATTTCTTCGTCAAACTCACCAAGCATCATTTGTCCAATGGTCATGACTTCCTCCTTGCGGTAATCGAGATTCCGGAGCGGTAATACTAGGCGAACAAAAAGCGAATTGTCAAGAACTTCTTTCCAAGACTTACCTCCTCGCCCCGAGTTCCCCTTCGCTATCCGCTTAGTTGCGGGAACGTCTAAATTGGTCACTTGCCATTTACAGCGGTCTGCGGCGCGCGGCTTGACGGTTCGCGCAAATGGGAGAAAATGACGGCATGGCGCACCAATTCACCACGTCCTATGTGAAAGACTCAATCGATCTTTTCCGGTAGTACAAGAACCTCGCCGAGCGGGCGATGGCGCAGTGCCCGGACGAAGCGCTGTTCACGACGCTCGACACCGAATCCAATTCCATCGCCATCCTCGTGAAACATATTTCGGGAAACATGCGCTCGCGATGGTCCGATTTTCTGACCAGCGACGGCGAGAAGCCCGACCGTAATCGCGACACCGAGTTCGAAGAACCGCCCAAAACGCGCGCGGAATTAATGGAACTGTGGGAACGCGGCTGGAAGTATGTTTTCGATGCTTTGCAGCCGCTGAAGGAGGCAGATTTAGGCCGCACGGTGAGCATCCGCAACGAACCGCATTCGGTGATGCAGGCGATTAACCGGCAGGTGGCGCATTACGCGCATCACATTGGGCAGATCCTTTTTTTGGCGAAGCATTTGACCTTCACTTCTTCGGCAAAATGGCAATCGCTGAGTGTGCCGCGAGGGCAGTCCAAACAGTTCTCGGCGGATGTCGCGGCGGGGTGAGAAAAGGCAAGGTGACTCGTGACTGGTGACTTGTGCAGGCTGCACTTGGCGCTTTCTCGCGCGCTCAATTTCGAGGTCTTGAGATCGCGACGGCTCCGTGCCCATCAACGATCACCTGAGGCAGATTCGGGGCTGATTGGAAATTTCTTGAGCTGAATATCGCCGCAATCGGGGCATTCGCCTTCGGCGATCACGAATTGGGCGAGACAGAGCGGACAGTAGGTCTGGCAGTTCTCCGATTCCCGCAGCGGGGCAATCAATAGTTCTTCGGGTGGCATTCCGATTTTCATGAGAAAAGATTCGAGGGCGCGGCGCATCGGCGCATCGCTGAAATTGGCGTCTCCATCCGTTCGAAACAGGGACTGGCGCAAGTTTCGCTCTGCTTGAATGCGAAAGTCACCCCTGGATAGCAAAACGCAGCCCACCGCTAGCGGATGAAAAGCACAGAACAAGTCTCGCAACAAAACATCGTTCGCGCGGATGGCCGAGAAAGGCGAAAGCGCGAGGACTATGACCTGTTGCCAGCGGCCTTCCTTCTGTTCGGGATAGAGGGCCCGGTGGGCGCGCAGAAAACTCCAGCCGATCCAGGCGAGCGACCAGATCAAATACGCGAGCAGAATCGGCCAGATGCGTTCGAGCCCCCGGAGCCGGATGAGCACGGGCGCGAGCAGGAACAAGAAAACAAAAAGCAGCACAGAGGCGGTGCGGAGGAAAACGGTGTGGGCCCGGTATTCCTCGAGGCGAAGGGCGACTTTTTTCGTGTCGAACATTTTCTCGAATTCGCGATCGAAGGCCCGGCCGCGATCTTGCGTAGATCTTTTCCGAATGCGATCGAGGATTCCGGCCAGAAAACCTGCGTAGGCTTCGGAATGGGCGACGAAGAACACGCGGCTCGGCGATCGGACTTCTTTGCCTGAACTGTGGACTTGCTGTTCTTCTTGCTCGCTTAAACGAATCATTCTCCGGCCTGTGAATTCGTCGGGCTTGGAGGGATCTGATTTCGCGAGAGATTCTTCTTTGCTGGTTCTGACGGACGGAAACGATTCGCAGACGATGGCGCCTGCGAGCGGGGAAAAGGGATTCAGGAAAAAGAGCTTGTGCTGGCCGAAACGCATGCGCAGACCTTGCGAGGAAACCTTGGCACGGAAGCGCCAGCCGATCCGCAGGACCTCGCTGTCGAGGGGCGCCCATCCTATACATTGCAGAAGGTAAACGCCGGCGAGAACGAGGAAAAGGACCTGAACTTCCGTCATTCCGACTGTGTCGTCTCTTCGGAAGCTTTGCCGGTGAGCACGCGTTTGAGGTAATTCACAGCGCGTTTAATCATCGTGGAGAGGGCGACGAGCATGGCGACGATCAGCTTCCAGAACTTGGCCAACAAGCCGGTCTTAAACGCGATCGCGGTGGCTCCGCCGGCGACCAGGGCGGCGAGCCCGTACTCCGCGACTTTGTCTCCGGGCCGAAACTCGGCGTAACTATGACCGGTCTTGAAAGAAAAGCCTTTCAGCACTTCCGCGAAGCGCGGCAAAACGTTGGAAACGACTTCAGGGCCGAGGACGAGGTCGACGTCCATGGTGCCGTGGCGGCCCAGGATTCTTATGGAATAGTTGACGCTTTTATCCTCCTTGCCATTTTCCATCGCGTGGCCGTGAGTGGCCCAGGTCAAATTTTTCGTGGAAACATCGTAAAACGGCGGCTTGTACCAGCCGTCGATGTTGTAAGCGGGCCAGCCGTGCTTGGCTCTTTCCTTGTTACCCTCTTCGGTGTTGGTCTGCAGTTCCTTGAGCAAAGCATTGGCGTCAAGCTTGTCGCGATCATCGTCCTTCACGTAACCGATCTCGTGAAATTCGAAGATCACGAACCAGAACTCGCCGGCTTGTTCGTTTTCCTTGCGCTCGGGGATCAGAACGCCGAGTTCGGCGCCGCTGGGCGGATTCTGAGTGAGTTCCAGAAACTTGCGGGTGCCGTCGGCGCCCGCGAAGCGATACCCTTCGGGAACTTTGATTTCCGCGAGGTCGCCGAGCTTGCCGACGGTGGGACCGTCTTGCCAATCAATTTTTACTTTTGGAGCGGCGCCCTGTTCCTGCGCCGGAGAGGAGAGCGGCAGAGTCAGCAGGGCAAGAAGGGCGGCGATGTAGAGAGACGGTTTCGAATGTCGAGAAAATGGCATCTGTCTTCTCCGTTTCTGATCGTCGGGAGAGGCGATGCGGGCATTTTCCTCTCAGATTAGAGAACTGTAAACAATTTTGTAGGACCGCGATGAGTAAATCGAGCGTCGGCTCTCGCGACTGTTCAGCAAGTTTTGAACCACGAGAAACAGTCAGCCGAGTCTCATAGGAACATCGCATGCGTCGAACTTACTCGGCGATGACGCCTCGAATTCGTCCTTTTCAAGGGAAGATTGCCCACCGCCAATGTGCGTGCTACGCTCTAGATATCGAGGAACAAGAATGAACCATCTGCGCGATAGCGAACTAGTCTTCGAGGTTACCGAAGAAGCTGACGGAGGATACGTCGCGGAGTGTTTGACGGAGAGCATCGTCACCCAGGGCGACACTTGGGAGGAGTTGCGGGCAATGGTCAAGGACGCCGTGGACGCCTATTTCTTTGACGGCCCGAAGCCAGAGTGGATTCGGCTACACCTGGTCCACAATGAAGTCCTCTCAATGAAATGAAAAGTCCCCGTGACCTGAGTGGCCGCAAACTCGCGGACGCGCTCTGTAAGAACTGGTCATACATCGAAGTTGGCCAAACCGGCAGCCACATAATTCTTCAGACCGAGCAGCCTGGGCATCAGCGAATTCCAATCCCGGCCCACAAGACGCTGCGGATCGGGACTCTGAACGCAATCCTCCGCCTTGTTGGCAATCATAAGGGCGTTTCCCGGCAGCAGCTTCTCGAAACGATAAGATAGTAAGGTCGTGCTAGGTTTCCCGTTCACCTGAAAATCCGATACCCTTCTAGTCGATGGCCACTTTGTTTGACATGGAGCCGCTCGGAGAGAGCGGGCTGAAGCTCAACGACGCGCAGAGGCGCGCGATCACACATGGCGAAGGGCCGCTGCTGGTGATTGCCGGCGCAGGAACAGGAAAAACGCGCGTCATCACCGAACGCATCCGGCACCTTTTGCAATCGGATGAAACGCTCTCTGGGGAAAACATACTCGGGCTGACGTTCACGAAAAAAGCAGCGGGCGAGATGAAAACCCGCGTAGTGAAAGCCACCGGGAAGCGCGGCAAGGAGGTGACGCTGGCGACGTTTCATTCTTTCTGCGAAACACTGCTGAAAGAAGCGGGGGCAAATCGGGTAGCGCTGGAGCAAGTGGATCATTGGATCCTGCTCCGGCGGAACATGGCACGGTTGAAGCTGGACAAATACCGACGTCTCGCGGAGCCCGGGCAGTTCCTGAGCGACTTCATCCAATTCTTTTCGCGCTGCCAGGATGAACTGGTGTCCAGCGCCGATTATCAGCAATATGTGGAGCGCCTGGCGACAAAACTCGAAGCCGAGCGCGCTGTGCTGGATGAAGATACCTACAAGGAACGCGCGGAGCATGTGGCCCAGCAACAGGAAATTGCGCGGGTCTACCGCGCGAGCGAGGAACTGCTGGCCGCGAAAAATGCGGTGGCTATCAACGAGTTGATCGCCGAAGCAGTCGCGCTGCTGAAAAAAGATGCGAGCTTGCGGAAGAATCTGCAGGAACGCTACAAACACATCCTCGTCGACGAGTTTCAAGACACCAACATCGCACAACTGGAATTGCTGCATCTGCTTTCGGCCGACCCACGCAACATCCTTGTAGTAGGCGACAACGATCAGGCCATCTACCGTTTTCGCGGGGCTTCGTTCGGCAGCTTCAAGCTGTTCCTGGAGAGGTTTGCGGGATGGGAAACCGGCGCGGATTCAACGCCCTACCGCGTGACGCTGACGGAGAACTACCGTTCCACGCCGAATATTCTTCGCGTGGCCACGCAGGTGATTGCGCAGAATGAAGTCAGCGCGGATTTTCCCAAAAAAGTTTTGCAATCGACGAAGTCCGAAGGCGAGCGGATTCGCGTCGCGGAGCTGGCCAGCGCCGATGAGGAAGCGCTTTGGGTCACGGACGAACTCACGCGCTTTCATGCCACGGGCCATCGCTGGAAGGATTTTGCAGTGCTGTACCGGCAGCATGCGCACCGCGACAAGATCGTCGAAGAGCTTTCCCGGCGGAAAATTCCATTCGTCATTTCGAAGCTTTCGATTCTCGAGCATCCCCTGGTGCGGGATGTGCTGGCTTATCTTCGGCTCATTGCCAAACCGTTCGATGACATCGCGTGCGCGCGAGTGCTCGCGGCGCCGGCCTGGCACCTCAAAGCCGCCGATCTGGTACGGCTGGCGGAGCGCGCCGCGAAGAAGCGCGGCACGGCGCTTTACGATGTTCTGCAAGCGCCGCAATCGGAGCTGCCGTTCGACGCTTCGCACAACGCGCTCGCCGAACTGCTCGAATTCCTTTCGAATCAACGCAAGACGCTGAAGCGGCGGACGGCGCGCGAAATTCTTTCCGAACTCATGGAATGGCTGGAAGTGCAGCAGCGGGCGGGAACGCAGGACCGCAAGTACGTCAATCAGCTTTCTCAGTTCGTGAAGGAATGGGAGCCCAAGAGCGAAACGAGCGGACTGCCTGAGTTCCTCGAATACCTTGATTATTTCGAGCAGGCGGGTGGAACCCTCAGCCTGGAAGACGACGCGCCAGGCGATGCGGTGCAGTTGATGACCGTGCATGGCGCGAAGGGGCTAGAGTTTCCCCACGTTTTTCTGCTGCGCGTGAATCAGGGGGCGTTTCCAGCGAAAAATCGCTCTCCCCTTTTTGAATTTCCGACGGCGCTGATGAAGGAGGCTCTGCCGGAGGGTGACTTCCACATCCAGGAAGAGCGGCGGCTCTTTTACGTGGCGTTGACGCGCGCGGAACACCGTTTGACGATTACGACGCTCACAGAGAAAAAGGGCAAGGTGCCTACTTTCATCGAAGACATCATGATGGAGCCCGCGGTGAAACGCCGCGACGTGATTCAGACGGCGCCGAAGGTGCGGCCGGCGGAGAAAGGATCTGCCAGTACTGCACAGACCGAGGACGCGTCGCTTTTTCCGGTTTCAACCACGCCGCCAAAGATTTTCTCGCGCATTGCGCAGTGGGCGGAGGTTTTTCATCCGCCAACGCCCGAGCCGCTGCAGCTCAGTCCCTCCGCGGTAGACAATTACCGCAAATGTCCGCAGCGATACTTGTTCGGATATTTGTGGTCGCTGAAAGAAGGTCCGAAGGCAACGCTGAGTTTTGGGAGCATCATGCACGGGACGATCAAGCGCTTCCTGGCCGAATTGCGCAAGGGGAACAAACTGCCGTTCGAGGACGTGCAGCGGCTTTTGGAAATGGAATGGCGGTCCGTGGGCTTTGAAGACGAATATCAGGAAGCGGAATACAAGCGCGATGGAATCGAACAACTGCGTGCTTTTCACGCCGCGATGATCGAAGCGCCGCCGCAGATTTGCGAGCAGGAAAAGAGGTTCGAACTCCCCCTGGAAAACAACGTGACCATCATCGGCCGCATGGACCAGGTGAATTCGCTCGGGCGAAACGATGTGGAGATCGTCGACTACAAGACAGGAAAACCCAAAAAAGATGCGGATGCCAAGAAAGATCTGCAACTCAGTCTCTACGCGCTAGCGGCAAAAGAGATATTCGAATGGAACCCGGTGCGGCTGGTGTTTCACTATTTGCAGAACAATCAGATTCAGGTGACCACGCGCGACGCGAAACAATTGGACGAAGCGCAGAAGTTGGTGCAAGAAGCCGCGGCGGACATTCGCGCCGGGGAATTTCCTCCGAAGCCAGGCTTTGTGTGCCGCAATTGCGCCTATAAGCCGATTTGCCCGGCGCATGAAGAGGCGCTGAGTCCTTCTTAGAGATTCTCCGGGATTGCTTCGAGGAAAGTACAATGGGAGGGTCTACTGTGAATCGCAAAAATGTTTATTTGATTCTTTGCATCCTCGGCGCCGCGATCCCTTACTCGCAATTCGTGCCGTGGGTTCTGGAAAACGGGCTGCACGTCGGTCTGCTCGTGGGTCAACTCTTCGCCAACCGCATCAGCGCGTTCTTTGGGCTGGACGTGCTTGTTTCGTCCGCCGTGCTGCTGGTGTTCATGCGTCTTGAGAGAAAGCAGATCCACATTCGATTTGCTTGGCTGCCGATTGTCGGTCTATGCGTAGTGGGAGTTAGCTTGGCGCTGCCGCTTTTTCTTTATCTTCGCGAAGGCGCGCTGGAAGAGAGTCACGCAGCCGCTCAGCGGGGCGCCGCTCCGGCGTAGTAGCCTTCACGGGCCAGGATGGTCAACCCTTCGCGTTTCACGCGCACCTCGATGGCGTGATACTCCGCGCCGCGGTCGGTTCCGCTGGGCGCGTAGGCGAGAGTGTACTGGTTGCGGGCCTCTTCGGTAACGCGGGCGTAGAGTTCCTCCATGGCGCGGCTCTTCATCCCGTAGTAGACGTCGCCACCGGTGTCGTGAGCGTATTTGGAAAGGCGCTCGAACCGGCGTTCGAAATAAGCGCTGCCCACGCCGACACCGTAAACGCCGATGTTGTAACGCAGGAGTTCTTTCAGCACCGTGTCGTAGCTATTGACATTGAATTTTGGGCCGTTCACGCCATCGGAAATCAGAAA
>JBGPIX010000092.1:0-16156 GCA_041485085.1 Candidatus Acidiferrum sp.
AATTGACGCTGCTGTTTGTTCTCGGCGTTGCTTGCGGCGGAAAAATTGTCGACGAGATGGATGATGATGAGGTCGCCGGCGCTGCGGGCTTTGTAGTCGCTGGCCAGGGCCGAGAGCGGACCGGTGGCGACCCACAAACTGCCAGCCGAGGTGGGAGCTGGAAGATTCATGGCGCGAGCGCGCTTGAGGTATTCGTCCAAATAATTCGAGTTGGCATCTGGTTTGGACTTTTTCCATCGAGGGAAGGCATTGGAGGGCAGTGGCAGAGCGCTGAGAAAGACGAGGAGCAAGGCAACCCTGCAAGGGTGACGAAGAAACATGGAAGGACTCCTAAAAATCAGCATCGAGATCACCGCTTTCGAGGACGCGGGCCCGGAAGGTCTTGCCATTCGCGGGCAATCGCACGCGAATGATTTCACCGAGATGGCCACGCTGGAGAGGCTTCACTTCGATGCTGATAGTGGAATTCGCGGAATGGAGACGCAGGCGCGCGGAGCGGCCCGGTTCGACCAAAACGGGGGACGCCGGGGAAATGGTGCCGGCTCGAGAACCGTGAGCAGAAATCGCAGACGGAATGGCAACTGGCATACGCGAGAGTTGCGCGGTGACATAGAAAGGATGGACAGCCGGGAACGAAGTTGAAGAAAGACGGAAGCGGGCGCGGCCAATAAATTCATCGAAGGCAATATCCGTTACCGCGAGCTGGGAGGCCTGATCGGGGAGTTGGACGGCACTGAAGGAAAGATCCTCGGGCTGAAAATCCAGCAAAGCCGCATCTTTGTTATTTGTCAACGCCTTTCGAATGGCTGCAAAGGCTTCGTCGCGAGTGACCAAGTGGGAGGTCCGGTTTACGGTGATGACGTCCGGTATCTGGAATTCCGATGGCTGAAGTCCATTGGCCAGGACGGCGGCGAGAACGATCGAACGAGAAAAGCTGCGCGAAGTGCCATTTTGCGGCGCCGCACCGAGGGAGATCTTCCCAGCGATGTCGCGAAGGAAATGTGGGACGTCCTTGGGCAACAGATCGGCGAGGAGAATGACATCACCACGTACTTCGGCGCCATCAAGGAGTGCGATGCGCAAGGTTCCGGCGTGGGCGCCTGAGATGAGGGACACGCCGTGGAGAAGAAGCAAGAGCGCAAGCGATCTAAAAGTGCGCCGGTTAAAATTTTTGATCATGATGTGAGTCCGTTGATGGTCTGGAACATTTGGTCGGCGGCATGGACCACACGCGAGTTCGCTTCGTAAGAGCGCTGCGCGAGGATCATCTGAATGAATTCACCGACGACATCGACATTGGAGTTTTCGAGCGTCCCCTGCTGAATGGTGCCGAGCCCCTCGGCGCCACCGGGAGTGCCGACGATAGGATTGCCGGAAGCGGTGGTTTCAAGAAAGAGATTGCTGCCGACACTGTTCAAGCCGCCGGGATTGGCAAAGGTCGCGAGCTGAATGCTGCCAACTTGCTGGGCTTGAGTCTGGCCGGGGAGCTGCACGCTGACGGTACCGTCGGTACCTATGGTGATATTGGTGGCGCTGGGTGGAATGGTGATCGCAGGCTGGAGCTGGTTGCCGTCGGAAGTGACAATGATACCGGTAGAGTCGAGATGAAAAGCGCCAGCGCGAGTATAGGCGATCTCGCCGGTAGGCAACTGGACCTGGAAAAAGCCCTGGCCCTGAACGGTGAGGTCGAGCGGATTACCGGTGCTGTTGAAATCGCCTTGGGTTCCAATGATTTCCGAGGCAGCGGAACGAGCGCCAAGACCGATCTGCAACCCGGTTGGGAAAGTGGTCTGCTGCGTGGAGGCAGCGCCGGGAAGGACAAGATTCTGGTAGATAAGATCCTGAAACTGGAGACGGCGGCGGCGAAAACCAGCGGTGCTGGCGTTGGCCAAGTTGTTGGCAACGTTTTCGAGATTCAACTGCTGGGTCTGCATGCCGCTTGCGGCGGTGTATAGAGCGCGATACATGTGAGTGTTCTCTCCTTTGAAAAACTAGACTTGCGGAATCTGCGTTGCGGCAGTGCGATTAAATTCGTTGTGAAAGATGGATAAGGCTTTTTCCATAAGCTGCGCGGTGCGTTGAAGCTCAATGAGCGCCACGGCGCTGCGAACCGGGTCACTGTTGGAAGATTCCAGATTGCCCTGGCGAACGTTTACATCGGCAGCGGGCTTGACGGCTCCTTGCGGCGCGACGAAGTAGGTGCTGCCTTCCGGAACGAGCGGCGTATTGGGGGCGAAATCTGCGACTTTGAGCTTCGATACTAGCGTGCCGTCAACGGAGATGGTGCCATCCGGGCTAATGGTGAGTTGGCCCGAAGGAATTTGAACTGGTCCCTGAGTTCCCTGGACGAGATCACCTTGAGCGCTGACGAGCTGGCGCTGGGTATTGAGACTGAAATTGCCGGCGCGGGTATAGCGGAAACCGTTTTTGGTTTGGACGGTGAAGAATCCGCTCCCTTGCAGCGCGACATCGGTTTCATTTCCGGTGGGTTCGAGCGAACTGGGAGAGAGATCGAGTCGCGCGCCGCCCAGCACACCGAAGTGATTGACGGCATCGTTGATAGGCGTGGAGAGCGAGGGCTGTAGCCAGGAAGTGAAAGAGCGATAAAACTCATGCTGAGCCTTGAAACCAACGGTGTTGGCGTTGGCGAGATTGTTGGCGATGAGTTCGAGCGCATCCATCCTCGCAGCGAAACCGGCGTAAGCAGAATAGAAGCCACTGTTCATCGCGTTATCTCCACCTAGAAGAGGTGCAAGCGCAGGACCATCTAAGCGATTTATAAGGTTCGCGAAGTGATTGAAAAGACGGCACTAGAATGCGAGAGAGACGCATTCATGGAAAGCGATCGCAGAATCCGGCGGATTTTGCCGAGGAAAATCTGGGAGATGGAAAATCTTGCCGGGTAGAAAGCAAAGAGGCTCTTACTCTTGCGCTTCCACGGGAGCTGCTGAGCTCTGGGTTTCGCCAGCGCCGGATGTAGCGTTGGCCAAGCCAAGCTGGACCAGCGGCAAGAGATGGATGTACTCAGTCTGCAAAATGTCCATGACAGACTGGCGCTCGGCCGCGGCGAGAAGCGGCAAACAATTCTGGATAAACGAAGGTTCTTCTTGTTCGTGAGGAGGCGAGACTTCCGGAGGTTGCGAAACATCTTCGGGATTCGCCTGAGGAAGTTCGACTTGGGTCATCAGGAACTGATCGGCGGCAGCGACGATGCCAACCAGGTACGGATCATGCTCGGCGCGATCCGTAGAATGATGATGCTCGAAGACGTCAATGAAGGACGGCATGAAGTTCCAAGCCACGGCCATCCAGCGGCCGACTTTGCAGTGATCCATGCCGAAGTAGTCGCGCTCGACGGGAAGGTTGTCCTGCCAAGAAGGAGGAGGGAGAAGCCGCTGCTTGGATTCTTCTTCGACGACCAGAATCCACAGCGGTAACTGGCCGATATCGTGAAGAAGGCCGCCGAGGTAGGCCTGCTCCTTTTCAAAATAGTCGATCTGGCGGGCAATGCGTTCGCTGAGGAGCGCGCAAAGAAAACTATGCTGCCAGAAGGGCAACAATTGAGAAACGGGCAGACGTTTTCCGGCGAATTGCATGACCGAACAAGTAAGGACGAGAGTGCGGAGCCGTTCAGTGCCGAGAAGAATAGCGGCCTGTTCGATGCTAAGGACGCGCCGGCGCAAACCAAAGAGAGCGGAATTGCAAAGGCGAAGGACTTGAGCACTGAGGCTGGGATCGGTGCGGATGACGTTGCCGACTTTCTTCAAGTCCACCGTGGAGGCGCTCAGTAGAGCGTTGAGATCGAGGACGTAGTTCGGCAGCGTCGGGAGCCCCTGGCCGAGAATGGCCATGAGACGCTTCTTACGGCGCTCCTGCTGCTCAAGAGCAAAGGCCGAGCCGGCAGGCGAGCGAAAACTCAAGGGACTAATGGATGAGTTCATAGTGGTTCCGGGGCGTCCGAGACCCCATCCCTTCCTTTATCGGCAGAAATGGAAAAAGCTTTAGCCAAATTATTGAGGCGATCAGAAAAAGTGGTAGCCGCATCCGGGAGAACTCGGAAGAGGAGATCGCGTGTGGAGCGGTTTCGGTGGAAGCGGACCCAGATATAGGCGGCCGCGCGAGCGAGGGAGATGCGGGTGGCGTGCAATTCCTCGGCGTAGTTGCTGATGGTGGAGGTCACGTCGCGGGGATCACGTACAGTGTCAAAGGAGGTCTCCTCACGAGCCGCGGTGCGGCGGAGATGTTCGAGAAGGCGTGCAATCGAAGTAGCGGAGGCGACACAGGCGACGGTCCGGCAGCCGAGCATCTGCTCGACAGCATAAAGGAGAGTGTGGTCGACGCGGTCGGCGAAGGCCAGGTGCACGAGACGGCCGTCGGGAGAAGCGTGTACGGGAACGGCACAAGCGGATTCAAGCAAGGGAACGGGGAGAAGGTCGCCCCAAGACGCTTTCGAGGGCTGAAGCTCGAGGGGGAAAACGGGGCAGGCCCATTGCTGGCCAAGAGCCTGAGTAAGTTGTTCCTCGTTGACCATGCCAAGCTGGAGCAGCCAATCGCCAATCCTGCCGCGGCCGAGTTCGCGCTGCTGATGAAGCGCGGAGCGGAGTTGCTCCTGAGTAAGGGCACCTTGGTGAATGAGCAGCAAGCCCAGAGGCAGGCGAAACGCACGCGGTTTTTCCTGGCGAAAGCTGGCGAGCAGGGTGTGAACCCGAAAAGCAACGGACGCTTTCAAACAAGAAAGCCCGCAATACCGGCGGCCTTCGAACTCCACAACGCTAGTGGCGTGGAGCCATGCGGACCAGAACTTCCCGTTGTCGGGACAGTCAGCGCTGGCGCAACGATGGGTGAGACGCTGCCACCAGCGGCCGCGGGTTGAAAGCGAATGTAGCGGCGATTCTGTGTGTTGGGGGAGAAGCGCCATTCCCGATGCACTCATTATCGTGGATCCTTTCTCTAGAACTGAAGAATTTCCGCGCGCTGGCCGACGCTGGCGACCTCCGTGACCTGCAGGCCAAAATTTCCGTCGACAACGACGACTTCGCCGCGGGCGATCAGCCGCCCGGCAACTAGAAGCTCGGCCGGCTCATTCACCATTTGATCGAGTTCGACGACGGCGCCGGGCATGAGCCCGAAAATGTCGCGAAGGAGCATTTCGTGGCGGCCGAAACGGATGGTGGCTTCCAGCTCGACATCGAGAAGCAGGTCAAGGTTTGAAGGCGAGGGGCTGGCTGCAAACTTTTGAGTTGGAGCAGCAGGAGGTGGCTCCGCTGGGAGAGTGAATCGAGGTGCGGGCTTCGCCTCCTTTTCAGGGAGGAGCGGCGGCGGCGGCTCGACTACAAGGTTCGGCTCCGGCGGCGGCGGCTCGACCACAGACTTCGGCTCCGGCGGTGCGGCGGATAGCGATTCGCAGAGCTCTGGACTCAAGAGCAGGGAGAGAGGGAGGTCGGGAACTTTCTCGCCGCTAAGGCGCAAAGCGGCGTTGAAGGGCGAATTGATGGAGGTGAAGCCCCCGGACTGAAATTTGATTTCGATTTCGTTGCCGGTATCCTGTTTCCACGCGGTGGCCACGGAGCCCGCAACTTGGCGCAAGAGTTCCGCGAAAGCATCGCGGTGGGAATCCGTGAACTCGAGGGTGGGATCGAGAGTTTCGGACATCAAGAGCTGCGCGCATTGGAGGGCAACGGGCTTTTCCGCCACCCAGAACAAATCGCCCTGAAGAAGACCCCCACCGGAAAAACGGACCATGATGCTCTTCTCAGAGTCCAGCGAGGAGGTCACGGCGGCCGCGGGCTGGCCAATCACGGAGGCAGATGGGGAGACGACGCCCAGCTTTCCAAGAACTGTGGCGAAGCTGTCCTTCCAGATATCACAAAATTTTTGGACGACGGGTGAGGCGTGAGTGACGGTCATTGGAAATCCTTTCCATGAGGCACAACCAATGAGGATTGGCAGACGGTGCGCGCCGCGTGCGGGGTGCCATGGATCTCCCCATGAGAGAGCGCCTGCAAGTTGAATTGCAAGGCATATTTATGATGGCTAGGAAACTTATTCATTACATATCCTCAGCAGTAGTCTTTGTCTTTAGATAAGAATCTCGCGAGCCAGAACTTGCACCGATGCGGCCCTGCAAGCGCGAGCGCAAACGGATCAGCGCGGCGGTGTGAATCTGAGAGACGCGGGATTCGCCGATGTCCAGGATGACGCCTACTTCTTTCATGGTGAGTTCCTCGAGGTAATAAAGGCCAAGCACCTGGCGTTCCTTTTCGTCGAGTTCCTCAATGGCCTGGGCGAGGATGGCGCGCATTTCCGTGCGAAGAGTGAGATGGAACGGATCTTCCTCGGGGCGAGTCGCGGCGACGGCAACATTTTCCTCGATGAGGCCGTCGTCGGATTGCCCCTGAAGGCTGCCGAGGTCCAAGCCACGGAGTTCGCCCAGGAGCCGCTGGAATTCCACGAGTTCAACGCCGAGACGAGAGGCGATTTCCGGCTCCGTAGGAGAGCGACCGAGCTCGGAGGCAAGTTCGCGGTTGACCAGTTCGATCTGGCGGGCCTGGCGGCGGAGGTGGCGCGGGCTCCAGTCCAACTGACGAAGGCTGTCCAGGATGGCGCCGCGGATGCGGAAGCGCGCGTAGGACTTGAGTTGGACATTCTTGTTGGGATCGAATTTGTCCACGGCGTCAATGAGTCCGAGAATTCCAGCGTGAACCAGATCATCAAAAGGAACATGGGAAGGCAGACGATCATGGATGCGGCGCGCAATGTAGCGGACTTCGGGAAGATTTTCGATGAGCAAGCGCTGGCGTTCCTCGGAATCGACTACCGAGGCGCGCTGCCCCGGTTTGGAGGCGGTCGTCAGCATCGGGCACTTCCCTGCCTGCTGTCGCGCGTGAATGGGCTCTCACTCATCGAACCACTCCCAGGGACTGCACGGACACGGTGGCGGGAATCTCCGCGGGCGAAAGAACGACGATGCGCGGAATGAACGGCTCTAGCAGGCGGCGCAAGTGGAAGCGCACCGGGCTGTTGCAGATTAGTACGGTGGAACTGAGTGCGACACGATCGCCCACAATGCGCTGGAGGCAATCGAGGACACGGCGGAGTGGCGCGGCGGCGCCACCGGCCGGACGGTCGGCGGATGCCTGCGGATCGATCTGGCGCTGGAATTCCTGCTCGATGAGGGGATCGAGGGTGAGGACTTTCAGTTTGCGATCGTCGCTGAGGAGAGGCTGCACAAGTGAGCGGCCGAGGACTTGTCGCGCGGCTTCGACGAGGGGGATCTGGTTCTTGTTGACTGGGGCGGTTTCGAGGAGCGCTTCGAGGATGGAAGTAAGATCCCTTATAGAAACCTGCTCGCGAAGCAATTGTTGGAGGACCCGCTGGACTTCACCGAGAGTGAGAAGGCGCGGCAAGAGTTCATCGACAAGCTTTGGTTGCGTTTCCGCAAGTGCATCAAGAAGACGTTTGGATTCCTGGCGAGTGAGCAGTTCATGGGCATACTGGCGAATGATTTCGGCGAGATGGGTGGCCAGGACCGAAGTCTGGTCAACGACAGCGTAGCCGGTGGAGAGCGCTTGCTCCTGTAGGCCGGGAACAATCCACATGGCCGAGGCGCCAAAGGCCGGTTCGTTTGTGGAGATGCCTTCGATTGGAACAGCAGTTGGTTCCGAGCTGATGGCGAGTAGCCGCTCTTGCTGCATTTCCCATCGAGCGACTTCCACGCCACGAAGCAAGACAACGTATTCGCGGGGCTTGAGCTTCAGGTTGTCCGTAATGTGGACGGAAGGGACGAGAAAACCGAGCTGCAAAGCAAGATGCCGCCGCAAAGCGCGGATGCGCTGCAGGAGCTGGCCTCCCTGAGCCTGATCGACAAGCGGCACGAGCGCATAACCAACTTCGAGACTGATTTCGTCAAGCTTGAGCAGACTCTCAATCTGCTGTTGAGGATCGGACTTCTTTTTGTCGCTGACGATTTCGGCGGGCTTGACCTCCGCAGCTCCGTGTTGCGGTGCGCGGGAGGCAAGATAGGCAGTGATGGCAGCGATGAGAAAGAAGGAGAATTTCGGCAAGCCGGGAATTAACCCGAGCAGGAACATTACGCCGGCAGCGATGCGTAGCGGCATGCGCCGGCCGAAGAGCTGGCGGCCGAACTCCACACCAACGGTGGCTTCAGTGGTGGTGCGAGTGACGACCATTCCTCCAGCGACGGAAACGAGGAGCGAAGGGATCATGGTGACGAGGCCGTCGCCGACGGTGAGAATGGTGTAGGTCTTGGCGGCCTCGGCAAGCGGGATGTTGAGTTGAAAGATGCCGATGAGGAAACCGGCAACGATGTTGATGGCGGTGATGAGGATAGTGGCCAGCGCGTCGCGCTGGCTGAAGCGAGCAGCGCCGTCCATGGCGCCATAGAATTCGGCTTCCTTGCCAATTTGTTCGCGGCGAGAACGCGCTTGCTGCTCGTCGATGAGGCCCGCGTTCATATCGGCGTCGATGGCCATCTGTTTCCCAGGCAAAGCATCGAGAGTGAAGCGCGCGGCAACTTCCGCCGTGCGCACGGCGCCGTGGTTGATGACGAGATACTGGATGGCGATCAGCGCGAGAAAGATCACGAAGCCAACAACATAATTGCCGCCGACGACGAATTGACCGAAGGCCTGGATGACATTGCCAGCTGCGGCGGAGCCTTCGTTGCCATGGAGAAGAATGCGGCGAGTGCTCGCAATGTTGAGTGATATCCGAAAGAGGGTGAGGAAGAGAAGCAGAGTCGGAAAAATAGAAAACTGAACAGGCCTTAAAATATAGAGAGCGGATAGTAGGACGAGAACGCCCAGCATGATGCTCAAGGCGAGGAAGATGTCGAGAACAAAAGCGGGGACTGGAACCAACATGACAAAGACAGTGGCCACCGCGGCCACGGGCATGAGCCATTCGGCGGAGGGGCTTTTCTGGGCGATGGTGGTGTCTGTGGTCACGATGGTTCCTAGCGGGCTCCCGCGTTCGCGGGAGCTGGACCGGACGGCGAATGCATGCGCGACTGCGCGCGGTAAAGAAAGGCAAGAATTTCGGCGACCGCGGCATAGAGTTTCGGGGGAATCATCTGGCCGACATCCGCGGCCCTATAGAGCGCTTGCGCGAGAGGCGGATTCTCGACGATGGGTATTTCGTGCCAACGTGCAAGCTCCTTGATTTTCAGAGCGATCAGGTTGCGGCCCTTGGTCACCACGACGGGGGCGGCCATTGTGGCGGGGCGATATTCCAGCGCGACGGCATAGTGCGTCGGATTGGTGATGACCGCAGTGGCACGCTGGACGTCTTTATTGAGAGAGCGGCGAAGCATTTCACGACGAAGACGCCGAATCCGTCCTTTGGTCTGCGGACTGCCTTCCGCGTCTTTGTTTTCCTGGCGCACTTCCTGCTTGGTCATGCGCAGCGATTTTTCGTAGGTTTGCCGCTGAAGCAGATAGTCAACGCCTGACCAGGCGAAGAGGACAAGCCCGGACTGCCAGGCCAGATCGAAGCATAGCCGTCCCATCAGGGCGAGACCGGCACGAGAGTTCAGCCGTGCGGAATGAAGTATCAACGGAGCATCGTTGAGGATGAGCCGAAGAGCCAGGTAAAGAATTACACCGGAGGGCAATAGAGACCGCAGAACACGGCTGAAACCGGCCAGGGAAAAAAGCTGCTGAACATTGCGAACAGGATTGAGCCGTTGAACGTCCGGTGTGAGGGCGTCCGTAGCAAAGATCAAGCCGCCCTGGGCGAGAGTCCCGATAACGGCGACGAAAAGCGCAACGACGAAAATGGGCGCGACCCACTGAGCGACGGTGAGCGTGGTCCAGGCAAACACAGGAGAGTATTGGGTCCAGTCGCTGGCGACGCTGGCATTCAGGACGCGGGAAAAATAGGCTTGCCAACGTGCAATCGAGAGTTCGGGGCGCCAGGCAAGCAGGAACACGACGGAAAGCAAGGTCATGGTGGAAACGAGATCGCGGCTGCGGAGAATCTGGCCCTTTTCCTGGGCCTTTTCCCGTTGGCGAGGCGTTGCTTTTTCTGTGCGATTGTCAGCCATCGAAAGTCCGTTTAGTGCGCGAGATGGAGCAAATGTTCGCTCCAGCCCAAAGCAAGAGTGAACTGCTTTTCGAAAATCGCCGGCCAGATGCCCGCCACGATAGCCAGAACGGCATAACCGATCATGCTTTTCAGGGGAATACTGAGAAAGATGGCGGGCATCTGCGGCGAAGCCTTGCTGAGAAAGCCCACCGTGACATCGAGAAGCATCGTCGCCAGCAATATAGGGGTGGCGACCTGCAGGCCGATGAGCCACATGCTCCCGGCAGCGCGGAAGAGCTCTTTCATCGCCGCGGCGGAGATCACGATGCTACCGACAGGAACGTACACGAAACTCTTGACCAGACCGCGCAGAAGCCAGTGATGGATGTTGAACTGGAGGAAAAATAAAAGAGCGAAGAGTTGATGGAAGATGGAGAGCACCGGCGTGTCAACGTTGCTCTGCGGATCAATGATGTTCACCAGTGAAAACGCGAACTGGAAGCCCGCGAGTTGACCGGCGAGAAGCGCGCCTTCGATCACAAATTGCAGGCAAAGGCCGAGAGCGAGGCCCAGCGTCAATTCGGCGAGAGCAAGGCGCGTCCAGCCAAAAGGCGTCAGGACGAACTGGGGTACGGCACAAACCGGATATAGGAGAGCGGTAAGAACCAGGGTGAACGCCGCCTTAATGCGCGCGGGAATCGAAAGGCTGCCAAGAAATGGGGCGAAGGACATGAATCCGCCCACGCGCAGGGCGATGGGAAACGCCCGATAGAGAATGTGTTCGAGAATGGACAGCACGCGCAGCAACTCCCTTAATGCGTATAGACCTGGAAATCAGAAAAAAGTGAAATCGTAAAGGTGACCAGATGATGCAAGATCCATGGCGTCAGAAAGAACAGAATGATGCCGACAGAGAAAAGACGCGGGACGGTGGATACCGTCATGTCCTGGACGGAAGTCAGCACCTGGCCGATATTGATGAGAAGGCCGACGACCATGGCCGCGAGGAGCACCGGGGCGGAGACCCAGAAGGCGGCCTCAATGGTGCGACGGGAGAGTTCCACAACTTGTTCGGCATTCACAATGCACCTCAAAGGTGAAAACTCTTGAGCGTCGAGGCGACCACGAGATTCCAGCCGTCAGCGACGACAAAGAGAAGAATTTTCAAGGGCGTCGAAATGACCACCGGCGGAAGTTGGAGCATGCCGACGGAAGTGGTGACCGAAGCGGTGACCAGGTCAATCACAAGAAAAGGGAGAAAGAGAACCGCGCCAATCTGAAATCCGGTCTTGAGTTCGGAAATGATGTAGGCCGGAACGACGACGCGCATGGAAAGATCTTCAGGTTTCTGCGGGCGAGGCTCCTTGCTCATCTCCACAAAGAGAGCGAGATCCTTTTCGCGTGTGTATTGCAGCATGAACTTGCGGAGAGGCACGGAGCCGCGTTCAAGGGCTTGCAAGGAATTGATGCGGCCGTGTTCGAATGGGGCGATCGCTTGTTCATGGACGGCGGCGCCCACGGGCTGCATGATGAAATAGGTGAGAAAGAGCGAGAGACCGATGAGCGTCTGGTTGGTAGGAGTCGTCTGCGTGCCGAGAGCCTGCCGCAGGAAATGGAAGATGATGAGTATGCGGACAAAAGGAGTCATGGAAAGGAGAATCGCCGGGAGCAACGTAAGCAGAGTAAGCAGAACAATGATGGTGACGGAAGTGGAATCGCCGCGAACGGTAAGACCGGGGATTTGAAGGACGGGGGCTTTTTGAGCCGCGGCAGCGGGCCCCGGCTGAAGAATCAGGCAAGCAGCGGCCGCGAGAGACAAAACAGCAATACGGCCAGCGATGAATTTTGTGAGTTGCATTACCGGATTCCGTCCTGGCAACTGTCGCTGGAACCTGCCGGAGGGTGAGAATCCGGCTGGCTTGAGCCTTCCAGGCAATAAAGAAGCGAAATAGACTGATTTGTCGTGGCAATCAAGAAGCGTTGATGTTCGA
The DNA here is from genome assembly GCA_041485085.1 of Candidatus Acidiferrum sp. GTDB lineage: Bacteria > Acidobacteriota > Terriglobia > Acidiferrales > UBA7541 > Acidiferrum. The sequence continues at coordinate 12,036 of JBGPIX010000092.1, forward strand.
TTTGCACAATGGCGAGAAACCGTTTTTCGCCGAGAGGAAGCGTCTCGCAGAGGCGCATGAAGCGTTCGCGCCGCTGAAACTTAATGCTGCGAAGCAAAGTGAGCACGGGCAGAAAGAGGCGTCCGAAGAGAGACGAAGGTTCAAGGGTGCGCGCATCAGGGGCTGCGGAGTGGATATTGAGCTCACTCATGGCCGTATCTATCCTTGCTCCGCTCATGCCAACTCCGTGATCCGAACAGCGAGGCGCTGGCCAACGACTTCAATTTCCGCCCAGCCAATCAACTGGGCATTGACGATGACGGGAAGGTCGGAACCATTGGCGTTGCGTGATTCCAGTACCATGCCTTGATTCAGCTGAAGAAGGTCCCTAACCGTGAATTTGCGGAGCGGCAGGTCCACGCTCAACAGACAGGGCAACCAGCCAACTTCATCCCAGAGTTCTTCCGGGATGGCGACGGGCACTTCTCGAGGCAAAGCAGGAAGAGTGGCCATGAGCTATCGCTGCACCAAAAATTCAGTGAAGTACACTTCGCGCACCCCAAGTTCAGGAACATTTTGGCTGAGCACGTTCACAAGATTCTTCTTAAGCTGTGTCTTTCCCTCAGGAGTCAGAAGCGAGTCCGCTTTGCAGACGGTGAGAACAGAGAGAATCGAGTCGCGAATGCGAGCGACGGGCAGAAGAGTTGTCATCTTCTCGCGGTCCGCACCTTCCGGAAGCTGGTCAACACCCAGATCCATGGTTACGCGGAGGAAGTGGGTCTCTTCGGGATCGGCAAGATTGACGGTAAAACCCTCAAGATGAATCAGGTACTTCGGAGCGGAAGAGGATTCCGCTTTGCGAGCGGCTTCCGTGGTGCGGTCGTGCTGGACGACAAACCACACGCCGCCTCCAGCGATGATGGCAACGAGAAGGCCGATCAAAATCAACGCCAGCGATGAAGATCGCGATTTGGTGACGACGGGCTGCTTCGTCGCTGCGGGAGAGGCAGAGACGGCAGGTGTCGTGCTGTCTTCGGTGGTCATCTCGAAAGAAGAGATGCAATTTGAGCGCCGAAACACCGACATGAGAATCGCGATATCAATGATTTCAACCAGCGGAAACCACTGAAATGCAGAGAGTTAGAAAACGTGTCTGCCCGAGCGGATTATTGAAGCGGGCTGAAATGGGACTCGCGTCACAAGTTCGGAAGAAGTTCATTAGAGCGATTTAAGAATAGGGCGCGCCGCGCGCCACTACCTTTGCCCAGCGAGAGTCGGTGCCCACGGATTCAGCTCCGAATTGCGCTACTGAACCAGGTTGATGGCCGTTTGCGTGACCTGGTCGAACGTGGTAATCGACTTGGCGTTTGCTTGATAGCTGCGTTCAGCCACGATGAGCTGAGCGAACTGCGTCGCAATATCCACGTTGGATTGCTCCAGAGCGCCGCCACTCAAGGTGCCGCGGCCACCTGTGCCGGGCGTGCCCACGTTTGCCGCGCCCGAGGCAAGGCTGGCGAGGAACTCGTTCGAACCGTTGCGGAGAAGGCCTTGTGAGTTGGCAAAGGAGGCCATGGCGATCTGCCCCAAGGGGTTTGTCTGCCCATTGCTGAAGACTCCCTGAATAGTGCCGTCGCTGCCGATGGTGAAATTGATGAGCGAACCGCTGGAGTAACCGTCCTGTTGCGTTGCGGAAGTTGCGGAGGGCCCTGCTACCTGCGTCAGGAGGCCGCCATTGTTTGGGCTGAAGATGTTCCAGTTAAACGTTAGGTTGTTTGCGCCGTCGGCGAGACCCGAGATTGTAATTCCTGTGACGTTGCCAACGGGACTAACAAGTTGACCGTTGCCGTTAAAGGTGAGTGTGCCACTGTTGACGACGACGGGGGCTCCCGATTGCCCGACATCCGCAGCGGGAATCGTGATTTGGTAAGTCCACGCGTTTGCAGCCGTTTTGGTGAAGGAATATGTGAGCACGTGGGAGGCGCCAAGCGCATCATGCACCGCCACCGAGGTGGTAAAGGAGCCGCCGGGGACCGCGGTTCCGGAAGTAGCAAAAGTTTCGAGCACGAGGCCAGTGGCGTTGTCGGCCAGAGTATTAGTCGTGAAGGTCACTGGACTGCCATTTTTGGCGGTGATCACCAGGGAATTTCCATTCAAGCTGGCGGAAAAATTGGGATTCGCGTTGATGGCATTGACGATGGTAGCCAGAGTATCCGTGTTGGCGGCGGCAGTGGTGTAAGTGAAGGTGTTTGTGCCGTCGGTGAACGCGAGTGTAGTGCCTCCCTTCAGAGCAGTTCCAGCAGGTATGCCCGTACCCGTCTGCTGGCTTGCAGCGGCGATCGGCAAAGCGGTGCCTGAATCGAGGTTTAAAGTGAGCTGCACGTTGGCTGTGGCCTTCGGCGGGTTCGTTGTGCCCGTCGCGATGGACAGAGGGCCAAGCGTGGCGTTGGCATTGATGACGCCATTCACGGCCGGATAACCCTGGACCAAACCGCCACTCTGGGTAAGCAATTGACCGTTCGCGCCGACGGACAAATCTCCCGCCCGGGTATACAAGGTTTCGCCGGCTCTGGTGGCAATGAAGAAACCGTCTCCCTGAATGGCGACGTCGGTGGGCACGCCGCTGGTTTGCACGCTGCCTTGTGTCAGATCCGCGGTGATACCGGCAACGGACACGCCGACACCTTTCTGGATGGCGTTGCCATCGCCGCTGGTGCCGATCTGCTGATAGAACAAATCCTGAAATTGGGCGTTCTGCCCCTTGAAGCCGACCGTGTTCAAGTTGGAAAGATTATTTGCAATAACCGACAGTTCGTCTGAGCTGGCGTTTAATCCGGAAAGCGGAATCGAAAATGATGGCATTTTTTTCTCCTAGATGAATTAGAACTTGGAAATTGCATGCGAATATAAAATGGCGGCGGAATTGGCCACCGGCGAAGCGGTTAAAGCCGGGTTGGCAACCTGCGAAATGGCGGCGGACGCAGGGGCTGAACCACCGCTCCCGGAAGCGCCTCCGGACGGGGTGGGCTGTATTGTGCTGGCGAGAGCATCCAGATCCTGACGGATTTGAATGATTTGTTGGAGCGTGTTCATGGAGGTGAGTTCGCCCACCATCTGGTTCGGATCCATGGGATTGAGCGGGTCCTGCGCCTGAAGTTGCGCGGTGAGCAAAGTGATGAATGCGTTCGGCCCGAGCGTGTTGCTAGGAGCACTGCTGGTGGAGGACGAACTTGAAGTGCTTGCCGTGGCTGCTGTTGGAGTGGTGAAAATGAGACTGGCTGGAGTCATTGGAGTTCCTTTCCTGTGCAGGTGTTAAGCCTGCACGCTTAATCTTCCATGCGAATCGAATATTCCCCGGGTTTCAGCGGCCGCCTGAAAAGAAACAAAGGCGCCGCTGTTGTCGCGAAGAAAAGACTGTGCAACTTGTGCGCGGTGGGCGCCGCGATCGCCTTGCTGGGCGTGTGATTGCGCTCCCGCCTCGCCGGTTGTGGAATGAAGCGAACCGTGAAGCAAGGTAATTTGGTCGATGCGAAAATGCTTGTCTGAAAGGGCCTGCTGTAGCGCTGGTAGCTCCACGGCGAGAGCGGCGTGGGCATCGCGCTTCTCGACGGTGATGGCTGCACCGAACTCATCGCCGGCAACGCGAGCGCGCAGTTCGACAGCTCCCAGCTTGTCCGACTGCATGGCTATGCGCATCTCGCTGTGATTGGAATTCTGGGAGATTTGTGCGTTGCTGACAGTGGGGCCAGGAGCGGCGTCGAGCGAGTGCATCGGCGGTTCGGGCGGATTGACAGGAGCGGAGGGCAAAGGACTGGCCGCTGGTGCGACGGGATGATCGCTCAAAGGAACAGAAACAGCGGGGATGGCGGAGGCCTGATTCGCCGTGGAAGGCACAGCCTGCGACTTCGCATCAGTAGCAGTGGCTAACGCTTGAGAGAAAGCCGATGCGTCGCGAGAGACGCTGGGACCGGGATTGGCAGAGGAGTCAGGGGACTTTTGAGCCTCCGTGTTCGAAGAACTGTCCCGCGAACTCGAGTGATTCGAAGAAAGAGCATTCGTGGGAAGGACTACAGTTGGAGCTTCTGCAGGTGCGATTGGGGCGTTCTTGGCACCTGAGGCTTGGGGAGCAAGTATCGCGGGGAGAG
>JBGPIX010000093.1:0-16084 GCA_041485085.1 Candidatus Acidiferrum sp.
GTGTTCATGCGCTGCAGCCAGACCGTCGCAGAGTTGTGTTCCCAACCGCAGGACTTCGTTCTCCGGCAACGGCCCGGCAGCCAACTTGTCGTTGAGTCTGACCCCGGGGATGTATTCCATCACCAGGAAGTCAATGCCCCCCTGAGAAACGAAATCGTAAATCGTCGCAACGTTGGGATGGTTCAGTTTGGAGAGCGCCAGGGCCTCTTTGTGGAGGTGCTTTCGGGCCCCTTCGTCGGTGATGGTTCCAGGATGCAGCACTTTGACGGCGACTTCGCGGTCGAGGTGCTCGTCGCGGGCACGGAAAACCACACCCATTCCTCCGCTGCCGATTTCCTCAAGGATGCGGTAGTGGGAGAACTCGAGCCCAATGAGAGAGTCGACGGATAAGACCTGGTCCAGCATAGGGAGACCTTCCTCCCATAAACCTCTTATGAGAAATTACTCGGCCGGGCAGCATTGTCAGTGACCCAGACCACGCATCAGCGTGACCTTTGGCACATCGATAGACTCGCTGGCATCATCGACGCGCGCGTAAATCGCGCGCTTGAAGTGCCACTTCTTCGGCAAGCGGAACCAAACGTACGCGAAGAGCTGCACTTGCAGCATTAGACTATGTCCAAAGACGGACTTGCGATCCCCGTGACATTCGCGGCCGAGTATTCGACCAAGAAGGGAGATGGAATGGGTTTGGTCAATCTTTCCTCTTGCAAGAACATGCCGATCGCGCCTATTTCATTTTTGAGGGCAATTTGATGGTTCTTCCCGCTACCATGAATACGCCCCGCCCGCGATGATGAATCGTCCGAGGGTTTTTCTTTGAGCGGTCGATCCAGGCTTTCACGACCTGGAGGACAAAAAGATTGTATTTATCCGCCAAACTGGCATCGATCACCTTGCATTCCAAATTTGCGTAGCACTCGGAAATCAGAGGCGCGTTGACGCGGGCAGCGGGCGCGGGAGTGAGACGAAATTTCTTGAATTTGTCCACCTCGCGGCCCGACGTATTTCCGCAGCCGGCTACTTTCTTTGCCAGTTCTACGGTGGGGATATTGATCACGCATTCCTTCGTCTCTCGCAAGAAACTAAAGGTGAAGCCGCGATTGCTGATGACGCAGGCTACGATAGGCGGTTCGAAGTCAATCATCATGTGCCACGACATGGTCATCACGTTTGCTTTTTGGCGGCACATAGATGTCACCAGCACCACCGGCCCGGGCTCCAACAGGCGGTAGACTTCCGGCAGTGGAAGCGATGTCTTTTTCGCTGGTACAACCTCGTGCCGCGCAGTCGTGCGCATGCCGCATTATAGTCTCGCCGCCAGCACTCATTGCTGCTTAAAAAACTGCGATGAGGCCGTTACTTGCTGGTTGGTTGGAATTGGTAATTTGGCAGGCCCGGCTATTCGAAACGCAGGGCGACCGTTGGGCTGACGCGGATGGCGCGTCGCGCGGGAATCCAGCAAGCGAGCAAGGCGACGGCGAGCAATAGAGTGGCGACGGCCGCGTAAGTGATGGGGTCGCTGGGCTTGACGCCGTAAAAAAGATCGGCAAGAAGGCGAGTGCCGGCAAAGGCGGCGGCGAGGCCAGCAAGCAAACCGATGGCGACGATGCCAAGGCCCTGCCGCAGGACCATTTTTAGAATGTCCGCGGGCGTGGCGCCGATGGCCATTCGAATGCCGATCTCCTGAGTGCGCTGCGCGGCGGCGTAGGATGCGACGCTGTAGACGCCAACGACGGCGAGGATCAGACCGAGCAGGCCCATGGCGCCGGTCAATTGCGCGCCGAGGCGGAAAAACAAAAATCCATTCAGACCTTGCAGCGCCTGATCCAGCGTTTGCATTTCAGAGACGGGGAGGTTGGGGGCGAGTCCACGAATCTGCGACTGCACTTGCGTAACGAGAGTCTCCGGAGGAACCGAAGAACGAATATGGATGGTGCGGAGGGGCATGTAGGACTGACTGAGCGGCAAGTAGAAGTGCGGTTGAGGTTCCTCGACGACGCCTTTGTATTTGCCGTCTTGCACGACGCCAACGATTTCGATGAAAGGTCCGGAAGCGCTCTTGGTGCTGAAGCGCTTGCCGAGAGGATTCTGATCGGGCCAGAATTTTTTGGCCATGGTTTGATTGACAATAGCTACTTTCGCGGCTTTTTCATCGTCGGCATCGGTGAAGATCCGACCCTGGTGCACGGGGATGCGCAGGGTATCGAAATAAGCGGGCGAGACCATGTTGTATTGCACGGCGGGAGGCTGCTGACCAGGTTCCACAGGATGACCTGCAACGATCACTGGATCGTCAGCGCTCATAACACCCAGGGGAACCGTGAAAGCCTGGGCGACGGAGACGACGCCCGGGAGAGCGCGAAGACGCGCATCCAGTTCGCGATAAAAAGCGCGGCCCTGAACTTCCTGATAACCGATTTGCTGAACGTCGAGCGAGAAGTCGAGAACGTCGGCGGGATTAAGGCCCAGATAAATGGTTTGGGCTTTGCCGAGGCTACGAATGAAAAGTCCGGCGACGATGAGCAGGACGAGCGAGCCGGCTACCTGCGCGACGACCAGCGAGCCGCGAACAATTTGACGGCGGCGGCCACCGGAAGAGCCGCGGGCACCGTCGTGAAGAACGGAACTGACGTCACGCCGCGCCACACGAAGCGCGGGGAAGACGCCAACGATCAACCCGGTGACAAGCGCAGCCCCGAGGGCAAAGAAATAGACGCGCGCATCGGGGACGAACTTCAACTCAAGGGGCAAATCTGTGCCGAGAGGAATGGAGCTAAGGAAACGCGTGGCCCAATAGGTGAGGAGCATGCCGCCGCCGGCGCCGAGCAAAGCAAGCAGCAGACTTTCCGTGAGGTATTGGCGAACGAGGCGGATGCGTCCTGCGCCGAGAGCGGCGCGAATGGCCATCTCGCGCTGACGAGCGGTGGCGCGAACCAACAAAACGTTGGTGACATTGAAGCAAGCGACAAGAAGCACAAGGGCGGCAAGAGCCATGAAAGCGAGCGAGATGGAAGGAAGGGTATTGTCAGGATCAGGATCAGGACGGGCAAGCTGTTCGGGAAAGGCACGAACGGTGAGGCCTTTGTCGGTATCAGGATGCTGCTCGGCGAGGCGTTGAGCGACTACGTTGAGGGAAGCTTGTGCTTGCTTCAGATCAACGCCAGGCTTGAGCCTGGCCATCAGAGAGAGCGAGCGTTCCGAGCGATGAGTCCAAGTGTCCTGGATTTGTTTTTCGTTTTTGAAGCTAATGTCGGCGCTGAGAGGGACGTAGAGGTCCGAATCGATGATGGAATAAGTGCCGTGGAATTCCTGGGGAGCGACACCGACGATGGTGAGGGGATGGCCGTTCATCTCCACTTTCTTTCCGAGGACGCTCTTGTCACCGGCGAATCTTTTCTGCCAGTAGGAATAGCCGAGAACCAGGACGGGATCGGCGCCGGGAGTTTGTCCCTCGGTGGGGAGAATCAGGCGGCCGAGCGCGGGCTGGAGGCCGAGGATCGAAAAGTAGTTACCCGTAACGCGGGTGGCGATGCAGTGGTCGCCGCGATTGTCGGCGGTGAGGCCGCCGAGGGTGATGCGATAGGCAAACAAATCGCTGAAGGAAGCGGATTGATCCCGGAGGTCCAGATAGTCCGGGTAGGAGAACCTTTGCAGCCCCATCTGGCCGGTTTGCTGCAAGGCGAGCACGGCAATCTGCTCCGGATGTGGCACGGGCATGGGGCGGAGGAGGAAGCCGTTAATAATGCTGAAGATGGAGGTGTTGACGGCGATGCCGAGGGCGAGGGTGAGGACGGCGAGGGCGGCGAACCAGGGCGATTTGCCCAGAGCGCGAAACGCAAAACGGAGATCTTGCCAGAAACTGGACATCGACTCACCTCGCGGGATTATCCCTAGAGCGTACGTGCACGAGTGTCTCCCACTTATAAGAATTAGATAAGTTATTTAAATTTTGTGGTTTACGGGCGTTTTGTAAGGAAGAGAATGGGCTGAACTGCGCGATTTCGGGACGAGTTTGTGCGAAAGCGGACAGGTGGAAGGCCTTTAATGTGAGTGAGTTTGAGTTGGTGATTCCAGAAATTCAAGGCGGTTGCCCCAGGGATCTTCGGTATGGAAACGGCGGACGCCGGGGATAGAAGTGTCGTCCGTAACTTTGATGCCGCGAGCGCGTAGAGCTTGCCGCAATTCGTCGAGGTTGCTGGCTGCGAACGCGGGGTGAGCTTTCTTGGCGGGTCGAAAGTCCTTTTCGACGCCGATATGGAGTTGCTGGGAGCCGCATTGGAACCAGCAACCGCCTCGGGCGCGCAACGGCTCGGGCTTCTCAATTTCTCGCATGCCGAGGAGCCCGCCATAGAAATCGCGAGCGGCGGCTTCGCAGCCTTCGGGAGCAGCGATCTGGACGTGATCGAGCACGATTCGAAAGCTCATTGCCACCAGAGAATACCAGCACACGCTTACAGTTTGCATCCGAGGTGTGCATGGAAGAGGCGCAGACAATGTGCCCCTGCGAGGAGAATGCAAAGCAGTGACTTGACGTGATGTTGCGGCACGGTTAGGCTTCCGAGGCAGATGTTGTGACGAGCAGTTCGTCGCGGGAAGCCGACGCGAACAGGTACTCGTGGCAGACACGCCTCTTCAGGTCACCGGCCGGCAAACCAAGCAGGAAACAACCGTGTCCGTGGTTGATGTGCTAGGGGACGCGGCGAAGCGCACGGTGGCCGCCGTTCAGGATTACGCGTTGATGTCCGGGCGCGCGTTTGTGAACATCTTCACAAGTCCGCACTACTTCCAAGACACTCTGGAGCAGATGGATTTTATCGGGGCAGGGTCGCTGCCGATTATTTTGCTGTCGGGGTTTTTTATCGGCGCGGTGATGGTGTTGCAGACGGGCTCGCAATTCATCCGGTTTGGACAGACCTCGTTGACGGGTGACGTGGTGGCGATTGCTCTGGTACGTGAGCTTGGGCCGGCGTTCACTGGTTTGCTGGTGACGGGCCGGTGCGCGACGGGAATTGCCTCGGAGCTCGGGTCGATGCTGGTGACGGAACAGGTGGACGCGATGCGGGCAATGGGGACTGATCCCAGCCGCAAGCTGGTGGCGCCGCGTTTGCTGGCCGCGCTGCTGATGGTGCCGCTATTGACGGGGCTGATGGATTTCATTGGACTGCTGGGAGGGTGCATGGCGTCGGTGTTTTCGTTGCGGCTGGGAGCGGTGGAGTTCTGGCGGCGGGCGATTGATGCGCTGGATTTTGCGGACTTGATGCAAGGATTTACGAAGCCGGTGGTATTCGGTTTTATTCTGGCCACGATTGGATGCTACAAGGGACTGTCGGTGCGCGGGGGAACGCAGGGTGTGGGACGCGCGACGACGTCGGCGGCAGTGGTGGGCTCCGTGCTGATCATCGTGGCAGATGCGTTTTTGACGAAGCTTTCGCTGTTTCTCTCCGACAAAGTTTTCTGATGCAAGGCTCCCGCGTTCGAATCTTCCAGGACGATTCCTTTCCAAACCAGAGTGCGTTTGCCGATATAATCACGAACTAAGTTTATGAGCACACCGGCAAAAACGGGGGCAGGGCTCGGACCGGCCATCACGTTTGAAGACGTGTGGGTGGGGTTCGACGAGGGACAAGTGTTGAAGGGCGTGACGTTCCAGGTGCAGGAGCGGGAAACGCTGATCCTGATGGGGGAAACCGGAACGGGAAAAACTCTGACGTTGAAGATGGCCGCGGGGCTGCTGGCGCCGAACAGTGGGAGCGTCGTGGTGCTGGGGAAGGAAGTCTCCCAGATGCCCGAGCGCGAGTTGCTGACGTTCCGGCAAAAGGTCGGGTTTGTGTTTCAGGAAGGGGCGTTGTTCGATTCGATGTCGGTCGCGGACAATGTGGCTTACCGGCTTCGCGAAGAACGGGTGGCCGAAGAAGAGATCGAGTCCCGGGTTTTGGAAGTCCTGAGATTCGTCGAGCTAGAGCACACTCTGGATTTGATTCCCTCTGAACTATCGGGTGGCATGAGACGGCGCGTTTCGATTGCCAGGGCGTTGATCAACCACCCGCCCATCGTGCTGTACGATTCACCGACGGCGGGACTTGACCCCGTGACGTCGCAGACCATCATCACGCTGATTCTGAGGCTGCGAGACGTGTATGGAGTGACGGCGCTTCTAGCCACGCAACGATTACAAGACGGTTTTGCTTTAGCAAATTTTCATTTCGATCCGGAGACAAAACGAGTTGTTCCCAATGCGAAGAATGGCAATGCCGCGGCGGCTGGGAATGTGGCCAAGACGCGCTTCGTGGTTTACAAGGATGGCGGGATTTATTTCGAAGGCGAGCCGAGTGAGCTGGCCAGCACCCAGGACCCGTATCTGAAGCGTTTTCTGATGTGAATTTAGAGTAGTCTGATTCACGGTAGCGAGGGAGGGAAGCAGCGATGGCGAGCCGAAAACAACTCACATGGACGGAATTGCGCGTTGGTCTCTTCGTGCTGGTTGGGCTGTTCGTACTGGCGGCGGGAATTTTCTATGTGACAGGCGGCGGGGGATTCCTGAGCCCGAAGTACCGGCTGAAGACGTATCTGCCGGAGGTGGCGGGATTGACGAGTGGAGCGCCGGTGCGTGTGGACGGCGTGGAAGTGGGAAACGTGGAATCGATCCGGCTGCTACCGAGGACGCCGGGAAAAGCGGCGGACAAAAACAAGAACATCGAAGTGGTGATGCGCGTGGACAGGCGGAACCAGGGCGACATTCTAACGGATTCCACAGCGAGCCTGGTGACGGAAGGACTGCTGGGCAACCGGTATGTGAATATCACGCGCGGATTTACGGGAACGCCGATTGGCGATGCCGGTGTGATTCCTGGAGCGGAAGAGAAAGCCATGAAGGAAGTGGTGGAGAGGAGCGCGGAGTTGCTGGGAAACCTCAGCGCGCTTTCCGACAACGTGCAGGAACTAATTCAGGGCGTGAAGGACGGACAGGGCTCACTGGGAAAGCTGTTGACGGACGAGCAGGTGTACAACCACTTGAACAGTATATTGGCGAAGGGCGACGTGATGATTTCGAATGTCCAGGCAGGGCAAGGGACGCTCGGGAAGCTGGTGACCTCTGACGAGATGTACACCAAGGTGAACCAGGGTCTGGATCACGTCAATGTAATCCTGGCGGATGTGCGGGCGCAAAAGGGTACGATCGGGAAGCTGATGTATGACCCGACGTTGTACGATCAGGCGAAGCAGGCGATTTCGAACGGCAACGCGATGATCGGAGATATACGCGAGGGCAAGGGCACGTTTGGAAAGCTCGTGACGGACGATACGCTGTACAACAAGCTGCGGGATACGAGTTCAAACCTGGCGGCTGCGACTTCCAAGTTGAATGACAACAACACAACGGCGGGCAAGCTCTTCTCCGACCCGAAGCTTTACGACAATCTGACAAACTTGACGGGGGATATGCGCTTGTTGATTGGGGATTTCCGAAAGAATCCTAAGAAATATCTGCACATCAAGCTCAGCCTTTTCTAGATGATCTGGGGCGCTTTGCCGGAAGTGGCCGCGTGTGTTGTAATGCCCCTGTAACAATGAAAGATTACTGTTCCGAGCAGACGAGCTTCTCTCGAATACGATGACCGAAACACAAGACGTCGTACAAAAAGCGCCGCGGACCGAGCCGGCGAAATCCACCCTTCCGCAACCGGGGCGGCCAATACCGAGCCGTGCGTATCCCGGCGCATTGATTGTGGTGGAAGGGACGGACGGTTCGGGCAAGAGCACGCAGTTGTATCTACTGAAGCGTTGGCTGGAAATTGGCGGATACCGGCTGCATTTTACGGAATGGAATTCGTCGCCGCTGGTGAAATCGGCGACCCGGCGGGGGAAGCAGCGGCGATTGCTGACCCCGACGACGTTTTCACTGCTGCATGCGGCGGATTTTGCGGATCGTTGCGAGCGCCAGATCATGCCCTTGCTGCAAGGCGATTACTTGGTTCTTGCGGACCGCTACATTTATACGGCGTTTGCACGGGACGCGGCGCGAGGCTGCCCGGCGAGATGGCTGCGGAATTTGTACCGATTCGCGCCAATTCCGGACATTACGTTTTATTTTCGCGCGCCGCTGGAAGTGGCCGTGCATCGCATCCTGAGCGGGCGTCCGAAATTGAAATACTACGAAGCGGGGATGGACTTGGGAATGTCGTACGACCGCGCGGAAAGTTTCCGTTTGTTCCAGGCGCGGATTCTGGAAGAGTACGACAAGATGGTGGACACCGACAATTTCGTGGTGCTGGACGGAACGCTGCCCGTGAACAAGCTGCAAAAGCAGATGCGCGACATTGTGGCTTCAAAGATCGATCTCAAGCGCTTCGCTCCACGCGCTCCGGAAGCGGAGTAGCCATGGCGGATCAGGAAAAAGAGAAAACAGCAGCGGCGGTTCCGACAGCGGAAACGGCCGCGGCAGCGCCTGCGCCTCCTGCGGCCGTGACGAAAGCGGCGGTGGTGTCGGAGGAAGCTTCCTCGCAATATTTTTTTGGCGAGCCGCTGGTGGGATTTGACCCAAGCGAAATTACCGGCAGCCTGATCGTCATTGAAGGAATGGACGGGTCGGGGCGCTCGACGCAGATTGCGTTGCTGCAGGAGTGGCTGGAATCGGAAGGGTTCGCGGTGCAGACGAGCGGTTTGCGCCGTTCGAATCTGGTGGGGCGTGACATCGATGAATTGCTGGCGAAGAACGCGGCCACGCGGCTGACGCTGGCGCTGATGTACGCGACGGACTTTTTCGATCAAGTGGAGCACAGAATTCTGCCGGCGCTGCGATCGGGAACGATTGTGCTGGCGGATCGATTTATCTTCACGTTGATTGCGCGCGGCGTGGTGCGCGGCATCAATCGAGATTACATGAGCGGACTCTATGCAATGGCGCTGCGGCCGCATCTGACATTTTGGCTGAACGTACGGCCAGAGACGGCCTTCGGGCGCGAATTCAAGAAGGCGCAGGCGATCAGTTACTGGGAAGCAGGACGGGACATGTCGCTTTCGCACGATCTCTACTGGTCATTTATCCGCTACCAGACGATGATCAAGCGGGAATTTGAAGTCATGGCCAAAAAGCACAGCTTCCTCGAGCTGGACGGCGAAGCCAGCGTTCCCGTAGTAAACAAGCAATTGCGGCAGCGCATCGGCGAGCAATTGGGGATTCGCGCGACGAAATACACGCCTTCCGCCGCGCTCGCACACCTCTGGCGGTAGATCCTGAAATGTCCGAGCCGGTTCATATCGCGGCCATCGACGCCGGTTCCAACGCGTTGCGCTTGTCCGTGGCACGCGCCTACTCTGCCCTGGATATTGAACCGGTGCACACGGAACGTTACCCGCTGCGATTGGGAGAGGGCGTTTTCGTGCGGCACCGCTTTAGCGAAGAGATTTCGAATAAAGCCGCAAAAGCCTTCCGGCATTTCCACGAATTGATGGACGAATTTGGGGTCACGCGCTATCGCGCGGTGGCCACCAGCGCGACGCGCGAAGCGCGCAACCGCAATGCGTTTGTGCGCCGTATCAAACAGAAATCAGGAATAGCGCTGGAGGTAATCAGCGCGGCGGAGGAATCGCGCCTGGGCAGGGAAGCCGTGCTGGCGGCGCTGGGGCCGGAGGCTCTGCCACGCTGCATCGCGGATCTCGGCGGCGGCAGCCTGGAGATCAGCATCCTGCGAGACCACACCGTGGAGCAGGGCGCGCAGTTGCCAGTGGGCACGGTGCGGTTGATGACCACGCTGGAGCTTCCCGGAGTGATTCGTCCAGCAGAGGCGGAGCAGGTGCGGCGGTACGTGCGCGCGCTGCTGGAGTCGAAATTGGCGCCGCGGCCGAATCTCGGGGAGAGCATCGCAGTGGCGCTAGGTGGGAATGCGGAAACGCTGGCGAATATCGCGCCGGGACAGCGGCAACACGGCTTGCAGACGATGGACTTGTCTCTTTTGCGGGCGCGGTTACCGGACATTCTGCGGCGCGATGTGCGCGAGCGTATGAAGGCTTATGCGGTGAGACGCGACCGCGCCGACGTGATGGGGGTTGCGGCCATTACGTTTCTTACACTCGGGCGCTACCTGAACCTGCGGACCTTTGCGCTACCCGGCGTGGGTGTGCGCGAAGGGCTGCTGCAAGAGATTGCGCGGGAGGCGTTTTCGCGGAAGGAACCGCACCGGTACAACGCGGCGGCGCGGCAGTTGCTCGTGGGTACGCGGAGTTTTGCGCGCCGCATGGGATATGAACAGCAGCACGCGGAGCACGTGCGCGAGCTGAGTATCCAACTGTTCGATCAGTTGCAGGCGGTACATCATATGCCTGCGCATTCGCGAGTGCTGCTGGAGGCTGGGGCGCTGCTGCACGATACCGGGCACATGATCAGCCATCGCGGACATCACAAACATGGAGAGTACCTGGCGCTGTACGGCGATATCCCCGGACTGGAAGCCCGTGACCGCGCCGTGGCGGCTGCGCTGGTGCGCTATCACAATCGGAAGTCGCAGCCCGCGGGGCATCACACGGCATACTCTTCTCTAAACAACGCGGACCAGCGCGCTACACGGAGACTGGCGGCAATCTTGCGAATCGCGGAGGCTCTGGATCATTCGCACCGGCAGCGGGTGCTGAAGATTCGCGCTTCGTTTCAGCGTGGCGCGGTAGGTTTGCAGGTGCACGCGCGAGGCGATGTGGCGGAAGACTTGAGGGACGCGGATCGCAGCGCGGAGCTGTTTGAGAAGGAATTTCACGTGCGGCTTTATTTCCGGCGGGCGCCGGCGGGTTGACGGTTTTCAGTTCTCAGTAATCAGTGGAAAAAAAGAGCGAGGGTGGTGGTAGACGTTGGCTGTGGCACTAATGCGAACGCCCAACTGAGAGGGAAACATGCAGCTCTATATCGTGCGGCACGGGATCGCCATTGAGCGTGATGATCCCAAGTGCCCGCCGGACCCGGAACGCTATTTGACCGAGGAAGGGGTCGAAAAGACCAAGCAGGTAGCGAAGGGCGTGGCGGCGCTTGGAGTGACGGCGGATTTGTTCCTGACGAGCCCGTACGTGCGCGCGTCGCAAACGGCGGAAATATTCGCGAGTGCACTTGGATACGCAAAACAGAAGATCCGGGCGACGGATTTGTTGCTGCCGGGAGCGGAGCCTTCGCTGCTTTTTCGCGAGCTTGCGAAGGAGAAGCAGGCGTCTTCGGTCTTTCTCTTTGGGCATGCTCCGCAGCTCGATGACGTCGTCGCTACAGCGCTGGGCTCGAAAAAACACGTGACGGGATTGAAAAAAGCAGGAGTGGCGTTCGTAGAGTTGAAACGACTTTCACCGCCCATCGGCGAGCTAGTTTGGCTAGCGACTCCAAAGTTGCTGCGACGGGCCGGCAAATAAGCCAAAAATTCAGCCGCGCAATTTCACTTCGGCGGTGACGTGTTTGCGGATGAGCGACTGGGCGAGGCGCAGATCCGCGGCGTCCGCGAAGCAATGCAAGGGAACCGTGAAATACCATCGGGACGCTGGGCCGGTTTGCATCTACAAAACTAAGACGGCGGTCGGGAAAATAAACTGATCCGGAACGGACCGTACCGACCGCCGCAGTTGTCAGATTTGCACGGAGCCTCGCTCGGTGAACTTGCGGAGCCTAGTCTCCGTGATGCTCCCGCAGGGTTCGCGTCACAAGCGTTGGCGTCCCCGTCGTGTTGAACAGTAGGCCTTTGATGGAGACGGTGTCGCCTACAGCCACGGAACCGGATCCGGAATTGTCCATCAAACGTATTTCAGAGAGCGTCACAACGTTGATGGTCGTGATCGGTGGTGGTGCTCCCGTGAACAGGGGAGAGAGACCGGTGAGCGCGAATGCACTGTTACCCATGCCGATGCTCGCTACCTGACCTGTGATTTGCGAGGGCCACAAGCGTACTAAGTTAGTCGGGACTGAAGTGACTCCTCCGTTCGAGGAGACCGTGCCGGGCCGGATTTGCACGTCCTGGCCCACCATCAGGTCCGCGCCGCTCGCGAAGCTCAGGCCGACGATGCTGAATCCGCCATGTTCGCCCATTTCTTCGCGACCAACTTGGAACACGGCGCCAGGCTGAATTGCTACAACAACTGGTGATCCTTCGGAGATTCCCGGGACCGCCGGTTCCTCGTTGAACACCACCATGTGGAACTGAGTCAGGCCGTCCACGCTGGTAATGGTGCCTTTGATGGATTGCTTGTTTGCGTCTTCCTCAAACTCGACGCGCTTTGCGAGCATTGCCCCCGTGCCGCTTCCGCTCAGATCCACATTGAGGACCTGACCGGTTTTGACACAGCTAATGTCCGCCGGATTGGCGGCGCACCCGGTGCGGTCGAAATCCTCGAATTGAGTATTCATATCCACACTGATGATGAACGATTGGCCGCTTCTTTCGTTCATCAGGGTGAACTGGTTGGATCCTACGGCGGTCACCTGCCCGTCGACCTCGTCCACTTCCTCCATCTCCTGATCCTTGTCGGCGTCTTGTCTTTGTGTCAGGTGCTTGATCGTAACCGTAGGGTTTATCGAAAGGTCGGCTTGAACCGAGGAATTCACGTTGAAATCCAACTGCATGCCAATTATCGAATTGCTGGCGATGGTGATTGGGAACGAGGCCCCCGACAACATCGCGGTCGAAGGATTGAACTTTGGCGAGAGTTCGCACACAGAATTGTCGGCGCATGATCCGACCGCGGCTCCCGAGTGGTTCACGATGGTCATTGTCGCGGTTCCAAACGTCAGCGTGAGGCTGCTATAGGTGTCTGGAGCGACATTGGCCAGACTCAGGAATGCTGTGTCGGTCTGCAAATGGCCGAATTCCACCTCCACGGGTGTCTGGAGTACTGAGACGGCGGGCTTGCTTGTGTCGGACGGCTGCAAGCTGGCTCCGGTTATCAAAGTCTCGAAAAAGAGCACGGCAACACCGTTCGGAGGCGTATCACCGATCGTCACGCTCATGGGAACACTGCCTTGGGGAGCAACAGGAGTGGGCATAGTGGAGTTACTGCAAGCAACTAGGAAAGCGCAGCTCGCCAAGACGAGCGCGAATGAGAAAGTTCGGAACATGACTAAACCTCCAGAGTTTAGACCGAGTCGCTAAGCATTTCGAGGAGACACGAGCTGGGGAAAGACATTTTATACCCTTGTTATATGTCTGGCGAAGGAAATTGGTTGCCTAGAGCTGTCAGGGAAGGCTGGATTGCAAGAAGGCTCAGTCTGAGGCGAGGACGGCAAATTCGGGCGCGGGCCGCGGGGTCAGGGCAACGACCTTTTCCGGGTGTGCGGCGGCTTTCATGATCAGTGGCATGCGGAGGTACTCCTCCAACAGATGTTTGCCGGCAGCGAGGCGGGAGGCGGTCTCGACGTCATCGGCCAAGCCGGGCACACGAAGAAGGATGGCGTCAGCGGACTTCTCGGCGCGGAATCCGGCGCCGGTGACTATCCCGCACTTACGGAGAGCGCGCGCCAAGCGCAACACGCCAGCAAGCGCGCGAATGCTGCTCTGCTGCTCGGCTGAGAGTTTAGAAAAAGCACCAGCCGCTTCCCGTGGTTCGGCTCCGCGATGGTAGCGAACAACGAGAGAGAGTAACTCCCATTCTTCGTTGCTCCATCCCGGCGGAACGGCGAGGCCAAGGAGGAACTTGCGGGCGGCTTTTTGCGGAGACTTTTGGGCGTGCGCATCCCCGACGCCGTGCAGACGAGCTGCGGCCAATGAAACCCGGTGAAGAGTTGCGTCGCTGAAGGCGGGAGCGCAGTTCGCGCGCTGGAAGGCGTCGAAAAGGGCGGCGGCGACACGGGAAACTTGGGAAGTGCGGCGCACATGCGGATCAACGGCGCGGGCGGTGGCGCGCAAGCGGGCCAGAGACGCAGCCTCGACGCGGCCATTCGTGGGCAGGCCGGAACGCCAGATGTTCCAAAGACTGGTCTTGCCCAAGGTAAGCTGGCGATAAGTTTCGATGCGCTCGTGGCGCTCGCGCTCGATGATTTCCTGCCAGAGTTGGAGAGAATCCTCGGTTTCGAGGTAGTCCGACTTCTTCACCACTTCGGCGAGGACATCGAGATCGTGAATCTCGCCAAGCATGTCCTGTAAGCGCTTGAGATTGTCGCTCCAGGCGGCATGGTGTTCGGGGAGCAAGCCTTCGACGGTATAGCGGAAGCGTTTCAATCCAATGCGCAAGGCGTGCCAAGGCTTCGGTTTTTCCGTGCGCAATGCTTTGGCGTGAAGCTCTCTTGCGCTTTCGAATCGCTCCAACGCGAGGCATTCGGCGGCAAGACTTCCGATGGGCACGAGACGGGAGCGATGGCCGAGGGTGCGCTCCAGGCGCCTCCAGGATTTTTGGTCGAATTTGGCGGCGACCCGCAGGGCATTCTCACGCAGATTCGGCTCGCTGGATTCGAATGACGCTTGCAGATGCGTACGGAGAGGATCGCTTTCGGGAGCGAGCTTCTTCACCCACTCGTCCATCACTTGAGCGTCGCGGAGCGCGCCAAGCTCGCGGAAGAGTTTGCGCGCGACTTTGCGCATCGCCGGCCAGGCAGGGTCGGGGTCCACCTCTTCCATGACCGAGGCTACGGAGCGGCACCGACGAATGGCCACACGAAGATCGTGGACGGCGTCTGCGTCGGGGGACGTACGGACGTGCTCCAGTTCCTTGATGACGCGGTCCATCCAGAAGGAAAGGCCGCGGTGCTCCGGGCGGGTGCCGGAGGGAAGGGCCGTGAGAGTAGCCATGTACAGCCTCGGAAACCCGTTCGCATGTCTCCGTTGAGAGCAGACCCTGCCAAACGGGTCTCATAGAGTAGCGCCCGGGAGCGGTTGAGTCCAGCCGTGGGCTGTGGAAAAACTCCGGGATGCCGGTGAGCCGGCTGGTAGCGGGAGGAGGGCCTTTCCCAGTAACGGACCTGGCCCCAGGTGCCTTCTAATACTTTCCTACTATTGCCGTTCCTCATATCGGACCGTTAGAGTCCGCATACCCGGGGCTGAGTTTTATCTCTCGTAGGCTGGATCGTTCGTTTTCTGTGCCCGGAACTACACGCTCTTTTGAGCGTGCATTTTTTTTTCGGAGGGACAAGTCACATGAAGCGATGCTGCGTACTTCTGTTTCTGGTTGCGCTTGCGACGCCTGGATTTGGCCAGAGCAACTATGCCGTTCTCACAGGTACGGTCACTGACTCGCAGCATTTGCCGGTTGCGGGAGCTGCCATCGAGCTGACCGCTGCGAGCACAGGAGCTGTTCGCCGCGTGGTCACGAACCAGCGGGGACTATTCGAAGCACCCGCCCTCCTTCCCGATGATTACGAACTAAAGGTCGTGGCAGCTGGATTTGCGGCGACCACGCAGACTCTACGGCTGGAGGTGGGACAGAAACTGGCCCTGGATATCAGTCTGAAGCTCGGCTCCGTCGCGCAAGGAGTAAAGGTCACGGCCGGAAGCGAAGTCTTGCAGACGACCGATGCCAGCGTCGGAGAAGTGGTCGAGCCCACATCGATTCGCGAGCTGCCGCTCAACGGGCGCATGTTGATCGATCTCGTGCTGACCGTGCCGGGCGCGCATGTCGGTTTTGGGGCGCAGACAGGGTCCACGAATCCACTCTACTGGCGTCCGGGGCAGAGGTCGGCGGTGGTAATCGGTGGCGCCCGACCGAACGCAAACTTCTTTCTGCTCGACGGCGCCACGAACACTGATCCCACGTTCAACACGCAGAACTTGAGTCCTTCACCCGATGCGGTAAAGGAATTTCAAGTGGAAACGAGCAGCTACACGGCGGACATGGGAGGCGCCGGCGGCGGGCAAATTAATATCGTCACGCATTCCGGTTCGAGCCAGTACCACGGAACGGTTTACGAATTCCTCCGCAACGGCGCGATGGATGCCAGCACCTTTGAGTCCATGGGCAACAATCACCTGGTGCAGAATAATTTCGGCGCCTCGTTTGGCGGCCCGCTCTTTGGAAAGAAAACATTTTTCTTCGTCAACTATGAGGGCTTGCGGCTAGCGCAGGCTGACGCACAGATTTTGACCGTCCCCACGCAGGACGAAATCATGGGCGATTTCAGCATGAGCAGCGTCAA
>JBGPIX010000094.1:0-15979 GCA_041485085.1 Candidatus Acidiferrum sp.
ACCTGCCAGCCACCCAGAACCCCGTTAACGATTCCGGCTTGATTCATATATTTCTTCCCTTTGCCGACGGGGAGTTCATAAGTCAGGTAGCCGACGAAACGATGGCGGACGTCAAACATGGAGTCGCCGCGTTCTGCCCCATAGTCGTAAGAGTTCTGGGGAAAAGCACCGCCGCTCAAATTATCAATAACATTGGCGATGTTATGGCTCCAGGTGTAACTCACACCGTAAGCCATGCCTTTGGTGAATCTACGCTTAAGGGAGACCAGCAGCGCATTGTAGTTGGAGGTGCCGTCGTTCGTGGCAAGTTCCAGGAACGCGTGATCGCCTGCGGCATCGTTCAAGTTGGCGTACGGGAAAGAAAGAATTGCAAATCCCTGAGCGTCCAGACCCGTCACGGCTGCCTGATTTGCGTTCCGCAGACGGTTCATTTTCCTGGCGAAATTGCCCACATAGCTCACATCCAGGGCTGTGTTGTCATTCAATTGAACCTCTGGCCCGAAACTGAACTGCTCAACGTAACTCGACCTCTGATTGGGGTCCTGGGCGCGAATCTGCAGTTGCGCCAGATTGAGCGCTCCTGAGGTCAGCGTGGCGAGAGGAAACCCATTCTTCAGCTGAAATTCCGTCGTCGGATCGCCCTGGAATTTTGACAGGCTGTAAGAATTGACGAAGGGCGGGTTCAACGCAAGAATACTCTCCGAACCAATTCTCACCGAGTGTTGATAGAAAACCCCAGCGCCTCCTCGGATGACCACCTTGTCCCACGGGTGATAGCTGAATCCCACACGCGGTGCAATGTCATTTCTGTCGGGATGAATCAGCGATCGTTCATACAAACCCGAGGCGCCCGGAGCAACCGAGACCAACCCTCCGCCATTCGCTGGCGTAAAATTTGCCAACTCGTTTTGGTGATTTAGGTTGGGCGTGAACAACTCATAGCGTGCACCATAGGTGATCGTCAGATTATTCCGCACGCGCCAGGCATCCTGAGCGTAGACGCTATTGCCGTTTTGATAGTTATGCACGACGGTCGGGGTGACGAAAACCATAGAATCCACGTTGCCTAGAAGGAAATCTGGGAGGCCATTTGCACCACCTGCTGTGTAAATGCCGTTGACGCCTATTTCTCCTTGAGGCGCCCGGATGTCCAGGAAATTGTCGCTGCTGTGGCGGAACTCATAACCAAACTTAAAGCTGTGCGAGCCTTTCAGCCAGCTCAGGTTGTCTAATAACTGCCAAACCTGCGAAATCTGAAATTGCGGACGCCACGGTGATGTTCCCAAGCGTGTCAATCCATTGATCTCGATGGGCGGCAGCCCCGCGGTATTCGGTCCGACGGGAATTCCCGTGAGGCCATATTTTGCGGCGTCTGAAGTGCCCAGTGTCACTCCGACGGGGTCACTGTGCGCATAGTCACGATTGAATCCAAACCGCAATTCGTTCAGCAGGTTTGAGCGAACCGTATCGTCCCAGGAGAGCGCTACAGACCGCTCATGAATACGGTAATCGGTGGCAAAATTGCCATTGCCGGCGATGATGGGATTATTGGTCCAGGGCGGATCCTGCTTGCTAATGATGAACTGGCTGTATCGCCCAAAGAGGCGGTTGGTATTATTAATGTTGTGGTCGATTCGGATATCAAATGAATGGGAATCATTTGGAACCGCTGCCTGGAATTGGTAGTTGGGTCCCGCAAAACTCCCCGCTTGCCCCTCCGCTGCTACGGCAGAGGGAATGTTGGGATCCGGAAACAGCGCAACCAACTGAGCTGCCGTCGGGTCAATACAGGAAATAGTTTTTGTAACAGTGTTTACGCAGGCGCTCTGGCCGGCTACCGGTGAACTGTTCAAGGCATTGGACAGTTCAATGAAGTTCCCAGTCTTCATAAGAGGCGTGGGCACCGTAGAATCAACAGTAGTGGCTTTCCGGCTCGTGAAGAATTGGAAGTCTCCGAAAAAGAACGTCTTGTTCTTGATTACCGGTCCGCCGAGCGTAGCCCCGTATTGGTTTTGCGAAAAGTGACCTCGCGGAACTCCATTTTGATTATTAAAGTACGAGTTCGCATCAAACACGTTGTTTCGAAGGAATTCCCAAACATCTCCGTGGAAAGCATTGCCGCCGGACTTGATGCTGGCGTTGATGACGGCGCCGGCAGAGGTTCCAAACTCCGCGGAATAGCTCCTGGTCTGGATGCGGAATTCCTGCAAGGCATCGGGCGGCGGTTGGATCACCTGCACCGTGCTCTCCTGCAAATTCGTAGATCCGGAGTTGTTATCAATACCGTCGAGCGAGAAATAATTCTGCGTTTCCCAGTTGCCGTTCGAGCTGAAACGATCCGGCGTGGTGTTGTTTTGGTTTACAAGATTGCGCTGAATGCCGGCCTCCAGCAGCGCCAAATCCGAATAGCGTCGACCGTTGAGCGGCAGATCGTTAATTTGTTGCGATTGAACGACACCCCCCAGGTCCGATGTTTCCGTCTGTAGCACGGGCGTTTGAGAGGTGACTTCTACAACCTGGTTTGTCTGTCCAACCTTCAAGGTAAAATCGATCGCCGGACGAGACTGAACGTTGATTTCAATATTGTTGCGAATGGCGGATTCAAAGTTCGGCGCCGAGGCTTGCACGGAATAAACGCCCGGAATGATCGCCGCGAACAGATATTCACCATCCGTATTTGTCGTTAGGACATGGGTGACACCTGTCGCCATATTCTTGAGAGTTACAGTCGCCCCTGCGACCACCGCTCCACTTTGATCCCGCACGACCCCTACGATAGAACCAGTGTCAATCTGCGCGTAGAGAACCGAAGGAACTAGAAAGAGAATCGCCAGGCGCAGAAACTTCACAATCCCTCCACCATAGCAAAACGTCCTGCTCATCTTCGCACCCCCTGAAAGAATTCGAACCCCAAGCAGCCCTAGAGCGTGCAAACGTTACCATGAACTATTTCGGCTGTAAATATGTTTGTCATGCATCGGCTCTTCTCCTCTGGGCTAGCTGGGAGGACCCGGCTGTCGTCGGGTATACCCCTGCCTTCACCCCAAAGTCGCCTTAGTTTCAGCGGTTTCCCTTCAATTAGATTGCTTTTTCCGCCAGCCACATAGAAAATCGCTTGTCGGCTTGGGAAATTGGGCGGGTCGAACGTCCGGACTGGTATCCAAGAGTTTGAAAGAACGATACATTAGCGTGATCGCAGAAGTTCGTAGTTCGGGCCTTGAACAATGCAATCGTATGCAGGAGTTTTTAGTTTTCAACTTTTTCGATGCCTCCGATGAAGCTTAGCCGCACTTAGCGTAATTACAAGTTACTGGCCCGTCTTCTGGGGCGATACTGTTGTTTGGGAAGGCTGCGAGGTCCCGCTGTTTTCAACCGCGCGAGAGAGGAATGCAGCTATTTCACACATCTCTGCAAAACTTGAACTCACCTATCTCAGCGCGACCAGCCGGCGTCAATTCCTAATCGGGTTGGGTTCTTTTGCAGTCGCGTCACGATTTCCCATCGCCGCCGCATCTCCGATTTTTGAGGAGATCCCCCCACACCGGAGCGGCATTGTGTGGACTCACGAAAATGCCGTGTCTCCTGAGCGTTATCTTCCGGAGACCCTTGGCCCGGGTTGTGCCTTCCTTGATTACGACAATGACGGCTGGGTGGACCTCTACTTGGTGAACAGCGGCCCCTCTGACTTCTACCACCCAAAACAGCCACTTCGAAATGCCCTCTATCGGAACAATCGCGACGGCACATTCACCGATGTCACTGAAACAGCCGGCGTGCCGGGCGGGACTTTCGGAATGGGAGTTGCTGTTGGCGATTACAATAACGATGGCTATCCCGACATGCTCGTCACAGCCTGTGGGCGCGCGCTGCTCTACAGGAATAACGGCGACGGTACTTTTACGGACGTCACTAAGCCAGCCGGAATCGACATTTCAGGATGGACCACCAGCGCCGTCTGGTTCGATTTCGACAATGACGGCCGGCTGGATCTCTTCGTTTGCAGTTTTGTCCGCTATTTGCCGGAGGACCGCCAGTCCTGCGGCGGCAACGAGGCAGGTCAGAAATACTACTGCATTCCTCGCGCGTTCCATCCAACGGTCAGCTATCTCTTCCGCAACAACGGTGACGGAACCTTCACGGAAGTTGGCCACGGCACCATCATCGGAAAGACGCCCGGCAAGGCTTTGGGCGTGGTGGCCACGGACATCAACAACGATGGGCGCATGGATCTCTTTGTCGCCAACGATACCGTGCAGAATTTTCTTTTCGTCCACCGTGGTGGAAATCGATGGGAAGAGATCGGCGTCTCTGCGGAAGTAGGCTTCAGCGAAAACGGCCAAGCGCGCTCCGGAATGGGCGTGGACTCAGCGGACTACGACAACGACGGCTGGCAAGACCTCTTCGTTGCCAACGTGGACCAGGAGAGATTCTCGCTCTACCACAACCTTAGGGACGAAACATTTGCTGACGTGGCGCATCCTCAGTCCATTGCCGAAGCCACGCGTCTTCTCAGCGGATGGGGCTTGAAATTTTTCGATTACGACAACGATGGTGCCCTCGACCTCATTCTCGCCAACGGCCATCCCGATGACATGGTCAGTCAGCGCTCCCAGAGTGTTACGTATCGCGAACCGCTGCTTCTGTTCCATCAAATCGATGGGAAATTCAAGAATGTAAGCACGGAAGCAGGCCCTGCATTTGCGAAGCAATTCGCTGCGCGTGGCTTGGCGGTCGGCGATATGGACAACGACGGGAAGCTGGACGTTCTGGTTGGAGTCAATGGTGGAGCACCAATACTCCTGCAAAATCGGTCAGGTGCGGGCAACCATTGGCTGGGTATCAAGCTGGAGGGAAAGAGCTGTAATCGCGACGCTATCGGAGCACGCCTCGCCTGGTTCGCCGGCGGGAAGAAGCGCTCACGCTTAAAGACCGGCGGCGGCAGCTACCTGTCTTCGCATGATCCGCGTGAGGTTCTTGGTCTGGGGTCTGCCGCCAAAGTGGACTGGCTCGAAATTCGTTGGCCTGCGCCATCGACACGGATTGAACGATTCACAGACCTGGCCGTTGACCGGTACATCACCATCGCTGAAGGAAAAGGAATCTCGTAGACTCCTGCCTCTGAGCACCTTGCGGCCACGGCTGCCTCTTGCCTCCCTAAAGGAATATTCTCTCTTTTTGTTTGGCTTTCTCGTACTCTTGGCGGGCATTCCGCACAGCGGCCGACTCGGAGACTTCAGCGATCGGTACGTCCCACCAGGATTCATAGCCGGAAATACGCTCGTCAATCGCGGTCTCAACGACGACGACGGTTGTATCAGATCGCCTACGGGCATCCACGAGCGCGGCGCGTAGATCGTCCCCGGTCCTCGCACGCACGGCCCGCGCGCCAAGGCTGGCGGCATTCGCGACAAAGTCAACGGGAAGAACTCCCCCACTATAGGAATCCTCTTTGCGATAGCGAAAGTCGGTACCCATCCCGCGATTGCCGCAGGATCGGCTCAATCCTCCAATACTGGAAAAACCGTGATTGTCCAGCAGCACGATGTTCAATTTGTATCCCTCCTGCACCGCAGTAACAATTTCCTGCGCCATCATCAGGTACGAGCCGTCGCCCATCATCACGTATACCTCTCGATCTGGAGCGGCCATCTTCACCCCCATACCGCCGGCGATTTCGTAACCCATGCACGAATACCCATACTCCATGTGGTAGCCCTTGGAGTCGCGCGTTCGCCACAGCTTGTGAAGATCTCCCGGCAGGCTTCCCGAAGCGCAAACTAAGACATCACGCGCCTCCGAGACTTCGTTTACGATCCCGATCACTTCACCCTGACTGATCGGAGGGCCAATTCGAACAGCGTGAATCCGATCTACCTCCTTCTCCCATTCCTCACGATGCTTGCTGATTCGCTCCGAGTAGGCTGGAGTAACATGAAAATCTCCGACTGCCTTCGTCAATTCCTCGATGCAAATACGCGCATCCGAGGTAAGCGGCAGCGCCGATTGTTTGTAGGAATCAAACTCGGCAATATTTATGTTGATGAAGCGCACGCTAGGATTCTGAAATGCGGTTTTCGAGGCGGTTGTGAAGTCGTTGTACCGTGTCCCAATTCCAATGATCAGGTCTGCTTCACGTGCTGTGATGTTGGCGCCGGGCGTGCCCGTAACGCCGACGGCCCCCAGTTGCTGCGGATGATTGTAAGGAAGAGAGCCCTTCCCTGCCTGGGTCTCGCAGACGGCAATGCCTGTTTTCAACGCAAACTCCGATAGCGCTGCGCCGGCTTCCGAATACAGGACTCCCCCTCCTGCGATGATAAGCGGCCGTCGAGAGGTCCTGATCCATTCCGTCGAAGTGGCCAGCAGACTGCGATCCGCCAACGGCCGCGCGATCAACCAAAGTCGTTTCTGAAACAGCTCTTCCGGAAAATCGAAGGCCTCTGCCTGAACATCCTGCGGCAAGCAAAGCGTGACTGTTCCAGTTTCCGACGGAGAGGTGAGAACGCGCATGGCTTCCGTAAGCGCTGTTACGAGTTGCTCAGGGCGATTGATACGGTCCCAGTAACGGGAAACGGGTTTAAAGCAATCATTCACGGAAATATCTTGAGAATTCGGCAATTCCAGTTGTTGTAACACGGGAGCAACCGTCCGCTTCGCGAAGATATCCCCAGGAAGAAGCAGGACGGGCAGTCGATTAATCGTGGCTAGTGCCGCGCCGGTCACCATGTTGGTGGCTCCCGGACCGATCGAAGTCGTACACGCGATCGCGCGAGTTCGGTTGGTCATCTTCGCAAACGCGGCTGCAGTGTGCACCATCGCCTGTTCGTTGCGGCACAACACGTACCGCAATCCCGGATCCTGCTCCAGCGCCTGGCCCATTCCTGCAACGTTTCCGTGCCCGAAGATGCCAAAACACGCTTCGAAGAAGCGTGCTTCTTGCCCATCTCGCGACGTGAACTGGTTTTTCAAGAATGCGACGACTGCTTGCGCGACAGTCAAACGGCGATTCACCGGTGCCCCCTTTGTGCAATCGTTAGCATGATTTCCCCCAGCCTACGGTCTCGTCTTGGTTCTCCCAGCGCTCCCACTCACGCACGCATCAGAGGGTCCCCGAGGTCGTCGGTCTTGTCCTGCATTAGGAACGGTAAAGGATGATTCCGCCAAACGTCAACCTGGAACACCTCGTCTAACAAACTCCGCTGACTAACCGACTCGGTGAGCGGGGTTTCAGGCAGCGCCACCTCGTACTTGTGATGTACGACCTGAGATGTGGGGTACCTTGGCGCATTTGAGAACATTTTACGAGTCCTGCATCCGAGGAAACCACGTGATGGTTGGAGATGGCCTCGCTGTGGGTGTAACCTTCCAACGCTTTCGCGGGAGAGGGACTATGACTCGCATTACCAGAAGAGATGTTTTGGTGGCTGGCCTTGGGCTGCCTGGGATCGTCGAGGCGGCGTATCCTGGCACACCTGCGGACGACAGCGCGGGAAAGCCGAAACGATTCGAGGAAGTGGGCGGATTCGAAGTGGCAGAGTCCGTATCCGAACATCCGCTGGCGATCCTGCCGCTGGGCAGCTTGGAATTCCACGGCCCTCACAATCCGTTGGGGTCGGACTCCATTATCGTTTCCGGGATCGCCGAACGCGTTGCGGTTCGCGCAAAGGGATTGCTCTTTCCCACGATCAAATTCACCCAGTGCCCGGCGCAAACGGCGCATTTTCCGGGCACGATGTCGGTCCGCCCCGAAGTCATGACGATGTATTTAGCGGACATTCTTCGGAATATTCTGCATCTCGGATTTCGCAAAGTATTCATTCTGAATGGACATGACGGAAACATTGGGCCTGGACGCGGTGCGATTGCCCAAGTCGCAGATGAGACAAAGGATGCGGCTCTGGTGTTTGCGAGTTGGTGGGAATTCCTCCCCGGTGAAATGATGAAGATGTTGGGTATGTTTCATCAGGCCAATGGCGGCCACGGCCATGGTGGCCCCCTGGAGACCTCTGCCGTGGCCGCGTTTCGGCCGGAACTAATTCATCTAGATAAGGCGCGGGATCTGCCCGAGCCGCCCGACCTATCCGGTGGGGCGCCGTATTTCCTGCAGAAGTCCACGGCGACGAACTGGCCCGGATACTCCGGTCACGTCAGTGAAGCTTCCCTTGAGAAGGGACGAGAATTGGTCCGAATCAGCGAAGATGGAATTGTGAAGCTAATTGAAAATTGGCTAAACCACAATGAAGCCCCCGGGAGTTGGTAGGTTGCCTCGCCTGGCTGATTAAAGTTTTTACTAACGCGGATCCAAGGCAGTAGTGGTTGTAACACTATATTTCACCATTCAAACTTGAAAGGTCCAAGACATACGAATCTCAACTTAGAACGCTACCACTGACTATGGTTACGCCGCTTGATGAAGTAATGGATGAAGCTAGCTGACGGAAGCGCAGGCGGCTAAGAGTAAGAATCAGCGAGGAACCCAGATGGGAGAATGTGTGAAGAGCCCGTTGACGAAACCCATTTGGTAGACAATGAAAAAACCGAACGCGACACTTACCAAGCCCGAGACAAGTCCTAGACCACGATTGAGGCGAGCAAAGCGGTGTTCGGAAAACGTGAACGGGACAGCAATCGCGGCCGTGATCAGCATCATTCCAACAACGGTCCCGATCCCAAACAGCAGAAGATACAAGACTGCCCACGAGGGAACACGGATGGCCGTGAGCACCAGCAAGGCAACTGCCGCCGACCCAGCAAGGCCGTGAACAATTCCCACAGCGAATGGCCGCACTACTTGATAAAGGCCTAGCCGGCCAAAGGTGCGATCCATCCAACCCACAGGCGTCGCCTCCTCTGCGTGACCGTGTTTTTCCGGAACATGGCCGTGCGGATGAGCGTGAACGTAGTCTCCATGTCCGTGGGGATGCGAATGCTGTCCCGACTGGAAAGGTGTAACTGTTTCCGTAATCCAGCGCATGATTCCAGACAAATTGAGAATCCCCAAGAGGATCAACATCAGGCCCACCGACAATTCCATCGTGAGACCGACCCTTGGCGGAATCACCAGGCCAAACAGAATGATTGCCGAGCCAACAATGAGAATAGTGATGGTGTGACCCAGGCCCCAGAGGACTCCAATCAGGGCAGCTTGCCGAATACTCCGCTGGCGGCTCACAATCGTGGTCACAGCGATAACATGGTCGGGATCGGTGGCGTGACGCATGCCGAGAAAAAAGCCGAGAGCAATAATGGAAAGTAGAGTACCCATCTATTTTGAGGCCGCGGCGGCCGCGTCAAATTCTACAACAGCTGCGTTATTAAATTTTGCAATGATAGCAAATGTCGGCGCTCTTGAAGATGGCGCCGTACCGAAGGTCTGAGCCTGACGCGCATTGCATGAGTTTGCAAATGGATGTAACTTGGCCCGGGCAGCAACGCCCGACGGACGGGTGTATATTGCCTGCAGCGGCGTGAACAAAGTGGGCGTGGTGGAACGCGTGCGCTGAGTTCCCCTTCCCTGCTGCACCATCTTTCGTGCCGTGGAGGATGCCATGAACGCAACAGCGGCAAAACCCAAAGAGCAACTCTGTCAGGCAGTGTCGCGTGTGGATGAACCCTGCGACCAGAGCGCCCAGCAGTATTGCCGGCGCTGCGGTCAATGGTATTGCAAGGCTCATTTCCCCGACCCGGACTGGCATCCTTGCGCACCCGAGCAGGGCGTCGGCTAACTCGCGCCTGAATACTCCCCCGAGCTGTAGCTCACCCCTTCAGGGGTGAGGTTTTCTCAGGCACCGATTGGCCATTAGCGATTGCACAGCAGTCGCTGCGCGAATTCTTGACGGAGGCGTGCGCCTCCGTTAGCGTCAAAGGATGCGGAGCGCCGCCCCACTCCGCCTGCGCGCCGTGCGCAAGTTATCCTGGGTGAGAGAAACCATTGGCCAACGCGATCATCACGCTCACAACCGACTACGGCACCAACGACCATCTGGTGGGAACGCTGAAAGGCGTCATCCTGAAGATCAATCCCGATGTAAACATCGTGGACATTACGCACAACGTCTCGCCGTTCGACCTGCTTGACGGAGCGCTGGCAATTGGTTCGGCATATTCTTACTTCCCGCCGAAGACCATTCACGTCGTGGTTGTGGATCCTGGGGTGGGAACCGAGCGCCGGCCCCTGCTGGCCAGCGCGGCGAACCAGTATTTTATCGCGCCCGACAATGGCGTGTTGTCCGTCATCTACGAACGTGAGAAAGAGAGCCTCGTCGTTCGCCACGCCAATGTCGAGCACTATTACTTGCATCCAGTGAGCAAGACCTTCCATGGACGGGACATTTTCGCGTCGGTCGCATCCTGGCTCTCCAAAGGCTGGCAGACTCCCAGCATGGGCGATGAGATCGGCGACTACAAGCGGTTCACGATTCCCCGCCCCAAAGAGGCAGACGGCGCCCTCAAGGGCGTTGTCATGCGGGCCGATGTGTTCGGCAATTTGATTACGAATTTCCGCTCGGAGGATTTGCCGGAATCGGCGCTGAACGGCGGCGCGATCAATCTTCAAGTGGGAACCCAGCAGGTGGCGCGATTGGTGGATACGTATGCGAGCGGCAACAACGGCGAGGCCATCGCTTATGTGGGATCGAGCGGATATATCGAGATTGGCGTGAACAAGGGGAACGCCGCACGCACCTTGAATCTGGGCCGCGGCGCGCCGGTGATCCTCGCCAAGTAGAGCCGTGCTGCGCCGCAATCACGCAGCTCACTCTTTACATCCGGAAAAAGTTCAGTGGGAAAATCCTGCGCGGCCATTTGCGAACGCGTCCGCGGATCGAGCCAATCGCGCTACGCATCTCCAAGCAAGTTAAACGAAAGCACTGCGGTCACTAACGCCAAAGCGGGAAACAAGACCATGTGTGGCGCGTCAAAGGGTGGCCGCGCGCATCGTTGAGCATGGCGCCCCAGATGGGAACCGGTGCGAGGACGCCGAGACCGAGGAAGCTGAGCGTGCCTCGCGCGTCCACTGGGCAGTGGGTTTGCGTTACGAGTGAAGACTTTCCTAGGCAGTGGCTGGCGCCGGTTGCTTCCGCCTGTGCCAGTAACCCAATGCCGCGAACAGAAGGACCGCAGGCACGCCTGTCAGTCCGCAAACGATAAAGAAGATGCCGTAGGCGTGAATGAGGCCGTGGGTGGTGCTCAGGCTTTCGACCGCAGCACCGGAAAATCCCTTCAAGATCTTTCCCAGCCAAGCATAGGTTGAACTCAAGAGCGCATACTGCGTGGCGGTGTATCCCAGATTGGTGAGACTCGACATATAGGCGACAAGGGCGACGCCGGCAAAACTGAGGCTGAAATTGTCACCTACCATAACGAGCGCGAAGAGACGAATGCTCAAGCCCGCGAACGCGAGAGTCGCAAACGCGGCAGTCGCAGCTGCCTGTAAAATGCCCCCGATGATGAGCGCGCGCATGTAGCCAAGCTTCACTGAGCAGAATCCGCCCGCAGCGATACCTGCAAATGTAGCGATAAGCCCGATGGAGCCGCGCACCGCCCCGACCGTTTGCTTCGTTAGACCGAGGTCGTGGTAGTAGGGATTCGCCATTGGACCCATCATAAAGTCCGGCAAGCGGTAGAGGCTGATGGCCGCTAACATCACAAGCGCAAGCCATCCATGTGCGCGGAAGAAAACGATGAACGGTCCCACAACAGCGTCGAAGAAACCGCGCAGCGTCCAAAGCGCTTTGCGCCCTTTTTCATTCATCACCGCATCCGCGCGCTCCGGTTCCTTCGCAAACCAGGTCGCGATCATTCCAACGGCCATACATGCACCGTAGATACCGTAGGACATGCGCCAGCCCACGGTCGCTGCCACAATGAGGATAAGGGAATCGGTCGTCAGGAGCGCCAGGCGGTAGCTGAACTGATAGGCAGACGCAAGCAGGCCTTGTTCTTCTCCGTTCTCTGCCGATTCAATTCGCCAGGCATCGACCACAATATCTTGTGTCGATGAGGCAAACGCAACGATGAGCGCAAAAACGACAAGCCGGCCGAGCCCGGTTTTCGTGCCGGTTCCGCCCATAGCAACCAGCGCCAGCCCGACGGCGATCTGCGAGAGCATCATCCATCCGCGCCGGTGTCCAAGCCGCTTAAACAACGGCAAATCGACGCGATCTATCAAGGGCGCCCACAGAAACTTCAGCGAATAGGCAAGACCTACCCAGGAAGAAAAACCGATCCACGTCAGAGAGGTGTGCTCATCACGCAGCCAGTAGCCGAACGTATTGCCGACCAGATAAAAGGGAAGGCCTGAAGAAAACCCGAGCAACAACATCGAAAGCGTTTTGGGCCGCAGGTAGTCGGCGATCCGGTGCTTGTGCGGACTCACGCCTTCATTGTCTACCGGAGCCTCACGAAACTCAACCCTCCGACAGCGCGGTCGGGCGTCTGGCCACGCCAGTAGGCTGCGAGTAATTGGGACTTGAAGGATTGCCGTTGATCGCTGCGCCCGAGTTGCCCCAGGTAGTGCCCGTACTGTGAATCACCAGAAAAACGAGCGTCAGGACGAGCCAGAGGGCTGGCAGTGTGAGGAAAAATTGCTTGAGGAGAGCATTTTGCCGTGAACGACTCAGTGACTCTCCCGTGAGGATTTCGAATCTCTCGACGGTTGCAGAACTGTTTCCTGAATCGCTTGCGGTTTGCTTTCATTCTCAGCCGGACGAATGCGCTGAATTTTGACCCGGGCGACGCGCTTTACGTCCATCTCCACGACAGAAAACCGAAAATTGCCATGCTCAAAACTTTCTCCACCCTTGGGAATGAAGCCTAATTGGTCGAGGACGAAACCACCGACTGTGGCGTAAGCGGGATCCTCCGGCAACGTAATGTTGTACTGCGTGTCGAGATCGCGCACGTTTAGCGCCGCGTCAAATATCAGCGCGCCATCGGCAAGCGTGAGTGGCCGCTCAACGACGTCAAATTCATCGTGAATCTCTCCCACCATCTGTTCGAGGATGTCTTCCATGGTGACCAACCCGAGGATGCTCCCAAATTCGTCCACCACCAGCGCCATGCCGACGTGACGAGTGCGCAACTCGAGAAGCAATTCGTTCGCCGGCTTGGTCTCCGGCACGATGAGCACTTCTCGCAAAACGCGCCGCAAATCAAACGGCGGCGGTGAAAGATTTTCCTCCAGGCGGCGTTCGCGATCGAGGAGGATCCATATCATGTCTTTAATATGAACAAATCCCAGGATGTGGTCCGCGTTCCCGCGGTAGACAGGAATCCGCGAACGCTGGGTGGTGGCGAACACACGCATTACCTCGTCCAGATTAGCTTCCACGGGAAGTGCGTGGATGTCCGGGCGCGGCACCATGATCTCCCGCACTTGAATTTGAGCAAGTTCCATCGCGCTGAGGATGAATTTTTCTTCGCCCGGCGCGATCAGGCCGCGCTCGCGTGCTTGCTGAATCTGGATTTGCAACTCTTCCGTCGAATGCGCAACGCCGTGCACCTGCGCCGTAGTCACTCCCAAGGCCTTTACAATCGCGCCTGAGATGCGGTCGAGCAAATGTATCGCCCAATGAAAAGTGTTCAGGAACCAGTGAAATGGCAAGGCAACCAGCAACGCGACGCGTTCGGCGCGCGCCAGGCTAACCGTTTTGGGGACCAGTTCGCCGATTACTACGTGAAGCGCGCTCAGTAGTGCGAATGCGCAACCGAGTGCGATGGCATGGGTAAGAAGCGTGGTATGCGTTCCAAAACTGGCGGGCCAGATGGCCTGAAATATCTTCGCAAACGTGGCTTCTCCAAGCGCGCCGATGGCCAGGCTAGTGAGCGTAATGCCAAGCTGCACTCCCGAAACGACGCGGTGCAAATCGCCCAGGAGCACTTCGACGACGCGCGCACGCGCGTTTCCTTTCGCGACGAGTTGCCGGATTCGTGACAAGCGCACCGCAACAAGCGAAAACTCCGTCGCCGCGAAAAAACCGTTCAGCGCGACCAACGCCAGGACGCCGATCAGGCGCACTGCCAACATAGGCGGATTCTTTCTCCCTGCGGCATTGTAGCAGCAAGGTGTTCTCCAGACCTGTGCTCGTTCGCACTTATTACCAACACGCGGTTGCAGACCCGCAGCACCTCCTCTACACTCAAATTCTGCCTAATTCGAATGGGAGTGAACTTGCGAACCGTTCTTCGAATCTTCTTTTGGGTTTTCGCCATTCTTGTGATCGTTACCGCCTCCGTAGCCTGGTGGTTCGTCTACCGCCCGCTGCCGCAGATCGATGGGAGCGCTTCCCTGCCCGGTCTCCACCAGGATGTCACAGTCGAGCGGGATGGCTGGGGCGTGCCGCACATCCGGGCCGCTTCAGTAGAAGATCTCGCCGAAGCACAGGGCTTCGTTATGGCACAGGACCGCCTATGGCAGATGGATCTGCTCCGCCGCGCCGCCCGCGGTCGACTCTCTGAAATCCTGGGAGCCCGTACGCTCAAGATTGATGAGGGCTTTCGCACCTATGGCTTCGCTCGCGCTGCAGAGCGCGACGCCACGCTCCTCGATTCTGAATCTCGCAAGGTGACGGAAGCCTACGCCCGCGGCGTGAACCAGTTCATCGAGCAACACAAAAAAAACCTCCCGCTGGAATTTTCACTCCTCCGCTACGAACCTACGCCCTGGCAGCCTTCCGACTCCCTAGCCATTTCCGCCTACATGTATCGAACGCTCACAGACACCTGGGAAAGAGAATTGAATCGCGCCACTGTCACGGAACGCGCGGGCGCAGACCGCGCCAAGGATCTCTTCTCAGAAGAAGCCGCGATGGATCATTTCGTCGTCGGCGACCCCAAAGTTATCGATGATGGCTCTCAACGTTCGGCAGCAGACTCCGACGATGAAGATGATGACGACGACATGGAGCCCGACACCGTGCTGAAAGCCGCCCGCGGGGCTTCGAGCAGCGCCCTGACTGCGGAGAGCGACCCCGACTTGACCAGTGCCCTCGCGGACTCCGTTCAACAATTCCTCGTGCAGTCAAACAACGAGATTCGCCAGAGCCTCGGCAGCAACAACTGGGTCGTCAGCGGATCGCACACCGCAACAGGCAAGCCTTTATTGGCCAACGACACTCATCTCGAACTCACCATCCCGTCAATCTGGTACGAAATTCATCTCACCGCGCCTGGATGGAACGTCAAGGGCCTCACCTTGCCCGGCGCACCAATGGTCATCATTGGCCACAATGACCGCATCGCCTGGGGCTTTACCAATAACGGCGCCGACGTCCAGGATCTCTACGTCGAGACCTTCAATCCGGCATCGCCCGATGAGTATCGCGTGAAGGGCACTTGGACCAGAGCGGAAGTCATCGACGAGACCATCCACGTCAAAGGCCAACAGGACGCACACCTCAGAGTCACCCTCACGCGTCACGGTCCAATTGTTCATCGCGAGGGTGACAAAGCTTACGCTCTGCGCTGGACCGCCACCGAACCTGGTGGCCTCGCCAACAGTTACAACTGGCTCGGCAAAGCACGCAACTGGAAGGAATTTCGCGAAACCATGAAGCGCGTCTGGGGCCCTGGCCAGAACGCAGTGTATGCCGATGTCGAAGGAAATATCGGATACGTGATGGCCGCCCGGGTCCCCATTCGAAAGAAAGGCCACGGCGAAGTGCCCGTTCCCGGCGACACCGACGACTACGAATGGACCGGCTACATCCCATTCGAACAGTTGCCGCAGGCGCTGAACCCGGAAAGCGGACTGATCGTCACCGCCAACGCCCGCGTTGTGGGCCCACTCTATAAACCGTATCTCACCGATCGCTGGGAGGAACCCTACCGCACCGCACGCATCTACGATCTGCTGCATGACCGCCACGATTTGCGCCCTGAAGACATGCTGAAAGTCCAGTTCGACACGTACAGTTTTCCCCACGCCTTCCTTGCGGATCAATTATCAGCGGCTGCGAAAACAGTGAAGCCCAAAGATCCCCGC
>JBGPIX010000095.1:0-15822 GCA_041485085.1 Candidatus Acidiferrum sp.
GGTCACACCGCGCGGCGAGCGCCAGGTTGTGCGTCGCGATGAGCGACGTCAACTTGTGCGTGCGGTGCAGCCGTTCCAGCAACTCGAACACGGCCCAAGCATTCTGCTCGTCCAGATCTCCGGTAGGTTCATCTGCCAGCAGCACTGACGGCCCAGTGACGAGCGCCCGGGCAATCGCGACGCGCTGCTGTTCCCCTCCGGAGAGTTCCCCTGCACGGTGGTCGGCCCGATTTTCCAAGCCTACTTCCGCGATCCACTTCCGCGCCATCCCGAGCGCGGAAGCAAAATTTTCGCCGCGCACCAGCAGCGGCATTGCTACGTTTTCCGCAGCCGTAAAGTCCGGCAACAACTGGTGGCGTTGCCACAAAAATCCAATGGCACGATTCCGAAATTCCGCCAGCGCCGCGTCATTAATCGATTCAATGGCTTTCGTTGCGAAGTATACTGTACCGCTCGTTGGCGTGTCTAGCGCGGCAAGCAGGTGCAGCAAAGTACTCTTGCCGGCTCCCGAGGGCGCCACGATCGCAACCATCTCACCCTGCCGCAAAATCAAGTTGGCATCCGCAAGCACGGAGATGCTTTTTTCGCCGCGGCCGTAAGTTTTCTTCAACCCGCGCGATTCCAGCACCACCGCGGCATCGGCCAGATTTTTTGCCGGCATCCCATTCGCGAATTGTGCTTGCTGCATCATCCCGTTGGTGCACCTTTCAGATGCCTAACGCTCTGCCCTTGCTATTTATTTAGATGCTTGTAGTGCAATCCCCGTGCCGTAGAGCCCGGCCAGGCACCGTGCTGCGAATGACCCAAAGTGTTTCCCATTTCCGCCAGTCCGTTGCCTGCCGAAAATAGGGCATTTTTGCGCCAAACTGAAACAACAATAATCTATCTGTTTTCAACAGCTTGCGGCGGGTTTTTGCTACAACCAGGGGTTGAGGGATGCTCCCCGGTCTCACCCACCTGCCTCTCACCTCTGATAGGAGCAAATCTCACGCCAAATGGCCCCGGAATATGGTCATTGCCTGCCGATTTGCGGTCTTCATTCATACCGGAGAATTTCCACCGGCAGGAGCCGTACCGCAGCGCGTGCCGGCAAAATCGTGGCCGCAATAGAAATCCCCATCGCCACGATCGTGATCCACACGCCGTCGAAAACACTCGGATGAAAAGGCACGTAAGGGACGGCATACACCTGGGGATCGAGCGGAATCAGATGATAATTCCCGGCCACCAACGAAAACGCGTAGCCGAGGAACAGGCCGATGAGAGTACCCGCGGTTCCAATGCTGATTCCCTGGCAAAGAAATATTGTTCGAATCTGCTCGCGGCGCGCGCCCAGGGAACGCAGCACGGCGATGTCGCGCGCTTTGTCGGTAACCGTCATGGAAAGAACCACCAGAATGTTGAGGCCGGCGACGAAAGTAATTAATCCGATGAAAATCGCGGTGACCAGCTTTTCCAGACGCAGTGCCCGGAACAACGCGCGATTTTCCTCCATCCAGGTAGTCGTCGAAAAACCTGGCCCGGTAGCTTGTCGAACTTGCTCTGCAATTTCCCCCGCGCGTTCTGGTTGATTCAGTCGAAACTCGAGGACGTTGACGACATCGCCAGCACCGGAAAGCCCCTGCGCCGCGGCCAGCGTCAGGAAACACCAGTTCTCGTCGTAGTCGTAGAAACCAGAATCGAAAACTCCGGCGACACGAAAACGCCGAGTCCTGGGCATCAATCCAAAGGGCGTCAATCTTCCCTGCGGGCTGGTGAGCGTCACGTAATCACCAGGTGAAACCTTCCACTCCTCGGCAATCTGTTTTCCAATGAGCAGCGCGTCAATGCCATCCGAGTCCGGGGAAAAGTCCAATTTGCCAGCGATGATGCGCTGCAGTGCTTCGTCGCTTTTTCGCTCGCGCTCCGGGTCGATGCCTTTGGTAACTACGCCGCGCGCTTGCCCGGCAAAGGAAAGCAGCACCGTCTGATAGATCGCCGGGGTAACGGATCGCGCTCCGGTTGCCTCGGCCAACTTCGTGGCCATCTCCTCGTAGTTCGTGATCCCGCTCGTGCCGGGCCGGGTTAGGGAGACGTGCGCCGTCACTCCGAGTAAGCGCTGCTGCAGTGTCTCCCGGAAGCCCGTGTTCATGGAAAGCGCGATCACCAGCGTCGCCACGCCCGCGGCCACGCCGATCACGGAAAACAGCGTGACCAGCCGAAGTACCGCCGGCCGGTACGGCGACCGCAGGTACCGCTGGGCTACGAACCATTCGAATCGCATGCTAGTGGGAAGAATACGTTAGGCGCCATGCCCTTCGGAAGATGATTCGCCGCCGCCTTCCGGACGCAACAGGGGAAAAAGGATGACGTCACGGATCGAGGGCGAATCCGTCAGCAGCATTGTCAGACGGTCGATTCCGATTCCTTCGCCGGCCGTCGGAGGCATGCCGTAGCAGAGCGCGCGAATATAATCCACATCGAGCTGCTTGGGGACTTCGTCGCCGCCCTGAGCCATCTGCTCTAGAAAGCGGCGTTCCTGCTCGGCAGGATCGTTCAACTCGGAGAAGCCGTTGGCCACTTCCATTCCGGCGACGTAGATCTCGAAGCGCTCGGTCAGCGAGGGATCTTCCGGCTTTTGCTTGGAAAGCGGCGAGATGTCCGTAGGAAAATCATAAAGGATGGTGGGCTGGACAAGTTTATCTTCGGCCATGGTCTCGAAAAGGAGTCCCGTCCATTCGCCGTCCTTCATCGTGCCTTTAACCGCTGCGTAGGGTGCGCCCGCGCCCTTTGCCCAGGCGTTGTAGCGATTTGTCGCTTCGAGAGCGCCACGCGGCGCGGCTAGTTTTTCGGATGTGGGCGCTTCACCTGCTCCGGCAGGCCAGTACTTCACGATTGCCTCGCGCATCGAGAGCCGCTGCATTTTCGAAAAATCCAGCTCCGCATCGCCGTACTTCACCGTAGTCGAGCCGGTGATGTTCTTGGCAAGCAGCGCGAAGAGCTGTTCGTTCATGTCCATCAAATCGCGATAATTACTGTAGGCCTCGTAAAACTCCAGCATGGTGAATTCCGGATTGTGCTGCGTGGAAATGCCTTCATTCCGGAAGTTGCGGTTGATTTCGTAAACGCGGTCGAATCCCCCGACCGTCAACCTCTTCAGATAAAGCTCCGGCGCGATGCGCAGGTATAGATCAATGTCCAGCGTGTTGTGGTGCGTCCTGAACGGCCGCGCGGCCGCACCGCCGGCGATGGGATGCATCATCGGCGTTTCGACTTCGATGTAGCCTCGCGCATCAAAGAACTTCCGCAATTCCCGGACGAGCTTGGCACGCGTTTCGAATACCTGGCGTGACTTTTCATTGGCGATCAGATCGAGATACCGTTGCCGGTAACGCAGCTCGACATCCGTCAAACCGTGCCATTTTTCAGGCAATGGAAGCAGCGCCTTTGAAAGAAAGAAAATCTCCTCCACCCAGACGGTCAGCTCATTGGTCTTGGTTCGAAACAGGTGCCCGCGCACGCCAATCGAATCGCCCAGGTCCAGCAGGTGATATAAGTGGAATCCCGGTTCCCCGACAACGTCCTTCTTCACACAAATCTGGATCTTCTTTCCCGATCCCTGAAGATGGGCGAATCCCATCTTGCCCATTAAACGATACGAGACCATGCGCCCGGCGACCCGCACTTCGCGCTTGTTTGCCTCCAGCTCCGGCCCGCTCGTTTCACGGTATTTGTCCACCAGCTCCGCCGGGGTATCTGTCCAGCGAAATTCCCGGGGATAGGGATCGTGGCCCAGCGCCTGGATCTGATCGAGCTTCTTCTTGCGCTGTTCAAACTGGTCGCGCGGCTCAAATTGCAAAGGGAAATTCCTTTCGGAGGTGATGGACTTCGAGTATAACGGCGGGCCTCATCCCTGAGCAAGGAACTCACGTGCGTCACCCCGGAAGGTAGAACACCGGAAGCCTTGGCAAACTTTCAGACCGCTTGGCCCTTTGTGATATCCGTCACCATGCATGATAAATCATCTTCTTATTGTGAAAATAATACTTTGGCTTGCGGAAAGGTTTTTGCTACACTCCCGAACCTGTCCCTAGGGAGAACTCCCGTGAATGACGGCGACCGCACCCCCACCCGCGGCAAGTCTGTCAAAGACGACTGGCGCGCCTGGCTTCCAGAAGCAAAAGCACAAGTCTTTGATACGCAAGTCCAACGGCTTGAGTCCAGCTACGTAATGTTGAGCGTGTCGCTCAACGAAGCCATGGAGCTTTGGCATCTGGGCCAGCCCGGCAAATCCCTGCAGGCTGTGGGCATTACTTCCGGCCTCTGCAGACTGCTGACCCAGGCGCTCGCCGGCTTGCTTCGGGCTTTGTCCGAACACGCCAAGCACTACGGGACCATTCCCAACGCGGCGCCCCTCGATCCCGCCAATTTTCAAGGTCACAAGGGTCAGCGTTCGGCCCGTATGAGTAGCTTGCTCAACCATGTGCTGCTATCCCAGCGACTGCAGTTCCTCCACAAAATTAGCACCCTGGAGGAAATGGTGGAGGATCTGGGCAAGGATTACCAGCATGCCGCTGATGACCTCGCCGACGGAATCGCTTCGAATCCCAGGAAAATGTGGGCTGAGGTGGACTCAGGCCACTACGACCTTAATACATGCATGCGGGAAGCCATTGTGGTGCTTAAGTCTTTCTTGATTGTCCTGCCTGAAAGTCAGCTGGGGACCTTTCAAAATACCGTTCGCCTGCAGTCTATACCGCAAGAAGCCGACGGTCCTTCCCACCAGCGTGTGGACCGCCATAGACGAATGCCCGCAATCGCGGGAGAATGATTAAGCCTGCGCGCCCGCGCGGACCCGGAAATCTCACCGGGGAATAAGCGCCCTTTCGAGGGTGTCTTGTTTTGAACATGCGGGCTTCTGTCAGGACAACTCAAGGAGGCATTCGGTGCATCCGAACTGGTGGATGCGCCGCTATTGGACCGTTGGCCCGAAACCGACCACGCGATCCCGAAGCGTCGACCTCTCGGCAGGCCACCAAACCGGTGACTGAAGCGGAGGCCATCCGTCTGGCCCAGGCCGGAGATGCTGCGGCTTTCGAATTTCTGTACCACTTGCATAGCCGCCGCGTCTACGCTTTGTGCCTGCGCATGGTGAATAACCCCTCCGATGCGGAAGACCTGATGCAGGAAGCTTTTCTGCAGCTCTTCCGCAAGATTGGTACCTTCCGTGGAGAATCGGCCTTCTCGACCTGGTTGCACCGGATGACGGTCAACGTGGTGCTGATGCGGTTACGCAAGAAGTCGCTCCCGGTGGCCTCGCTTGAAGAAACGACGGATCCCGACGATGAAACAGGCGGCCCCCGGAAAGACATCGGCGCACCGGATTTGCGCCTAAGCGGGGCCGTCGACCGGGTCAATCTGGAACGTTCGGTTGAAAAGTTGCCTCCGGGTTATCGGACGGTGTTCGTGCTGCACGATGTCCAGGGATACGAACACAACGAGATCGCGGACATCATGGGATGCTCGGTAGGAAATTCGAAGTCGCAGTTGCATAAGGCGCGCACTCGTCTGCGGGACCTGCTCCAGGAAGAAGTACGCCAGCAGGCCCGGCAGGAACGACACGCGGCAAAAAGCCAGACGGCGCATGATGATTGAGCTACAATGGGCCCAATCGAGGGTGCGTTAGCGACTTCACGGCGAAACATCAGGGATTTGCGCCGAAACGGTTTGAGAGAAGTCGAACGGGGCAGGCCTCCAGCGCCAGCTCCGGCGGAGTGAAGGGTCATGCAGTGTAAGGACGTGGAATTCGTAGTGGAGCAGGAAGGCCTGGCGCCGCTGCCGGAAGCAGCACAGGCGCATGTGGCCACTTGTAGCCATTGCCAGGATTTTGTGGCTGATTTCGCGACCATTGTCTCCGTCGCGAATGAATTGCCCGCGGAAGCCGAACCGCCTGCCCGCGTTTGGATATCCCTCCAGGCACAACTTGAACTAGAAGGCATTATCAAGACGCCCGCGATTCCTGCTCGCGGTGAGCGCTCGGCCTGGTGGCATGGCTTCGGCGATCTGTTTCGCAGCCGCGCTCTTGCCACGGCAACGGTGGGCCTGCTGATCGCCGCCGCCGGAGTTCTGGAATGGCGGCAGCCGCCCGAGGAGAGTTCGGTCCCTGTTTCGCCCGCCGCCAAGCTGGCTTGGCAAATCGCTTTCAAACAAA
The DNA here is from genome assembly GCA_041485085.1 of Candidatus Acidiferrum sp. Taxonomy (GTDB): domain Bacteria; phylum Acidobacteriota; class Terriglobia; order Acidiferrales; family UBA7541; genus Acidiferrum. Next base: position 6,191 of record JBGPIX010000095.1, read on the forward strand.
CCGCCACGGTGCTGAACGGACAGGAAGTTGATCTGCGAAACATGCAGCTTGCCAGCACCTCCCCGGCGGCCCCGGTGGACGACTCTTACCGGCAGAGCCTGCAACAAGTTGACGAATTTATTGCCGACTGCGAGCGCCGCGTAAACACCGCGCCGCAGGACGACCTAGCGCGCGAGTATCTGTCCAACGCCTATCAGCAAAAAGCCGAATTACTGTCCGCGATGATGGAGCGCGAAGGGAGTCTTCACTAACATGCGAATTGGAATGATGGGGCTGACCGCTCTGCGGTCGAATGTGAAGCGCGGCATGTTGCCGATATTTGGCGCCGTTGCATTTCTTTGCTCGGGCTTTCCTGCTGCGGCGGCGGCCGGCCAGCATCTCGAAAAGCATTTCGCGGTCAACACCCGCCCGGTAGTCGTGATTCACAACGTCGCCAATGGCCGCATTGAAGTGAAATCCTGGAAGAACGCTGAAGTTGACGTCATCGCCAGCCAGACCTCCGACAAGATTGCCTTTGAAATGGAGCAAGTTGGTGACCGCGTCGACGTCACTGCCACCGTTCGCGATGCCTCGGCGCAAGCCGTGGAACTGGAAGCCAGCCTGCAACTCACGGTGCCGGAAGAAACCGAACTGCAGCTCACCACCGAAACCGGTTTGATCTACGTGGAGCAGGTGATGGGCGACATGACGTTGGAGAGCGTTGCCGGCGATGTCCATCTCAAGGAAGTGTCTGGCTACATTATTGTAAGGACGACGGGTGGCTCGCTGGTATGCACGCAATGCGCCGGAAAGCTAGATTTCAAGTCCATCAGCGGCGGCGCGCAGGTTCTCCAACCGGCCCTGACGAACGTGAGCCTATTCACGACTTCCGGAAATATACTTTTTGACGGAGATTTTGTCCGCACCGGCCTCTATACCATGAAGAGCGGCAAGGGCACCGTCGAAGTCCGCTTTTCGGGCAACGATTCCTTTGACCTAAAAGCTCAAACGGCTGTGGGTACGGTCGATAATCGGGCCGAGGCCTACTTCAAGCCGGACTCCCACGGCGCCAAACATATCGCATCGAAATACGCCCACGGGCTCTTTGGCACCGTCGGTCGGGGCCTCGCCAAAGTCGAACTCTCCTCCTACAGTGGTACAATTCGCATTCTGAAGCGCGACTAATTTTTCGCGCCACGATCGCGTGACCACAACACCTCCTTTGCGCGGACAGCAACCCCGCGTCCCTATTCTTTGCCTCGCCGGTTTCATGGGTTCCGGCAAGACCACCATTGGCACGCTACTCGCGCGGCACCTCGCCTGGCGCTTTGTTGATCTCGATGACCGCATCGAAGAATCCGCCGGCTTACCCATTCCGGAAATCTTCGAACGCCTCGGTGAGCCTGCCTTTCGCCAGATCGAGGCGGATCAACTCCGCGCCGCCCTCGGCCGAGCCTCCGAACTGAAAGAAAGCACCGTTCTCGCCCTGGGCGGCGGCACTTACGCACAGCCCGGCTGCCCCGAATTTTTGCGCGCTGCAGGAATCCCGGTTTTGTGGCTGGATTCGCCCATCGAAGTTCTCCTTTCGCGGTGCATGACCATGACCGGCCGCCCGCTCTTCCGTGACGAAGCCAGCTTCAGCGCGCTTTACGCCCAGCGGCTCCCCTCTTATCAACTTGCTGACTACCGCGTGGATAGCTCCGGCGAACCGACCCAGGTTGTCGCGGAAATTCTGCGCCGCGGCATTGTTGCGTCCGCTGGAAACACCGCGCATCTGCTGGTTGAGAAACCTCTCCCCTGAGAGAGAATGGACACGGGGGTAAGAAGCACCGTGAAATTCAGAACCGTTTCGTTTGCACTGACACTGGGAATCGTGGCCTGTGCGGCCTTGTCTCTTGCCGCTCAGAAGAAGCCCGCGGCCTCGTCCGGCCCAGTAGTCTTCGCTCAGGACAAGGGCAAACTCACGATTAAGCTCGGCGGCCAGACCGTCGGTCACGAAGAATTTGAAATTGCGCCGTCCGGCGGCGGCTGGCTCGCCAAAGGCACCGCGGAAATCAAACCACCCGAAGGTGCATCTAACAAAGTTTCCGGCTCACTGACGCTGCAGGCTAATGGCGCGCCAATCAGCTATGACTGGAGCGCCCAGGCGGAAAAAACGAATGGCGCACACATACTATTCGCCAATGGCGTCGCCAGCATCACGTTGGAGATGCAAGGTGCGCGCCCTTTTCAACAGGATCTTTCTTTCGGCTCGCCGCTCATCGCCGTTCTGGATAACAATCTCTACCATCAGTATGCGGTCCTCGCGCGCATCTATGACTGGTCCAAGGGCGGCGTGCAAACTTTTCCAGTAATCATTCCCCAAGAATTAACGCCGGGCTCCATCACCGTGCAATCCACCGGTTCCGCCAGCGCCGATGGCAAGACTTACGAAGGACTCAAAGTCATCAGTTCCGACCTCGAGATTCTTCTGCTGCTCGACACCAATCACCGCCTGATGCGCCTGGAAGTTCCCGACGCCAAAGTCTCCGTTATCCGCGACTAGTCGCATCCAGCGCGAAATCTTTTTCGCTAAAAAAGAAATGGGACAGACATTTCTGTCTGTCCCACGATTGTGCTCTGACTTGAAAGAAAACTTATCGCGCGAGCGGCCTTTGAAAAACAGCCGTGCCCGGACGCCGCAGCGGATAGCCCTGCGGATTTCCATGAGCGTGCGAGTGCGCAAACCCATTCGAATGGCCGGCGCCGATGTGTCCGTTGGCGTTGCCATTCGCCGACGCGGGCTGCGGCAGCCGCGCCGGATTACCGATAGGGCGGAGATTAATCGGCGCTGCATGAACGTGGTCGCTGATGGCTTGCAGCCTCTTCAAGATCGACTGCCACTGTTCCCAATCCAATTGCCTCAGGAACGGCCGCAATCCCTGGATGAACGGATCTTCCAGCAGCGCTTCGCCATCGGATTCCGGGATGAAGAACCGGTTCAAGCCGACGTTCAGCGCCTCGGAAATCTTCTCCAGCGTGCCGAGGCTCGGCGTCATCTGGCCGCTTTCGATGCGGGAGAGGTAGGAGCGCGAGACCTTGGAGCGCGATTGCAACTGGCTCTGGGTCATCGCACGCGATTCGCGCAGCTGGCGAATGCGCTGGCCGATATTCTCGACCGTCTCCTGGTTGACGAACTTTGCTTCCTCGGGTTCAGCGGCTGCTTCCTCCGGTGGTGCCGGTGGAGGAATCAGGAACTCCAAGCGCTGAGGTAAGGCGCGCACGCAACGGCGGCAATTTCCAGTGCGCGTCCGGTATTGGACGAGACCACATGTCTTACAGCGGATGACTTCCCGATCCATTTCTAACGAACTCATCTCTTTTTCTAATTGTGCAGACACCGGCACTCCTTGCTGACTGGTTTTCCGGCGTGCGGATAGGGGGAGGAACGCTGGAACGAACGATTCGTTCGGGAAGGCAGTTACTGGCGCAACGGGAGTATCGTGTGAGCGCCAATTTCTGTCAAGAGTATTCTTGAACTATTTTTAATGTCGCTCTCCGCGTTTCGCCGTGTTACGCCCGGCTTTCGCCTGTCCTTTCGGGCAGTTTCGGCTCGGCGATTCGGTTTTTCCGCGAATTATTGTGTACTTTCTCCCATCCCACCATACCTATTGTGGTGCCAGGCCATCCTCAGCTTTTCCACAGGCAAGCCTTCTCCTCCGCTTTTCTCCCGGCCTTTCGTAGGGCCGGGCTTTAGCGCGGTGCCTTTGCCTTCGTTGGGGTACCCACCGAGGGGGCGACCTCTATTCAGATTCGTTTTTGTAGGGGCGACTTTATGTCGACATCTTCATCTTTGGCCAGGCATCCCCCTCACCCAATCATCTCCGTCCTCGCCGCTTCCCTCGGCTGATCCAACAATGCATCCACTCGTTCGAGAAACCGCACGGTATGCGGCAATCCCGCGTGCAACTGCAACGCCGCCTCATCCGCCCACCGCGAATGAATGTAGAAGAGTCTCCGGTCGCGCGTTGACCGGAAAGTGTGAATACTCAAGCAACCCGCTTCTTCTCGCGTAGGCCCCGTCACCTCGCGCAAGGCCTCCACCACCGCGCTCTCTTCCCCTTCACGCGCATGCAGTCGCACAAACGTGTATTGCTCCATGCTCCCCCTTACCTAGTCCCAAATCTCCAACCATTCCAAGAAGAACTCCGAGAGTAGTATTGTCCGCTCGCGATGTCGCCCTTCGAAGCCCCCGGCGCCGCGCGATTCTTCGTCTTATTATGGTTTATTGTGCTCGGACACGCATCCCATCCTTAAGCTCGTTGGAGGGGTGAAGAATGACTTCTTGACCCGCAGTCAATCCTTGTAGGATTTCCACTTCGGTCTGATTTCGATGCCCGATTTGCACCGCTTTTCGACGTGCTCGCCCTCCTTCGATTGCAAACACGCTCCAAGTTTCTCCCGCACGGAATGTAGCGCTCCCGGGAATCTTCAGAACATTTTGTCCTTCCCATGTCACGATCCGCGCCTCGACCCGGTAGCCATCACTGAGTCCGTCTGGGGGATCGATGAAATCTGAAATGACATTGACCCGTTTTTCTTCGACACCCAACGCCGATATCTTTGTGAATCCTGCCGGTTCAATCAATCGAACCCTTGCGCGAATCGGATGGTCCCCTCCCCAGCCTTCTAAATAGACCGGTGCGCCCGGTTTCACATTCACGGCATCCATTGTCAAAACATCCGTGACCACTTCGATTCGGTTTGGGTCCCCTACGATGAGCACCGGTGCGCCGGCAGGTACCACGCGCTCGCTTTTCTCTACGACCCGAAGAACATGTCCCGCGACGGGAGAACGGAGAGAGATAACTTTGTGAACCGCATTGGAAGTATCCATGCCGACCAAACCCGATCTGGCTACTTTGATCTCGGAAGCCGCTGCTAATGCGCTGAACTTTGCCGCTTCGAATTCCTCTCCGCTGGTGGTCTTCGCAGTGCGCGCCTGCTCGAGCACCTGATTCGATACAACGCCTTCTTTGGCAAGTCCTTCCACACGCGCCAGATCTCTCTTTGCCTGTTCATAATCCTCCCGAGCATGAGCGAGACGGGCATCGGCCTGACGTTTCATTGCTTCCGCCGCATCGATTCGCGCCAGGACCTCCTCACGCTGTTGCTGATTCAATGGAACAGGTTCGATCCTCGCAACTTCTGCGTTCTCGGTGACCTTGTCCCCTTCCTCCAATTCGACCCGCAAAAGGCGGCCGGGAATGGGAGCGGCCACGACAAACCGGTCGTGCGCTCGAGTCTCTCCGTCCTCGTCGACCGTCACGCGCATGGCACCGATCGTTGCCTTGGCGGATTCCACGGTTGTGGGGGAAGGTCGCAGAAGAAGGAACAAAAGTATTACGCCAGCCGCGAGACCGATCGCAACCGTCCATTTACGCAGAGCTGGATTCTTCGCCACGTCATTCCCTCGTCTTGAGGACTTCAACCAAGTCCAGGTAACGCAAACGCCGGTAGATGAGGGCCGCGGTACATGCCGCAGCGGCTCCTACAATCAAAACAGCCAACCCATACGTGCTTGCGTTTACAACCAGCGGCATGCGGTACAATTCCGTTTGCATCACTGCCGTTAAACCCGCGCAAATTCCATACCCCAACAGAAATCCAATAGGAATAGCGACCAAGGTTAGAATTGCTTGCTCGCCCAGCAACATGAATCCAATCTCGCGTTGAGTAAAACCAAGGACCCGCAACGATGCGAGTTCATGCCCACGCTCCGAAAGGGCAACTCGCGCCCCGTTGTAGACCATGGCCACCGCAATCAAGCAGGCGAACAGATTCAGCGCCGTACTGGAGATACGCAGGCTCTCCGCGATCGTGCGATAGAAACTTTGCAGCATCGCTTCTCGCACTGCCACGCCGGCTACGGCCGGTGTTCGTTTGAGAGTCGCATAAAGCTGGGGCAGCACTCTACTATCAACGGTCAGATAGGCCCCTGAAATCGAAGGCCCTTCTCGCATCATCCGATTGAGAGATGCGATGTCCATGTAGGCAGAGAGTCCAATCATTTCATCCACAGTTCCGGCGACCCTTACTTCTCTTCTCGGCCTCTCGCCCTCCAAAACTTCCACCTGAATGATATCTCCTGTTTTCGCACCCAAGACCTCAGCGAGCCTTCTTGTGAGCAACACACCATCGGAAGGGATACTCGCTATGTCGAAATTCTGGCCTACCACGCGGCGCAGATCGCCATTCGGGTCCAGCCCCTGCAAACCGATTCGCTTCGAGCGATGTTCGAATCGGAGCCGCGCGGGTACCACCCGGAAAGGCTCGGAATGCAGCACACCGATCAAGTGGTTTACATCATAGCGGGCTCGTTCGCCATGAGGCTCGTTTAAGGTGATCGTTACGTCGTCGCGCTGCGCCGTCCGAAACTGTACTTTGACCAGATACTCGATGGCATCAAAGAAATAAAAGCCTACGATCAAGATGGCCACGGCAAAGGCCATCCCCACCGTGGTCAGGATTGCCTTCCACGGGCGACGCTCCAGATTTCTCAGAATCATGCGCGTGGAAATAGAGAACAACCGGCCGAAGCCGAAACGTTCCGCGACACCTTCGTGAAACTTGGGTGGAGATTCCGGCCGCATCGCCTCGGCGGGAGGCAGAGCAACCGCGGTTCGTAAGGCGGAGATCGCACCCAGGCATGCCGCAGCACCGCTAATCGCGACGCTCCAAAAGAGCAATCGAGGGCTGGCTACAAACTTGAGTTCGGGGAATCGAAAGAAATTCTGGTACATTCGCGCAAGTCCACCACCCAGCCAGATACCTAGAGGCACCCCTAGCGCTGTCCCAAAAAGAACTGCGGCAAGGCCGAAATTCAAGTAGTGAATTCCCACGGCAATGTCAGTAAAGCCAAAGGCTTTCAACAGTCCAATGGGGTTTCGTTGCGTGCTTACCAGCCGTGAAAGCACCACATGAATCAAGAAGGCTGCCACCCCGAGAAAGATCGACGGAACGAAGATACCGGTCACGCGGTCCTGCGCAATTTCATCGGTCAGGAAGCGATTAGAAATTTGGTCCTCGCGGCCATAAGCGCCCAGACCACCGTACGGCTCAAGCAACCTGTCGAGGTTTTCGATGACCCCAGGTTCACTCGCGCCCGGCGCCAGAGCCAATGACAGGTCATTGAAGCCGCCCTCCATGTTGAAGAGCGGGCCGAGCGCCTGGCGACTCATCCACAGAACACCAAACCGTCTATTGTCTGGAAAGACCTCCGCGCCGCGAATCTCGTAAACGTATTCGGGAGACAGCGCGATCCCTACAATGCGCAGACGCTCCCATCGTCCGTTGATGACCGCGCCAATGGAGCTTCCTACCTCCAGATGATTGGCGCTCGCAAGCGATTCGCTCACCAATACTTCATCTGGCCTTCCGGCTTCGATGTAGCGTCCCCGGCGCAAGTACAGGCCATTCAGGAGTGGGCCCGGTCGCTCTGGAATGGAGATCAAACGGCCAATCGCTGGTTCGTCCAATCCTGGCACATCCAAGTTCACTTCAACTACCACACGCGTTTCCACAATGCCCACGCCGGGCAAGGACGCAATCTGCTGAGCCAGCGAATTGGGCGCTCGTTTGAGCTGAGCGAATACATCGGCGAATCTGTAGCGTGTGTAGTAGTCCTGTTGCGCGCGCTCAATGGACTCATAAGCGCCGCGCATCGTGACATAGGTAGCGATTCCGCAGGCCACAATCAGACCAACCGTAAAGACCTGGCCACGGAGGTGCCAAAGGTCCCGCACAAGCTTTCGGTTTAGGGCGCTTATCCGCATATCACCACGCCAATTCCGCGGGTGACGCTCGTCTCTCGTTTTTCTGAACGTCCACAATCCGCCCGCTGCTGATGCGGAGCACTCGATCCGCCATTGCCGCAATTGCCGCGTTGTGGGTGATCACAACGGTGATGGTCTTTAGCTCCCGATTCACGCGCTCCAGAATCTCCAGCACGAGCTTCCCGGTTGCGTAATCGAGTGCGCCTGTCGGTTCGTCACACAGCAACACCTCGGGCCTCTTAACGACGGCGCGCGCGATGGCCACACGCTGTTGCTCGCCACCGGACAGCTGAGCTGGAAAGTGATGAAGGCGGTCCCCTAAGCCGACCATTCGCAAACACTCTTCCGCATTCAATGGATTGCTCGCTATCTCGGTTACCAGTGCGGTGTTTTCCAGGGCCGTCAGGCTTGGGATCAGGTTGTAGAACTGAAACACGAAGCCCACATGTTCGCGGCGAAAGCGCGTCAGTTCTTCTCTGCTTGCGTCCGTTAAGTTGTGATCTCTGTACCGCACTTCACCGCTGGTGGGTATGTCCAATCCGCCCAGGATGTTTAGCAGCGTGGATTTACCGCTGCCCGAAGGCCCGAGCATCACCACAAATTCGCCGGGCAGTAAATCCAGAGTTACACCTCGCAGTGCGTGGACCTCCACATCCCCCATGCGATAGACCTTGGTGATTTCGTGCATGTGGAAGATCGCGTCCCCGGATGTTGGCGATGCGCTCATCGAGGTCTCGATTCTGCTGGGCCTGCCCTTATTCCATGCTTTGTAATTTGCAGGCAGCCTTCGTGACGAGTCACTGCCTGGGGTCGGTCACCGCTCGAATCGGTGCAGCGCAGAGTTCTTCAATTGGTTGTCCTGGGGTGTATTCGAGCCTCTTTGGAGGCTCGCATCCCTGTTCCCGGGTGATTTTCAAACTGGGCCTTCCCATTTCTTCCTTGTTTGCTGCTGCTGCGATCGGTACCAGTTCCTTCTTCATTTGTTCGAAGGCGGAGGTCTGCACGATCACGTCCGGTTTGGCTGGCAGAAACATAATCTCTCGCCGGGTGTCGACCATTCTTTGGTAGAAGGGTGGGTGAGTCCGGAACCAGCTTGCTCCGTTTATGTAACCTTCCCGCGTGGCGATCTTGTCGAAAAATCGAATGAACCCGCTTGGGTCATAGCCGGCGTTCCACGCATACTGAACACCGAGTTGGTCAGCTTCCAGTTCGTAATCACGGCTTACACCGAGAAGATTCAGACTCAGGACCAAGCCAAGGCCGTAGAAGCCGTACTGCAGCGCGTAATACATCCCAATGCCGGCGACGCCGCCAGTCAGGACAATCGCCGCGATCTGGGCAGCTTGATAGAAAATCCCGGCAATGGTGGCCCGCTTCATCAGCTTATTCGCGTGTCGCGCCGCGTCATGCGCCATTTCATGCGCAATGACCCCCGCAAGCTCAGATTCATCGTCGGCCGCTTCGAGAAGGCCGCGTTCAAGGAAAAGGTAGCCACCGGGAAGCGCGAACGCGTTGATTTCGCGCGACTGGAGAACCGTGACATGAAGCGGAATCTTCAGGTCGGATTTTTGAGCAATGCGCTGAGCGACTAAATTCACGTATTCCTGGATTGCTTTGTCTTCCACTTCCGGCGGAAGAATACCGGCGCGCTTCATTTCCTCGATTGCTTGCTGGCCTTTTTTGATGTCGTCTTGCTGATTCTCAGCGATAACGCGGAATCCGATATCTTTGACATCTCCCCAGCGGCGATTCAAGTACGCGCCACTGGCAATTTCTTGTTTCGTCTGCTTATAGAGAGTTGGCCATTTTTCAATGACGTCCAGCTTCGCATTCAGATTA
>JBGPIX010000096.1:0-15704 GCA_041485085.1 Candidatus Acidiferrum sp.
ACTTCCCGCACAGTGCCCCGACATCGCACTCGCGGTGCCGCTAGTGCGTGGCGGCGCGCAAGTCGTTTACGAGAGCAACAACTGGGCTACCATCGTCTACGGCACTACCCCGGGTTTTCTGGTTATTCGCGAACTCTCGGTCGCCGAAGGCGCCGCATTTTCCCAGCAAGACGTGGATTCAGCCAACAAGGTTGCCTTGCTCGGCAGGACGGTGGTAACCAATCTCTTCGGTGACATTGATCCCGTCGGGCAATCCATTCGCATCAAGAATGTGCCCTTCACAGTGGTCGGCGTCCTCGATCGGAAAGGGCAGACGCCCACAGGACAAGATCAAGATGATGTCATCCTCCTTCCCATTTCCACCGCCAAACGCAAAGTGATTGGGATCAAGTCGGCAAATGCCGATGCCGTCGACTCGATCACTATGCAAGCAAAAAGCGGTAACCAGATTCAGGCCGCCCAGGACGAAGCCACCGCGCTTCTCCGGCAGCGTCATCACTTGGCTCCGTCCGAGGACAACGACTTCTCCATCCGCAATATGGAAGAGATCTTCGCCGCGCAAGAAGCCTCTTCGCGCATCATGTCCATAATGCTCGCGGCCGTGGCTTCGGTTTCCCTGATGGTAGGTGGCATCGGGATCATGAATATCATGTTGGTCTCCGTTCGGGAGCGCACCCGTGAGATTGGGCTGCGACAGGCCGTTGGAGCGAAGACCCGCGATATCCTCACACAATTTCTGGTCGAATCGGTGGCCTTATCGATTGTTGGTGGCTGCGTTGGCGTTGTGCTCGGGATTGCTGCTTCGGCCATCGTTTCCCGGCTCGCCAATTGGAACACGGTGGTAAACGTTAGCGCCGTCCTTCTAGCGGTGTTCTTCTCCGCTTTAGTGGGGATCAGCTTTGGCTACTACCCTGCCCGCAAAGCTGCCTATCTTGACCCGATCGAGGCGCTGAGGTCCGAATAGCGTGCCCCCAAACTAATTACATTTGGCTGCTACATTGCAAGAAATGGACGTGAGCTAGATCACGTCTAGCCCTGTCCACGATCACGTCGAGTTGCAGATCATTGGGGCGAAAATTGGATGGGTTGGGATGTGGCCACCAACCTATGCCCGATACGATGTATCGGTAGAGGAGGACTGCGATGCCGGCAAAGCGATTGCTGTTTCGATCTGCCGCCCGCGAAAAGCTGTTAAGCGGCACTACTGCCTTGGTGGACGCCGTGCGCATTACACTTGGGCCAAAATCCAAGTGCGTGCTGATTCAGAAGAAATGGGGGAGACCCATTGTTTGCAACGACGGGATCACCATCGCAAAGGAAATCGAGATCGAAGATCCCGAGGCGAATCTCGGTGCGCAGATGATCCGGGAAGCCGCCGAACGCACGGGAGAATCGGTTGGTGACGGCACAAGCACTTCAGCCATCCTCGCCCATGCGATTTTCGCCGAGGGACTGCACAACATTGCCGCAGGCGCCAGCGGAGTGGACTTGAAGCGCGGTTTGGACCGGGGGTTGATCGTTGCCGTAAAGGCCCTGAAAGGTCTTTCTCGACCCGTCGCCAGTCGTAAAGAAAAGGCGCAAATTGCCACCATATCTGCCCACAACGACCCGGCCACGGGAGAACTGATTGCCGACGCCTACGAGAAGGTGGGCCCTGAGGGCGTGATCACTGTCGAGGAAGCCAAGACGACCGAATCTGCCTTGGAGGTTGTGGAAGGGATGCAGTTTGACCGTGGATACATCTCGCCGTATTTCGTCACCGACCCGGAGAAGATGCAGGTAGTGCTCGAAGACGCGCTTATTCTTTTGCACGAAAAGAAGCTGGCCAGTTTGAACGAGATGCTGCCGTTTCTCGAGCAAGTGGCGAAAACCGGCAGTCCCTTGCTGATTGTGGCCGAGGACGTGGAGGGGGAAGCACTCGCAACGCTAGTCGTCAACAAAGTCCGCGGCACGCTGGTCTCCGCTGCCGTGAAGGCCCCGGGTTTTGGCGATCGCCGAAAAGACATGCTGCAGGACATCGCTATTCTAACGGGTGGCCAAGTTATCGCCGAAGAGCTCGGCTTGAAGATGGAAAGCCTTGGCCTGAAGGAGTTGGGGCACGCCAAGCGCGTTGTCGTCGATAAGGACAAAACCACGATTATCGAAGGTGGAGGAGCAAAGGCGGCCATTCAAGGTCGTTGTAGCGAACTGCGCAAGCAGATCGAAAAAACGACCTCCGACTACGACAAGGAAAAGCTGCAGGAGCGTCTGGCGAAGCTTGCTGGAGGCGTGGCGGTTGTTCGTGTAGGAGCGCCGTCCGAAACTGAGATGAGAAATCGCAAGGAAGCGATTGAAGATGCCATCAGTGCGACGAAAGCCGCGCTCGCCGAGGGGATTGTTCCCGGTGGTGGTCTGGCGCTGCTGAGGTTGAGCGACGCTATCGAGGCTGAGGAGGCAAAGTGTTCCGGCGATGAGCGCACCGGTCTCTTGATCCTGCGGCGGGCTCTTGAGGCTCCGACGCGGCAGATTGCCGAGAATTCGACGGTGGATGGCGGGGTAGTTGTGGACCGCATGCGAAACGGAAAAGGAAACTATGGTTTCGACGCTTCCCGCTGCGAGTACGTGGACCTGGTCGAAGCCGGAATTATCGATCCGACGAAGGTCGTGCGTGTCGCCCTCGAAAACGCGGTTTCTGTGGCGAGCGTTCTGCTGCTAGCGGAGGCAACGCTAACCGAACTTCCCGAGGATAAGAAGAGGGCGGCTGCCGCGGGGCACGACACGCTGGAGTGAGGCCTAAGTTGCTTGCAGGCCTTCAGGAACTCAAAGCAGGTTCATCGCAATGGAGAAACCACCGCTCCAAAACAACACGGCGTGAAAACCATCGGCTCGCCAAAAGAAATTTAGACGCAGAACTCAGTAGCCAGGTTGGCAGGTGCCCGCCGACGTCGAAGACCCACTCCTTCTGTGATTTTCCGAAATGCGTGGTGAGGAGACTACGATACGTTTTGCAGAGCGCCTGAGTATTATCTCCACGCGCGTCAAGAATGGCCTTCGCAGCCAGCAATCCTGACTCGATCGCGGGCCGAATACCCTCACCGCTTTGCGAATACGCCAAGCCGGCTGCATCACCAACCAACAGCACGCCGTCGCAGGCGACATCTCGTTTCGAATCCCCGTAAAGAAGGTAGGAATGGCCGCGCATATGCAACGGCACATCGAACGTAATTTTCCCCGACTCTTTCAAGAAATTTACAAAGGTGGCTACGTGCTCGGGCAGAGCGTGCGGATCCAGCCTGCCTAAACCCACGTTCAGAAAATTGTTTTTTCTGACGCACCATCCATAACCTTTCATATCTGGGCAAAAGTAGAGTTCGGGCAACTCCGGCCGAATTGAACATTGTTTGCTCTGGCTTTCCGACATCTGGAACTCAATTTCCTGCGCCGCAACGCTGACTTCGTTGCGTGCTTTGGCGCCCCGAAACCGGGCTACAGGGCAAAAATGTCCTCCAGCTCCCACGACGAGCCGTGTCCGAAATTCACCATTCACAAGCCAATGGTCGCCAGAGCGTTCGAGGTTTATTAGAGGTGTTCCTTGCAGAACACGCGCACCACATCTCTCGAGCAAATAGTCGTCAAACTCGCAGCGCCGAATTCCGTAACTAATCGGTTTGCCGTAGCCGGTTTCCACCTCGCGGCCGCCCATGAGGCTGATCCGGAAACCGTGGATCGGTTGCAGGACCCGGCATCGGGCATACTCGGCGGGATCGATCTCGAGTTCCTGCAGCACGGGAGGTGTGATCCATCCTCCGCACACTTTGTCTCGCGGGAAAATCTGTTTATCGAGGATTACTGTCGCTAGCCGGGAATTCCGCAGTTTCCAGGCGCAGGAAGTGCCGGCAGGCCCGGCCCCCACGATCAAGATATCGCACGAATCCATTGCGCATCCTCGTCTTCGCCTTGCCTCTGTCGATAAAGGCGGGCGCGAGTCCAAGGTATTTGCTGACAAGCTGTCCGCGCAAAGACTATTTGAAAAAGTTGCAGCGTGCCGGCGCGGAATCCCGCAATCGCTCCGGCGAGGTAGAGCCGCCAGGTTCTCACGAAATCAGGACCGAACATTTCTTCGACTTTGTCAGCGGATTTCTCAAACTGATTGAGCCAACATTCCAAAGTCCGCGCATAGTGCGGCCGGAGATTTTCGACATCCAGGACGGACAAATCGTGAAGCTCAAAGATATCCATCGCTTGACCGATTGTGGGCGCGTAAGCCCCCGGGAAAATGCGTTTTCTGGTCCACGTGCTGAAAGGGCAAGGTTTGTTTCTCCCGATGAAGTGGAGAAGCCCGCGCCCGGCGTCACCCAGTGAACGGTGAATGATGTTCCCCAGCTCCTTGTAGTGTTCTAACCCTACATGTTCCAGCATTCCCACGGACACAAACGCGTCGCAGTTTCCGGAAATGTTCCGGTAGTCATCCTCCACAAATTCCACCCGTTGGCTTAGCCCGAGTTGTCTCGCATGCCAACGGGCCCAGAGGACTTGTTCATGGGAAATATTGAAGGCCCGAACGGTCACCCCGTAGTGTTTCGCCATGTATAGCGCTAGCGCGCCCCAACCACATCCCGCGTCTACAACGCGCTCGCCCGAGCGGAGCTGCAGCTTGCGACAAACGTAGTCCATTTTGGCAATCTGCGCTTCTTCCAGCGTCGCGGACGCAGTGGGGAAATAGGCGCAGGTGTACACGAGTTGAGGATCGAGCCAGAGTTGATAGAAATCGGTCTTCAAATCGTAATGCTGGTGGATATTGTTGCGCGAGCCCCGCAAAGAGTTGTGTTGGAGATAATCCATGAATTTCGATGCAATTCTGGCATATAGGCTTTGCTGGTCAATTGCCGGTATCGATCGGTACAAGGTTTCGAGGGATGTAATGAGATCTCCCTCGACTGTGATGCGGCCCTCGCTGTAGGCATCTCCAAATCCAACCTCTGGATCGAGCACTAGTCTGAGGAGCGTTCGGCGATCCCGAATGCGGATATTAGCGACGGGCGTGGTATCCAAGGGCGAAACTTCTATCCCGTTTCCGAGGATGAGCCGGATTGGTGGGCGGCCCACGGAATCATAAATCTTCTGCAACAGCCACTGATCAAATCGTGAGCGCCTGTCGTGAACCGATGTGGATAAATTCCCAGCCGTCGGCTGTTGGGTCTTAAGGGGTTTTACGAGCATCGGCGTTGGCCTCCCGCAACTCTGCCTAAGCCTGTGTCATTTCTCACCCGGTATCAGAACACTTCCACGCTATCACGGTTTTCGCACTATGAGGACAGAGCAATGCGCATGACGCGCGACGAACTCCGCGACGCTGCCCAACAGGAACTTCTTCAACCCTTTTTCCCCATGGGAACCGAGAACGATCAGGTCAGCGTGCCACTCTTGGGCAACGTCAAGAATCCCCGTCCTTATTTCATTCTCCGCTACCCGTGAATCCACCTTGAAGCCAGCCTTGCGCAGGCTTTCTGTCGTGCGTGCAACAGACTCCCTGGCTTGCTTCAGCTGATCCTTGAGTCGCGCGGCCATTTCCGGGGCGTAGCCGGGTGCCATTTGTGGAGGCGTTGAGAATACGAGGGGCTCTACGACCTGCAGGGCAAGCACCTCTGTATCTTGAGTGCGAAAACCGGACCCTACTGTCAGGGCCGCCGCTTCTGAATACTTGGAACCGTCGATTGCCAACAGAATCTTCATGTTCTTATCTCCGCTTGATTTCTTGTAGCACCCGCGCTTGTGGACGGATGTGAGCAGCATCACTTCTAGTTATGCCTCGGATCACATCCTCCATGGCTCGTTTGTATTAGAGCTAGCTTGAGAGTTCCAAGAGAAGCAACAACGAAAAGGAGAAAGCCAATGAAAGTGAAAGACGCAATGATGGGCACACCTTACTATTGTCAACTCGACACCAATCTCGCGTCGGCGACGGAACTCATGTGGGTTGGAAACTGCGGGTTCCTCCCGGTTATGGGTACGAACGGAAAGATCGTCGGCGTGGTTACAGACAGGGACATTTGCATCGCTCTCGGAACACGCAACCGCCAGCCGGGCGATGTCACCGTGGGCGAAGTCATGTCCAACAGGCTTTTCGCGTGTTCGCCCAATGACGATGTTCACTTTGCTTTGCAGACGATGAAGGAGGGTGGGGTGCGCCGTCTGCCGGTCATTGTGGAGAACGGAACTCTGGTCGGCGTGATTTCCATGGACGATTTGCTGCTAAGAGCGGAAGCGATGGGAATCGGCAAGCGCCCCGAACTATCCACCGAAGAAGTTGTAAACACCTATCGCGCCATCGATCGGCGCCGAGTGCCGCAGATTGTTCTCGCCAGGGGCGCCGCCTGAGGGAATCTGCCCATGGCGGCAATTTCATCGATTTGGAGGGTCGCTATGCAATCTCTGCCGCAAGTTACGTTCCGGAACTTAAAACCGTCGGCAAGCATCGAGGAATGGATTCGCGCCGAAGCAGATAAGCTGGATACATTTTACAACCGCGTGATGGGGTGTCGCGTGACGATAGAGATGCCCCATCGCCACCACAAGAAGGGAAGTTCGTATCGCATTCGCATTGACGTGACGGTGCCTGGAGAAGACATTGTCGTCAAGCGCGAGCCCAGCCTAAGGCAGCGTGCCCAGCAGTTGGGTGAGATCGATAACAAGAAACATCTGGAAACGAAAACGCCACACAGGGACCTCCACGTAGCAATTAAGGACGCGTTCAAAGCGGCCGGCCGGCGATTGCAGGATTATGCTCGTCGTCAACGTGGTGACGTAAAGAGCCATCCGCCACTACAGGTGGCGCGGGTTGGTAAAATTCTTCAAGACGAAGGCTATGGGTTCCTGACATTAGATGACGGGCGTGGGATCTATTTCCATAAGAATAGTGTGCTCAACCGGGCATTCTCGCAATTGAAGGTCGGAACAAGGGTATGTTTCGTCGAAGAGCCTGGTGATAAAGGACCACAGGCAAGCACGGTTCGAATCATAAGCAAAGGGAAAATTCTGCCTCTTGGTAAGCAGGCGGCGGCGTAGGGGGATTGAGCTGATTCCCGGACGGGCAGTTGCTGGATAGGTTTAGCGCGTCCCTGGCTTGATCTGCCGTCCACAAAGACCGAACTGAGATTGCCGAACCAATGTCGCGTGGTTGCGCCCATTGTGGTCGGGCATCCGTAAGCATGGCCCGAGTCGCATGGACGAAGTCCCGCCGAAATCTACTGGCTCGGCTGAAGAAAAGGGAGTGCGCAGGGCAGGATCGAGCCCTGTAGAAGGAGGTCAATCATGATTCCCGGGCGAAACCTAGAATTGGATGGCGAGAGACGCGAGGTGGTGATCGACGTCGAAGATGTAAAGCTCGAAGGTACGTTGGTTGTTCCCAATGACGCGACGGGAGTAGTTTTGTTTGCGCATGGTAGCGGAAGCAGCCGCCACAGCCCGCGCAATCGCTATGTAGCGCAGATCCTCCAGTCGCAGCGCATTGGAACTTTGTTGTTCGATCTGTTGACTCGCCAAGAAGAATCGGTGGATCAATTCACCGGTAAGCTTCGTTTCGACATCCCCTTTCTTGCGAAGCGCCTCGTCGGTGCGACTCGCTGGATTGCAAACGATTCAGGCACGCGAGACTTGAAGGTTGGTTATTTTGGGGCCAGTACCGGGGCTGGAGCGGCGCTCGTGGCGGCCGCCGAGCTCCCCAGAGTTGTTTCCGCAATCGTCTCCCGCGGTGGCAGGCCCGATCTTGCGGGAAGCGCGCTTGGTCTCGTGCGCGCACCAACGTTGCTGATCGTAGGAAGCCTGGATGAACCGGTCATCACAATGAACCGCGAAGCTTTGGCGCAGCTGCAATGTCCGGACAAAAAATTGGTCATCATTCCAGGTGCCACTCATCTGTTCGAAGAGCCGGGAACACTTGAAGCAACGGCAAAGACCGCCGCGGAGTGGTTCAGCCGGCATTTCGTGCACGTTGAAACGGCTCAGCGAGCATCGGCCCGGAGTTAGTAAGCCCTGCGGGGTCCCCGGGTGAAATGGAAATGCTGTGAAAGTAGCTAAACAGGTTGCTCAGAGCGAGCAGTCCTTGCTTGCAAAATCTCATGCGGGTGATGCCGACGCGTTTTCAGAGCTAGTGCGCCTCCACTCTCGACAGATTTATGGTTTGTCACTGAAGATACTCAGGAATCGTGAAGATGCGGAAGACAATCTGCAGAATGTGTTCTGCAAAGCCTTTGACAACATCAGTCGGTTCAGAGGCCAATCGCGATTGTCCACGTGGTTAGTTCGTATCGCGATGAACGAAGCATTTATGAAATTGCGCAAACTGCGGTCAGAACGATCCAATGGCCGCGCTAACATTTCGAATTTCGAAAGGGAGGATGGGACTGTTCCGGAAATCGAAGACGGAAGTCCTGATCCGGAGCGGCAATGTATCGCAAAAGAACTGGCCACCATAGCTTTTCTCGGCTTGCGTCCTTTATCTAGGGATACGTTCATCCTGCACAAAGAGGAAGGCTGGACCAGCCGCGAACTGGCAGGTGAATTGGGCCTGACCGTCGAGACTGTGAAGTCTCGCCTTTTTCGCGCGCGTATCCACATGCGCCAACAACTGAACGCGGTGGCAAACAAGCGCTCTGCGGCCTAGCTCGCCAGAGTAGGCAGAATGGCTCGGATTCCGAATGGCTGCGGAGCGTCAATCAGCCTGTAACTATCGTCACTGCGAAGGGTGACATTGGTCATAGCATTTTCAATATAAGTTAGCTAGAAATGGAGCCTCGGGGGATGGGAACGGCGACGGGAGAGAGTTTCCAAGACCCAACGGATTGAAAAAATCCGAGAGCACAGAAAGTCCCCCTGGTTGCCTTCTCACGTGGTACGAAGTGACAACCAAGGTTCGACCGCTCGCTGGTCTCCCATCCTTCGATTTGAGGCAGCGGCTCGCACGAAGCGTAAACGAGGCGCCCGGGAGTTTCGACGCGCCGGCCCGTGAGGGTCGGAAGCACTTCGCAGCTTGCCGCTGTCCTTTCATTTTGTGGCCTCTTCCTTGGTATGAGTCTCCCGATATTCCCCCATCACCGTTTGCCGTGATCTTCATCACTGACTTGGTTCCGGTATTCTGCCATGTTCTGATTGCAGCGCTAACCTGGAGTCCTTCGCCTATGCCGACGATCTACCGCAGTCGGCGCTGACACAATTTGCATGAGGAGAAGATGCCATGGGGGAAGCAACTGCAATGAAACGCGTCGAAGAACCGACGAAGCCGACCAAGTATAATTCGCTGTTTGACCAAATCGAGGACACCTTCAATGTCCTTACGCGCCGCGCTTACGAGATTTTCGAAAGCAATGGCCGTACCTTTGGACGTGATCTTGAGAACTGGCTACGAGCAGAAAAGGAACTGCTCCATCCAGTTGCCGTGAATATCACGGAATCGGACGAAGCCATCGAAGTGAAGGCGGAAGTCCCAGGCTTCAATGAAAAAGAAATCGAAATCGGCGTGGAGCCGGGCCGGTTGACAATTACCGGCAAACGGGAAACCAAGAAGGAAGAGAAGAAAGGGAAGATGGTTTGTGCGGAGAGCCGCTCGGACCAGATCCTGCGCATGGTGGACCTGCCGGCAGAAATCGACACTGACAAAGTCACAGCCACGCTGAAGAATGGGATTCTGGATCTCACCCTGCCAAAAGTGACAAAAGCGCAACCTCTGCGCATTCATCCAAAGGCTGCTTAGGCGCCTTATTGGCGGTAGTCGGAGAGGCCAAACCTCTCCGGCTCCACCATCTCTCGCGCGACAAGTTCGCGCAGAAAGGAGATCGCTATGGCGCTCCGAGAGCGAATTGAATATCTCCGAAAGGAACATCAAGAACTCCTGCATCTCGCGGACAAAATCGAGAAGCTGCTTGAGGCCGCTTCAAAAAACGATTTCGCAGAACATCTGAAGAGTCTAAGCGAGCTGCGATCGCTCGGGCACGGTCTGGCCGGTATCGTTGAGCATTGCCATGCGGAGAACCGCCTTGTCGAATCCACGTATCGCCAGTATCTGCAGCCGGATGAATGTGCCCGAATCGATACCGAACACGAACGGATTATTCGAGCCGTCACAAACTTCAGGGAAGAACTGAAGTTTGCTACCGTCGACCGGACCATGGCGATGATTCTTCCCGGAATGGACCTCGTCAATCAGCTCCGGCCCCATATTGCCTGCGAGAGAGAATTGCTCGATCGAATCGCCGGGCTGGGGAAGCCGGCGAAAAGAACTGCGAGAGAAAAGAAAACACAAAAGAGGACTCACGCAACAAGGAAAAGGCACGCTCCTGGACGGAAGCCAGCGAAGAAGTCAATGCATGTCTTGTCCTACACTCTTGAGCCCCATCCTGAATTGTAAACCAGGGAAATGCCGTGCCGGGCTACCACGCCCATCAAAGCAGTGCGTGTTTACGATAAAACCAGGACTTAACCGCCTGCACAAGCAGAAGATAGGTCACCGCAAGAAACGCGATCGTCGCCAGCAACAATACTGGAAGCGGAGTAAAGCGCAGCAGCCTTCCTAGCGGTGTGTACGGCAGCACGGTCGCGATCGCAACGACAGTCAACACGCTTATCAACAAAGCCCGACTCGGCCGGCTCTTCAGCGGGTTGGCGGCCGTTCGGATCACGAATACTACGAGCGTCTGCGTCGCCAGGGACTCCACGAACCATCCAGTGTGGAAAAGCGACTCGTTCTTGGAAGCATGAAACACCCATAGCAGCACGCCAAAAGTCAGAAAATCATAAATTGAACTGATCGGGCCGATGATCATCATGAATTGCCGGATGAACCCGATCTGCCATCGCTTTGGGCGCTGCACCATGGCGGGGTCAACTCTGTCGCTGGGGATGCTGATCTGCGAGACATCATAGAGAAAATTGTTCAACAATATTTGGCTTGGCAGCATCGGCAGGAATGGCAGGAAGAGCGATGCCGCGGCCATGCTGAACATGTTCCCGAAATTCGAGCTCGTGCCCATAATGATGTACTTCATGATGTTGGCAAAGGAGCGCCGTCCCTCGATCACTCCCTCGTTCACCACCGCAAGATCTTTTTCCAGCAGGATGATCTTGGCGGCGTCCTTCGCCACGTTTACTCCATTCATGACTGAAATCCCAACGTCCGCAGTGTGCAGCGAAGGCGCATCGTTGATTCCATCGCCCATGTAGCCGACGACATGCCCCCGTGCCTTAAGCGCGAGGATCACTCGATTCTTCTGCTCGGGCGATACACGGGCGAAGATTGCCCCGTTCTCCGCTTGGTAAGCAACCGCGGCATCGTCCATCGCATCGACCTGGTTCCCGATAACAATGCGGTCCGCGTCCAGCCCGACGTCATGGGCTATTTTCTGTGTCACGTACTGATTGTCGCCCGTCATGACGACCACGGAAATGCCATCCTGTTTCAGCGCCTTCAAGACAGCAGGGACGCCCTCCTTCGGCGGATCAAGGAATGCTGCCAACCCGACCAGCGTCATAGCTTGCTCGGCCGCCACCCCATACGCATCCTGTTTATTCACGTTCAGCACTGCGACTCCAAGAGCTCGGTAACCATCGGCGCCGAGTTTCTTTAAGGTGCGTTCTGCCTCCGCCAGTCGGCTATCGTCGAACGACTGAGGAACGCCATCAATAGTCACCGTCTCGCAAATAGCAAAGACGCTCTCAGCCTCGCCTTTGGTGACGAGAAGGTAGTCATCACCGTGTCGCACCACCACGGAAAGGCGCTTGCGGTTAAAGTCGAAAGGAATCTCGTCCACCTTTTCGTACCCCGCAATGGAAGGGTGCTCGTGCTTCAAGATGGCATCGTCAAGGGGGCTTTTGATGCCCGCCTCAAAATAGCTGTTCAGGTAAATGAACTGCAGGACCTTCTCGTCATCCTTACCTAGGAAATCCACGTGCCGTTCAAGAACTATCTCCCCCTCGGTGAGCGTGCCTGTCTTGTCAGTACACAGAATATCTATGCTGCCGAAATCCTCGATTGCCGCAAGTTGTTTTACCAGCACCTTTTTCCTGGTCATCCGCTTCGCGCCTCGGGCCAGCGTCACCGTGATGATCATGGGCATCATTTCAGGCGTCATACCGACGGCCAGCGCGACCGAGAAGAGGAAAGACTCCAGCACCGGACGCTGGAAACTGATGTTTACCAGCAACACGAAAAGGACCAGCAAAATGGTCACCCACGTAAGCATCATTCCGAAGTGGCGTATCCCTCGGTTGAACTCCGTCTCCGGCGGCCGCATTGCCAGACGATGCGCGATCTCACCGCAGGCGGTATCTTTTCCCGTGCAGACGATGACTGCAGTCCCGAGCCCCGTCTGAACAGCAGTCCCCAGGAAAACGCTGTTGCTCGCGTCCGCGATGCCGTGCTTCTCTTTTGAAAGGTCACTCGCGGTTTTCTCGACAGGCAAGGACTCACCCGTGAGCACTGATTCGCGCACGTGCAGGTCTTTTACGTCTAGTAACCGGGCGTCCGCTGGCACCAGATCTCCTGCCTTGAGCCGGATGACATCTCCCGGGACTAGCTCAGCCACCGGCAGTTCCATCTCTCGCCCATCTCGGATTACCACCGCCGTTATGGCAATCTGCTTTCGAATCTCCTCCACCGCGTGTCTAGCCTGAAATTCCATGAAGAAATTTAGGAGCACACTGAAGAGGACGATTGCGATGATGATCAGCCCGCCGACGTGCTCGCCAAGCGCAAGGGAAACGCCGCTGGCAACGACCAGGATGATGACGAGAGGATTGCGGAAGAAGCCGAGAAAACTAAGCAGCACAGCAAAGCGAGATTCCGGGACCAGGGTGTTTCGGCCATAGAGACGCAATCTCCGGCCGGCCTCTTCGCTCGTCAGTCCTGCTGGAGTTGCCTCTAGTAGTTGCAACAGTTCCCGCAGGGGCCGGTCCCAGAAGCCCTCGATAGATGTTGTACGCTCCACCATCTTTAGTCACCTAGGAACTGCCGCATTATCCTATGAGAGCGGCGCTAAGGAGTCTATTTCCTGTTATAGGTGAGATGGGCTTCGGCGGCAACGCCAACACAGAATAACGCCACGTTTGCTGTATGCGGACTGTCGAGCGGGGCGTCAGCCTGGGGAAAAGTCCCAGGCTGGCAAGTGGTCCTTCGATGAGGACTTACTCAACGTCGATATTTGCGCCGTTTCGTGTGAAGCTTCATCACCAAGAAGCTCTTGCGGCAATTTCAACTCAGCTTTGTGGGCAAGAAGGCCTAGTGTCATGCCAACCGCCGTGGATGAATTCATACACCGCGTCGGTCAGGTCGCTCGTCAGAACGGAACTGGAAGCATAGGGATTCGGGTAGCCCTTGCTGATCGTGGTCACGTGGCCCACTCCCCATCCCGACAGATCCACCGATCCGGTGAAGTGGTCGTTGCCGTCGTTTTGCAGCGTGTAGGTGATATGGAAATTGACACTCTGTCCGTTGGCTTCGACAAATCCGTTGCCGTCGGCGCGGCCCAGGTCGTTAAATCGCGCGACAATGTCGCTCTTGTGCCACGCCGGGTTCGGATCCTTCGCCGTATAAGCATACGTATAAGTGAGCACGACAACTATCGGATTGACGCCCCGAATCGGGGCTACAACGGCCGTGCACGGCGCGGGAGCCTGATGCCGCCGCGATGATGCCCGATGCTGTTGCTGCATCATCGGCGCGCAACCAGACGAAAACAGAGCGACGGAAAGTACCGCGGCGAATGTGGCCTTCATGAAATTCACTCCTGATTCGCAACCATTTGGTTTGAAGCAACGGCGATGGCTCTTATTGCAACGCCCATCGCTCGCTCCTTGGTTGCGATCGCTCGTGGAATTGCGTTGTTTCCACGGCCCGGAGAACTTCCTTGGCAGCCTGTGCAGCGGGAGCCACAGAAATACGCCGTACCCTAATCGTGATTGTCGAGAGCGTTGTGGGGGATAGTACTCGCGGGTAGAAAATTCTCGAACGCCGCGCATCAGTAAGTAGTTACGTTATGGTAAGTCCGCGCGCCCAGTTCCGGTCTTATCACTGCCCCTGGCCTTCGCGAAACCGCTTCAGGGTTGTATTCCAAGACCCTGGGCGCGGCGCTACTTAAGCCACGCACCTGCGGTTCGTGCGGCTCGACAACCATCATTCCCGGGCGCTACTTGCGTTCCTCATTCTCATCGTGAATCGACATAGTCGCTTTTCGCTCGCGCTTTTCGTTTTTCCATTCGCTCCACGCAGGGCCCCCTATGGCTCCCATCAAAGTCAATCCGAGACCAACATCAAAGATGGGCGACGACACGATCAGCATTCCCGCAACAAAAAGGGGAATAACCGTTACCAGCTTCGCGTGATGAAGGACGTAGTCAAAAACGAGCAGCAACATCCCTGCAGGGATCACCGCGAGGCAACAATAAACTGCTTCCATAAACCCAAACCGATGCCTGAGGACGAACCGCCCGGCACCCGTCAAGAACAACAGCCCCCCGAATGCCACTACGATCCAGGGTCCCCAAGTGATGTTTCGCGCATTAGATTCGTCTGAGCTCACTTCCTATTCCTCCATTGGAGTGCGGGCCCTGAACTTCCGTAGATCATCGTGCGTTTCCATCATCGCTACAGGCTGGTAACGATGTCCATCGTTGTTTGACCACTATTTCCATCTCGGGCTTCGCCCTCTCCCGAATCTCGTCCATCCACATCTATCACATGGCGCGCACCCGCCTCGCCATCGGACTCTGCAAGAAATCATTCTCTGATCGTTCTAATTGCTGAGTACCGGCAGTCGTATGCCGCAATCGCTCTATTTATATGAAGGAATTATTTTATGGAGCAACCATCTTTTGAAGGCACGTCATCCTATCCACTCAATAGCACGTTCCGTCCCCGGGTCGCTCAACGAATTCACCCGCTCGTTCATCTCGATGATGAGGAGGCTACTTCTATGCCCGCACGACTTGCAGCAACTTTCCTGCTGAAACAAACGCCGGAATTGCGTCTCTTCTCTGTTCTTCTGTTTGTTCTCCTAATCCTTTCTGCCGTCAGTTCCTTTGGACAGTCCGCCGCTCATTCCCCTGGCTGGGTTGTTTTGCCTGTCGAGGAGTACCGGACTCTTCACGCGAGAGCCTATCCCATCGAACGTGACCCGGAGCCGCCTCCCGTCGAAGCCACGCTTACCCGCGTTGACTACGACCTGCGCATCGATACCGAACTCGCCTCCGGCCGCGCCAGCCTGACCGTCGATGTCTTGAAGGACGGCTGGGTGCGCGTCCCCGTGCCGGCCGGTCTTCTGGTTCGCGAGGCCAGGCTCGACGGTAAGCTTGTCTCTCTCGTGCCCGGAGCCGCCGGCAAAGCGGGAGGCCAACTCTCCGCGCTTCTTTCCCATTCCGGCCGGGCGGTTCTGTTGCTCGATATCGCGATTCCCGTGTCCTCCTCAACGGGCGAAGAGAGCATCACTCTCCCTTCGACCGCCTCGGGCGTAACGCGCGCGTCCGTGCAGCTCCCTCGCCAGGGCGTTGACGTCCGGCTCTCGGGCGGCCTGCTTTCTGAGAAATCCGAATCCGGCGCAGAAAGCAAGTGGATCGCTTACGGACGCGGCAACGAAGCGCTCACCTTCGCATGGCGCAGGAAGACCGAAGATCACCGCGCCACGCAGCCATTGCGCATGCGCGGCTCGCTGACCCAGCTTTTCGGCCTTGGCGAAGATTCC
>JBGPIX010000097.1:0-15689 GCA_041485085.1 Candidatus Acidiferrum sp.
TGCCCGCGGAATCGTAGCCGCGGTACTCAAGCTTACGCAGACCTTCGATAATCACGGGCACAACTTTTTTGGGCCCGATATAGCCGACTATTCCGCACATGCGGGGCGTCTCCTCGGAGAGTTTCTAGCAGCGTAGCATGGTGACGGTCTAGCCAAGATGATTTCCCGAGAGCGTGTCGCGAATCAGATTATGGCTGGGAGGCAGAGCCGGGCGCGGCAGCAAGCTCGTAGGAAGTGAGATTGTTCCTATCGTCGAAGTGAAAGGTGACACGGGCTGTTTCCGGACGGAGAGTGTCGGTATCCACGTGATGAACGAGGGCAACCATGGAGCGAGGATCGTTCGTGCTTTCGAGAGGGAATCCCTGAGAACTCAGATAAAACGAGACCTTCGATCGACTGCTACCGGCGGGGAGCTGGGCGTCCAGCATATCGTCGATCTGACGCAATCGAGAATCGGAAGTGTGCCGGCCGCGATTGCATCCTGGGAGCGGGATGATAGCTAAAATGCCGAGCAAGAAAAGGGCGGCGAAGGATGGGGCTGAACTCTTTGTGAGATTTCCAAGATTCTTCATTTGGAAGGCGGCTTAGTCAACAATTTCAAAGCGGTATTCTTCGATGACGGTGTTGGTGAGCACTTCTTTGGAGATGTGCTCGAGCTGTTTCTGAGCTTCTTCGCGGCTCCAGCCATCGAGGTTCAGAACGAAGAATTTGCCCTGCCGGACGTCGCGCACGGCAGAATAGCCGAGGCCGGAGAGGGCGTGCTGGATGGTTTGTCCCTGAGGATCGAGTACGGTACGTTTTGGCATTACCCAGACGTGTGCTTTCATGCCGTCAGTATAACATTGCACCGGACCTGTTCATGCCCTGCGCTTCTCACCGGCAGGCGAAAAAGCGTGTTCAAAACCCATCTCGACGATGCGGGCCAGTTCGTGTTCTTGCAGCCCCATGCGCGCGGCATTTGCATATTCTTCCTGGAGAGTGGTCTGAAACATGGCGGGATCGTCGGTGGAGAGGACGACGGGGATTCCGTGGCGAAGGAGTCTGGGCAGCGGATGATCTTCGATTCTTGCGTCCTCGCGGCGGAGCTGCCTGGCGAGGGCGGCGGTCTTCATGTTGCTTCCCGGACAGATCTCGAGCGGGATGTTGCGTTCCGCGAGTAAATCCAATAATTCCGGATCGTTGATTGCGGCGATTCCGTGGCCGATGCGTTCGGCGCCCAGCAGTTCGATGGCTTCGCGAATTTTCTCTGGACCGCCGACCTCGCCGGCGTGTATGAGTTTGTGCAGTCCGATTTGAGAGGCGCGATCGTAGACGGGACGAAATTCCTCGGTCGCGATGCTGAGTTCGTCGCCGCCGATACCGAAGGCAACGATTGCCTTGGAATTGCAACGGTTCGCAGATTCGACGACTTCCATCGCAGCATCCACGCCGAATTGGCGCGCTGCATCAAACACCCACCGGAAGCGCAGCCCACGGCTTTCGAACGGTTCGGTGGCGCGGAGAAGGGCTTCAAAGTTCGCCTCCGGCTGCTGCTTGCGCAGGAGCATCACGCCGATAGAGAGGGTCACTTCCGTATAGATCACATTTTGCGTGAGCAAGTGTTCAGCAAGGTCGTGGGCGATGAGAGCGTAGTCCTGAGGCTCGTGCAAAAAGGAAGTGACCCACTTGAAGGCCTCGATGAATTCGGGGAAGTCGCGGTAGGCGTAGCGCTGGCGAACTTCCTCTTCCGTCATGATGACGCCGTGACGGGCTGTCAGCGCGCAGACGGTTGCGGGCTGGATGGAGCCTTCGAGATGGAGGTGCAGCTCGGCCTTGGGAAGGGAAGCAATCCGGGAGGGAAGCGAGGCTGACGTCATTCGAGAAAGATCAGCGCGGCAACTGCGGGCTGCCGGCGTTCTTCCACGCCGTGTACCAGAAAGAGCCCACATCGGTTGCCGCGTCAGAGAGTTGGCGAATCAAGATGGCCGCGGCTTGGTTGTAGAAGCGGTCGTAATACTCATCGGTGAAAGAGTTTTCGCCACGGCGCGCGTTGCGGTCCGCGAGAAGAATGTTCTCCAGCCAGCTATGCGAGCTGAGGCAGGCTTCAAAAGCGCGGTCCGTGGGGTCGTTGATAAAAATGGCGTCGTTTGGGCGCATGGGAAAAAACGAGGAATAGCGGTCGATCAGTGTGGTCCCGAAGCGCTCGTTGACCCCTGGTTGCGCGCTCAGGCGCCCGTCGAAATTATCCGTGGTGTTGAAAGGTTCGTGGGCTTCCGCGACATAGTTGGCCAGGATGGCGGCGTCCAGCCTGGCTTCATCCCACTTGCCGGCTTTCATGGCTACCGTCAACTTTTCGCTGTACACGCCGATTTGCCAGGGAAGCAGGCCGTTGGCGTCCAGTTTCGGCTTGCCGAATTTGGTCACCGCGGCTTTGTAGTCACGCGGGAGAGCTTCGAAGGGGAAACGCCCATACTTGTCGAGAAGAATGAAATGGTTGTGGCGCTCAGCAGGGGACTTGGCGATAGCATCCAGCGGATCGGTAACATGCTGCGAGAGCAAAGCGAGGTTGGATTCGAAAAATGAGCGGATGTCCTGGGGCAGAGTGTCGATGGCTTTGTTTACGACCAACCTGTGCCCGTTTTTTCCCCACGCATGCGAATTCTGAGGCGAGGAGAAGAAAAAGAGCAGGCAAGCGAGTACGCTGACTACGTACTTCCCCGCGTGCTGAGGAGACGAACTCTGCATTCCGCGATTCCTCTTACGTGCGATTTGCCGCCCGCAAAGTGCTGTGCTTCCGGCCATAGAAAGAATAAAGCAACAGGCCCAGGATCATCCATACAAAGAAGCGGATCCAATTCATGATCGGCAGGCCCGCCATGAGCAGGACACAGGTGACGATCGTAAGGACTGGCGCCAGCGGCCCTCCCGGAGCACGGAAGGCGCGCGGGCGATCCGGTTCGCGGTAGCGAAGAATCAGGACGCCACCGGCGACGAGCGCGAATGCAAACAGAGTGCCGATATTTGAGAGATCAGCCAGCGTTCCGATGTCCAACAAGCCTGCAGGAATACCGACTACGAATCCCGCCATCCAGGTGGAAAAATCAGGCGTCTGAAAGCGCGGGTGCACGCGTCCAAAAATTTTCGGGAACAGGCCGTCGCGCGACATGGCAAACCATACGCGGGCCTGCCCTAGCTGGAAGACCAGCAAGGAAGAAATCATGCCCATCAGCGCGCCGATCAAGACGACCAGCCGAACGCCGGTGAAATGAAGTTTCTTGAGGGTGTTGACGACCGGGGCGGCGTCGTCCACCAAGGTGTCCCACTTTACCAATCCCGTGAGCACCACCACGACGGCAATATAGAGCAGCGTGCAGACGACTAGTGTCGCGATGATGCCAATCGGCAAATCGCGTTGCGGGTTCTTGCATTCCTCGGCCGCGGTAGAAACCGAATCGAATCCAATGTAGGTGAAGAATACGATCGATCCGCCGGTCAAAATTCCTGGCCAGCCGTTCGGTGCGAAGGGATGGTAGTTCGCAGGATGAATGAGCTTGGACGCGAAGGTCACGAACACCAGGATGGCGACAATTTTCAGAAACACCATGATGTTGTTGGTGCGCGCCGACTCTTTAATGCCGCGCACCAGAATTACGGTTAGCAGCATGACGATGATGAATGCAGGCCAGTTAAATCCAAAATGCCAGCCCGCGTTGTAGAGCGTGTTTCCTTGCAGATCGGAAAGCCCGCTAGGAAGGTAGGCGGGCGAAATCCAGCGGGGATTCGGATGCACCCCGAACCAGTCCAATAAATTCACCATGTGTTGAGAAAAGCCGACGCTGACGGCCATGTTGCTGACAGCGTATTCCAGAATTAAGTCCCAGCCGATAATCCATGCGATGAGTTCCCCCATCGTGGCATAGGTGTAGGTGTACGCGCTGCCCGCAATAGGAATCATGGCGGCGAGTTCGGCGTAGCATACCGATGCGAATCCACAAGCGATAGCGACCAAGACGAATGAAAGAGCGATTGCCGGCCCCGCGCCCGGGCGTCCAAACGAAGCGGAGTGGTGAATCAGGTATTCAAGGAGAGGGGCGTTCAGGATGGAAGAGGCTTGAAACTTTTGACCGGCGATGGCCGTGCCGACAATAGTGAAAATACCCGAGCCGATGACAGCGCCAATGCCGAGCGAGGTCAGGCTCAACCATCCTAGAGACTTTTTTAATCGGACCTCGGCATTCTCGGAATCCGATATGAGTTGGTCGATACCCTTGCAGCGGAAGAGATCTGATCCCACCCATGCTCTCCGATCGCATCCGGGCAAACCGGAAGACTGAAATCACCCAGTACGCTTTTGAGGAATGAACGCGCCCCAATGTACCCCGAGAAGCGTCATCACGCAACCTGCCAACCACATCGCTTTATGCCTGTTCGAGTTGAGCGTACCGCTCGATAAACTTCTTGGTGCCGCGTCCGGGAAAGCTCACCGAAACGCGGCGGTCTTCATCGTCGCCTTCGACGCCGACGATGGTTCCGACACCGAAGCTTGGGTGACGGACTTTGCGTCCCAGCATAGGATTGGCATCGCCGCCGCGTTTGGCGGAGGGGCGGCCGAAGGAACTTTGAGCGGGCGCCTGGCGACGCGCAGCGGGTACAGCTTGCTTTGGTCCGCCGCGCACACGGCGCAGGAATTCCTCGGGTGAATATGAGTACTCCGGGTCGGGCTCGTAGCGGCGCGTCTCGCCAATTTCGGCCATGGAGCCGCGGACCGTTTCCACCAGTTCGCTCGGAATTTCCGCGAGAAAGCGCGAGGGGAGGGAAGCGCGCAACTGCTGCTCATTGCCGAAAATGCGCCGGTAGACGGCGCGCGTGAGCGTGAGCGACTGCCGTGCGCGAGTCATCCCGACGTAAACGAGACGCCGCTCTTCTTCGATTCCTTTATCTTCCGTAATGGCCCGGCTGTGAGGACAGATGCCTTCTTCCATGCCGGTGAGGAACACGTGATCGAATTCCAGGCCCTTGGTGCTATGCAGGGTGATGAGAGTTACGCCTGGCTTGCCTTCAAACTGATCGGCGTCACTCACCAACGCAGCGGCATCGAGGAAATCGGTGAACGTCTCGCCTGCTTCCATGCCTTCGGCGAGAGCACGTGCAAGCTCTTCGAGATTTTCCAGGCGTGCGACATCCTCGGGAGTGTTGCGGTCCTTGAGCATGGCCATGTAGCCGGACTCTTCGAGAACGGCATGCAGGAATCCCGGGGGTTCCTTGGTGGCAAGCGCATCCTGTAATTTGCGGATGAGCTCCTGGAATGCGCGCAAAGGAGTGACCGCGCGGCCCGCGGAAGCACCGGAAACGAATTTTTCAATGGCGGCCCAAAGCGGTGTTCCATCGACGCGGGCGGACTCGCGGAGTGCGTCCACCGTGGTCTTGCCGATGCCGCGCGGGGGGACATTCAGCACTCGGAGCAGCGAAATGTCGTCCTCCGGATGCATGGCCATGCGCACGTAGGCGAGCGCGTCCTTTACTTCGGCGCGATTGTAGAAACTGAATCCGCCCACAAGCTTGTAGCGCAGGCCGCGACGGCGGAAAACCTCTTCGAACGCGCGCGACTGGAAATTGGTGCGGTACTCCACGGCGCAAGTCTGGTCCGAATCGTCGTTGAGAATGCGCTCGAGTTCGCCGGCGACAAATTCAGCTTCGGCTTGCGCATCGCGGCCTTCGAAGTACCTTAGATTCCCGCCCGGGCCCTTCTCCGCGCTCAGCGATTTGCCCAGCCGCTCTGGATTGTTGGCGACGACCGCGCCTGCAGCATCGAGAATATTCTGAGTGGAACGGTAGTTGCGCTCCAGTTTGACGATGCGGGCCGCGGGGAAATCCCGCGAAAAACTCAGAAGGATAGAGACGTCGGCGCCGCGCCAGCGGTAGATGGATTGATCTTCGTCACCGACAACACAAACATTTTGTTTTGGCCCGGTCAACAGCCGCATCAGCTCGTATTGCACTCGGTTGGTGTCCTGATACTCGTCCACGTGGATGTATTGGAACCGTGCTTGCCATTTTTCTCGGGTTGCCGTCGATTCGCGAAGCATGCGCGCGGAGCGGAGGAGCAGGTCGTCGAAGTCCAGAGCCTTGCTGTCGTGCAGGAGCTTTTCGTACGCCGCGAAAATATCGGCGGTGCGGCGGCTGTTTTGATCGAATGCTTCGGCGCGCAACTGCTCCGCGGTTTGGCCGTGGTTTTTCGCGTAACTAATCCGGCTTAAGACATTCCGTGGCGTCAGATCTTCCGCATCGATTTGCAGCTTGTTCATGGACAGCTTGACGGCGGCGAGCTGGTCGTCGTCGTCGTAAATGGCAAAATCCCGAGGCAGGCCGACTGCGGCTGCTTCGCGACGCAAGAGACGTGCGCAGAGCGAATGAAACGTGGAAAGCCACGGCTGAGCGGGCGGGACCCCGGCGCGCAAGAGAAGGCTCGAGACGCGGTTGCGCATCTCTTCCGCGGCTTTATTGGTGAACGTGACGGCGAGTATGGCTTCGGCGGGAACATCATTGGCAATCAAGTTGGCCATGCGAAACGTAATGGCCCGCGTCTTGCCGGTGCCTGCGCCCGCGAGGATCAGCACTGGGCCTTCGGTCGTTTCGACCGCCAATCGTTGTTCCGGATTTAGTTCATCGAGAAGAGCGAGCATTTGGCCGCGAGGGTTGGAGAATGTTTGCACAAGTCATGTTAGCCGACGGCGGCGATGGGCGCAAATTTGTGCGATTTGCCTTCCGTTTTGATCGATTCAGCGGTCGGCGGACCGGCTCAGGTCAATTTCAAAGTACAAGAGGCCGCGATTTTTTTCGATGGCCACAATTTCAGGTACGTAGAGATGAGCGGTGTTCAGCAGTTCGAACTGGCTTCGGAGGTCGAAATAAAGAAGCCCCTGCACCGAGCTATGTGGCGCAACAATGCTCGCCTGCACCGCTGCATCACGCAGGGACTGCTCCACTTCGGTCCATTTCTTGTCCTTGCCAACCTTCGGGCCACCCAGAGGGATGGGCAGTCTTTTGGCAGTCAGATCTTTCGTGCCCGGACGAGTGATCACGTCGGCTCCTTGTTCCGACGAGAGGGGATACAACGCCTGGTGGTCTTCTTCCGAAAGAATCACGTTCAATCGAATCCGCTCCAGGTTGATTTTCATGCTGTCGTCGGAGTCATTTCTAAATATAACCTGGATGGCAATCATTCCGGCCGCATAGGGCGATTTCTTCGGGAATTTTTCCTTATAAAGCGCGGGTTCGGTCCACGGCCGGGCCGTAATGGTCATTCCCTCGTGCGATTCCAACGAATTTGTTCTTAACGAAGAGGGCTGCTGAGAAGCTCCCGGTCGGGCGGCGAGCAGAGACGCGGCAAGAAAGGTAAGGATGAGGGTTAGTTTTCGCATCGGGTTATAATAGACTTTTCTCATCTTGAGGCCTTCGATTCCTGGGGGTTGTGCAGGGTTGCCCTGCGTCGCGCCGCCTGCTGCTGGCGGAGTGCGTACAGACCGGAGCCACGCTTAGTGTATTTCATTTATAGCTTTCTCATGGGCCTCGCGGCCCTTTTGCTGGCGCCCTATTGGCTCGTACAGGGACTGCGCAACGGGAAGTATCTCTCAAACCTCGGGGAGCGCCTGGGATTTTCTTTTCCGGGGCTTGCCAAGTTGCCGGCGAATTCCACTGGCGCGATATGGATCCATGCCGTGAGTGTTGGCGAAGCGCTTTCCGGCATTACACTCGCGCGGCGGTTGAAAGAAGCCTACCCCCATCGGCCGCTGATTATTTCGACGACCACCCAGACGGGACAGGCGCTGGCCCGTGAACGCATGCCGTTTGCCGATGCCGTCATCTATTTTCCGCTGGATTGGGCCTTCTGCGTCCGGCGCGCGCTCGATGCTGTGCGGCCTTCGGTGGTGCTGGTACTTGAGACAGAAATTTGGCCGAATTTTCTGCGAGAAACGGGGCGGCGGAAAGTTCCCGTACTTTTTGTAAGTGGACGTATTTCCGACCGCTCGTTTGCACGGTACGAGCGCTATCTCGCAGTTTTCGGCTTTTTCCTTCGCCCCTTTCTGAAAAACGCGCTTTCCAATGCCAGGGCTTTTCTCATGCAGAGCCAGAAAGATGCCGATCGCGTGCGGGCGCTGGGCGCGTCGGCGGACAGCGTGCAGGTCAGCGGCAATTTGAAATACGACCTTGAGATTCCTGCGCCCACACCGTTGTCGAACTGGCTGGCGACGGAGATCAAGCGCAGCGGCCGATCACCGGTCATTGTGGCTGGGAGTGTTGTAGCGACGGAAGAACCGCACGCGCTCATCGCCTTTGGAACTTTGCAGGGCGAGTACCCGAAGGCACTCCTGGTGCTTGCGCCACGCAAGCCGGAATGCTTTGATTCCGCGGCGGAATTTATTGATGAGTCGCATCGCAAGTTCATCCGGCGGTCGCGATTGCCGGTTCCAAGTCCGTCTCAATCGCAAGCCGTTCAGCCGTCCGATAACGCCACCATCCCAAATGATGTGACTGTTCTCTTGATTGACAGCATCGGTGAGCTGGCCTCGCTTTACGGGCTAGCGGACGGCGCTTTTGTGGGAGGCTCGCTCGTTTCCTCGGGCGGTCACAATATTCTGGAACCAGCGGCCTTTGGCAAGATTCCGGTGTTTGGCCCATCAATGGAAAATTTCTCCGAGATTGCGTCGCGCTTTGTTTCCGCAGGTGCCGCTATTCAGGTGGAGAGCCCGGAAGACGTCGGCGTGGCCTGGATCGAATTGTTTCGCGACCCCGAGCGCATGAAAAAAATGGGTGAGACGGCGCGCCACCTGGTGGCCGACTCGCGCGGAGCGACTGCTCGCGCGATGGCGGAAATTGCGAAGCGCCTGGACGGCGCCGGGCGATGAACGTTCCGCCGCTGTTGCGGAAGCTTCTTTGGCCATTATCTGCGTTGTATGGCGCTGTCGTCCGCGCGCGCGTTCGGCTTTATGCGCACGGCTGGCTGAAGCAGAAGCGGCTGAATGGAACGGTCATCAGCGTGGGCAACCTCACGGTCGGGGGAACCGGTAAGACACCGATGGTGATCTGGCTCGCTGAGAAGTTTCTCGCGGATGGAAAACGAGTTGCGATTCTGAGCCGCGGCTATCGCGGCGCGAATGGAACCAGTGATGAGATCGAGTTGATGAAATTTCGTCTCCAAGACCGCGTGACTTTTGGCGTCGGCAAAAACCGGTTCGCGGAGGGCCGGAGGCTTGAATCGCAGCAGCCCATCGACGTGTTTCTTTTGGACGACGGCTTTCAGCATCTCCAGCTTGCCCGCGACCTGGACATTCTTTTGATGGATGCCTCCCGGCCGCTCGGGGGAGAAGCCTTGCTGCCGGAGGGCCGGCTTCGGGAACCACTGGCAGCCATGAGCCGCGCAAATTTGATTGTCTTCACACGCGCAGACACGGCGTCGGGAACGCTCGAAGCGATCGGGAAACTCCAACAATTTCCGGTTTTCGCTGCGTCCACTCGGCTATTAGGATTCCGTCGCTTCGGCGGCGAGGTCAGTCTTCTCAGTGCCAACGAAATCGGAGTCGGCCCCTTTTTCGCATTCTGCGGACTCGGCAATCCAGACGCATTTTTCCGCGATCTTGGAAATTGGGGG
Organism: Candidatus Acidiferrum sp.; assembly: GCA_041485085.1. Taxonomy (GTDB): domain Bacteria; phylum Acidobacteriota; class Terriglobia; order Acidiferrales; family UBA7541; genus Acidiferrum. The sequence continues at coordinate 9,629 of JBGPIX010000097.1, forward strand.
CTCACTATTTGTGGCCAAGGCGTTTTTTCAGATCACCATCGGTACACCCAGCGGGAAATCTTTGCGGTCACGCAGGCAGGGAAGCGAGTGGGTGCGAACGCGTTTGTGACGACCGAAAAAGACGCGCAGAATCTCGGTAGCCTCAAGTTTGAGGATGCGCCGCTCTATGTCGCAGTGATCGATTTGGTCGTGACGCCCGAGGCCGATTTTAGAAATGTCCTCGATCAAACGCTTGCAACTGATGCTGGAGCGCCGGCGTGAAGATACTCGTCCGAGCGACGAATTGGGTCGGGGATGCCATTATGGCGTTGCCAGCGCTGCGTGCGGTGCGCACGCGCTTTCCTGAAGCGGAGATTGCGATTGTGGCCCGGCCGTACGTCGCGGATATTTATCGCGATCAAGAGATCTGCGACCAGCTCGTTGCATACGATCCGAACGGCTTGCACGCGGGGCTCTCCGGCCGCGAGCGGCTGGCTGCTGAACTTCGCTCGCAGAAGTTCGACGTGGCACTGCTGCTGCAAAATGCATTTGACGCTGCATGGCTGGCCTGGCGCGCGAAGATCCCGGAACGCATCGGCTATGCGCGCGACGGCCGCAGTTTTCTGCTGACCAAGGCCGTGCCTGTCCCGAGGCTTGGGGAAATTCCTGCGCATGAAAAAGTTTATTATCTGGAACTCCTGCGCCGCGCCGGATGGCTGAATTCCGTTCCGGAGGAATCATTCATCGGGCTTTGTGTTCCAGAAGAGAAGCGCCGCATTGCGGACGAGTTTCTCCGCAAGGCCGGCGTGCGCCAAGGCGTCATACGGATTGCCATCGGAGCCGGTGCCTCGTATGGATCGGCGAAGTGTTGGCCGCCGTCGCGCTTTGCCAAGGTGGCGAATCGGTGGCAATCCAAGGCGGATGCCGATGTCATCCTCTTTGGAACTGCCGCCGAAGCGAGTGTTTCGGCGGCAATCTCCGCCGAAATGCACCGCCCTCCCATTGATCTCACCGGGGAAACCGCGATTGCTGACTTGCCTGCGCTGCTATCACAATGCCAGCTGTTCATTGGCAACGATTCTGGCGCGATGCACGTTGCCGCAGCCGTGGGCCTGCCCATCGTCGCCGTGTTTGGGCCAACCGATCCATTTGGTACGGCTCCCGTCACGCCACGATGCAGCATCGTTCAACAGAAGCCCTATTGCAGCCCGTGTTTTCTGCGCCGCTGTCCGACCGACCATCGGTGCATGACCGCAGTCACAGCTGACATGGTTGAAGCCGCGGCCGCACCCTGGCTGTCCTCGATCCAGGTGCAGCGTGCGTGAACAATCTCCGTTGCGCCCCGCCGTTTTCCTCGATCGCGACGGCACCATTGCCGAGGAAGTGGGCTACTTGAATCACGTCAGCCGTTTTCATATGTTTCCCTTTGTCGCGGCCGCCATTCAGCGGCTCAACGAGGCGGGCTTGCCTGTTATCGTCGTCACCAATCAGTCCGGCGTTGGCCGCGGGTACTTTCCAGAATCGTTTGTGCACACCGTGAACGAACTAATGACCCAACAGCTTGCCGATGCGGGCGCGAAGATCCATGCGGTCTATTATTGTCCGCACCTCTCTTCTGAAAACTGCAACTGCCGCAAACCAAGAACCGGCATGCTGGACCGGGCAGCGAAGGAGCATTCCCTCGATTTGCGTAGGTCGTTCGTGGTTGGCGACCGTTATGGCGACATAGAGCTCGCGCGAAATGTCAGCGCTCAGGGTATCCTCGTGCGTACCGGCTACGGTGAAGGCGAACTCGCCTGGCACGCCGCGAACTGGCCCGTGCAGCCCAGCTTTATTGCCGAAGATCTCGCACAAGCTGCAGATTGGATTCTGAGGCAACAAAAATGAAACGCACGCCTGCACAAAAGCCAGCGTCAACGTCCGTCGACCTTCTCGCCCTTCGTGAGTGCGTAGAACAGTTCAATACGAAAACGATTGTTCTTCTCGGTGATTTTGTTGCCGATGAATTTCAATATGGAGAAATCTCGCGGGTCTCGCGCGAGGCGCCGGTCCTGATCCTCAAACATCGCGAAACGCAGATCGTTCCGGGCGGGGGAGCCAACGCCGCCAACAATCTTGCGTCGCTCGGCGCGCGCGTCTTGCCCGTCAGCGCGGTGGGTGATGACGCTGCGGGAGACTCGCTGATCGCCCATTTTCGCCGCCAGCGAGTCAATGTTTCCGGCATTTTCCGCGTGAGAGGTTGGACCACGCCGACCAAGAGCCGCTTTCTCGCCGGCTGGGCGCACACGGTGGGACAACAGGTTCTGCGCGTCGATTACGAACCGAAAGCGCCTCTCCCGGATGCCATCCGAAAAAAAATGTATCAGCGGCTTTCCACAAATCTGCGCACTGCTCACGCCCTTGCCGTTTCCGACTACGGATTTGGCGTCGCGACTCCGGAGTTGGTGCAGCAGGCGTCCGCAAGGCGTAAGAGTCCTCTGCCCGTCACGCTCGACGCGCGCTATGGGCTGCATCGCTATACGAAAGCCGGTATCACTTCCGCTACGCCAAACGAGGCGGAGCTCGAGGCGGAGCATCACACGAACATCGGCCAAGATACGGGCGAACTCACGCGCGCGGGCCGCGCAACTCTTTCCGAGATGAAATTGCAATCACTACTCGTCACTCGCGGCCGGCATGGAGCGGTTCTTTTCGAGCCGGGCGATCGCGTTACTCAAATCCCCGTTCACGGCAGCGATCAAGCGGTTGATGTTACCGGAGCGGGCGACACGGTTCTCGCCGCGTATACTCTTGCACTCGCCTGCGGAGCCTCACCTCTCGAAGCCGCGCACATTGCGAACATCGCCGGAGGTCTGGTGGTCATGAAACGCGGGACTGCGACCATCTCGCGCCAAGAACTTCTCGACGCTATACGTAACGATGCCTCGGGAGCCGCTTCCTAAGTCATGCGCGAGGCCGCATCCAAAATCGTCGCGCGGGCTGTGCTGCGCGAGAAACTCGCCGAACACAAGCGCCAGGGCCGGAGCATCGTGTTTGCCAACGGCTGCTTTGATACCCTGCACGTCGGACATATTCGCTACCTGGAAGGCGCACGGCAGGAGGGCGATATTTTGGTTGTCGGCGTGAATGCCGATTCCAGCGTCTGCCATCTCAAGGGGCCCGGCCGTCCCATCCTCGACGAGAATGCCCGCGCGCAACTCGTTGCCGCCCTTCGCTGCGTGGATTATGTCGTGCTGTTCGCGGAGCCGAATGTTGAAGCTCTTCTGCAGGAGCTGCGCCCCGATGTCCACGCCAAAGGAACTGACTATACCGCCGAGACCGTGCCAGAGCGCGCCGTCGCCGCGCGGCTCGGCATTCGCGTTGCCATCGTGGGTGACCCCAAGGATCACTCCACTCGAGAGCTGCTAGAATCCGTTCGCAAGGCGCCGCATGCCTGAACCGCGCTTCCTGGTCGTGCGTCTCGGTTCCCTCGGAGATATCGTCCACACCTTTCCTGCCGTCGCAGGTTTGCGCGAGTCGTTCCCGAATGCTGAAATCGTTTGGCTGACGCATCCTCGCTGGAAAGTGCTGGTTGAGAGCAGTGAACTGGCGACAGACATCTGGGAGACAGAAACTCGCTCGTACTCTTCGTTGCGCGAAATTATCGGCCGAATCCGGAAAAAACAATTCACGGCCGCGATTGATTATCAAGGACTGTGGAAGTCCGCGGCGTTGCCGTTCTTAGGCGGTGTTTCGCGCAGGATCGGGTTCTCCTCGCAAACAATTCGCGAGTTCGGCGTGCCGATCCTCTACACCGATCGCGTACGATCCATTTTGGCGCACATCGCTGATCAGAATGGCGAACTTTCCCTGCGTGCAGGATCGCGAAATGGCGTGGCGCCCGTCGTTCTAGCGGTGCCGTCGATTCAGGAAGTGTTCGTCTTGCAGCTCTTGCGAGGTTTCGCGATCGAAAGGTACGTTGTATTGAGCCCCGCAGGCGGCTGGCGCTCGAAATGCTGGCCGCCGGACCGTTACGGCGCTCTCTGCCAGAAAATCCACGGCATTCTCGGAATGCGTTGCGTTTTGAATTATGGTCCCGGTGAGGAGGATCTAATCTTCGCGGTCAAATCAGCCAGTGGGGAAGCCGACCCCATCGCTTACAATGGCTCGCTCAGCCAACTCATGGCTCTTCTGCGCAATGCGGCCTGCATCGTCGGTGGTGATACGGGACCGCTGCATCTGGGCGTCGCGCTAGGAACGCCCGCCGTCGCCATTTTTGGCCCAACCGATCCATCGCGAAATGGCCCGTACCGCGTGGGTGACCGTGCTGACAACACTGCTCCCAAAGACATTGTCCTGCGCAGTTCGCACGCGGTGACCACCTATAAACGAGGTGACCAAACCGATTCCTCCATTCTGGAAATTGACGTCGACACTGTTGTCGACGCCGTTCGACGGCTGGTAGAGGATCGCCGGTGAGCGCGGCCGGCAATTTTTTCGTGCGCTGGCGCGTACGGCTGGGCTATCCGCTCGCGATCGCGGTTCTTTATTTTTCCCGGCCCACGCCTCGCAGCATCTTGCTAGGCGCTTTAGTGGGATTAATCGGTCTGTGGGTGCGAGCGTATGCTGCCGGTTATCTTCACAAGCAGGAAGTCCTCACCGTCACAGGTCCTTACGCTTACACTAGAAATCCGCTCTATCTTGGCAGCGCCATTCTTGCTCTGGGCGCTGGTATTGCTACACGTTCGTGGGTTTCTGCCTTACTCCTGATTGTTTACTTCGCGGTGTTCTATTCCATGGTGATGAAGCGCGAAGCGAATGAGCTCCGATTGCGCCATGGGTTATCTTTTGAAGAGTACTCTCGTGCCGTCCCGCTTTTTATTCCGCGGCTGACCGCCGCGAAACTGCTGGGAGACTCTGCCGGCTCGTTCTCTTTCGCTCAGTACAAGAAAAATCACGAATGGCAGGCCACTGTCGGCTTCCTATTTCTTCTCCTGGTTTTGCTGGTGATCTGGCGCCTGCACTTGCATTGATGCACCCGCGTTGGCCGCACCGGGGCAAGCAACAAAACAGGTGATTTCCAGCCGGGCGCCATCCGTCAAAACATGCACGGCCCCGTCTCGATCCGTCCTTAAGATGAACACACCTGCATTCTCCAATCGTTCGAGGAGTTCCGCGCTGGGATGTCCGTAAGGATTGGCTTCGCCAGCGGAAATGATTCCGAAACGCGGTTGCACGGCGGCGAGGAATTCCGGTGTTGCGGAGTTCTTGCTGCCATGGTGACCGATCTTCAGCACATCCGAATGCATCGTTCCGGAAGTGTTTTCCGAAAGAATTTCCCGTTCCACTTGTTTCTCAGCATCCCCCGGCAAGAGAATGGTTCGGCCGCCGAAGTGCAACCGCAACACCAGTGAGTCATTGTTCTTTGCGGAAGGCGCGATCTCCTCAGGAGCAATCTCCGGCCATAAGAAGTCGCCATCCACGCCATCCCAGTGAAAAGACTTTCCGCGAAGCTCGTGCTCGACCGCAATTTTTCGCCCGCGCGCCTGTTCCTCCAGCCGCGCGAGGGCTTCGGAAGCTACCTCACGCCCGATCCACAGTCTCCCCACGCGGAAATTGTCCAGGATTGCCGTGAGCCCGCCTAGGTGGTCCTGATGCGCGTGCGTTAGAGCAACAACATCGAGCTTTTGAAATCCGCGAGACCACAGATACGGCGACACCGCCTCTTCACCCGGATCGATGCCATCGTGTTCTTCGCGTCCAGGAAAACCGCCGAACGCCCCGCCGCCATCGATCAACAGTGTTTTTCCACCCGGCGAGACAACGAACAGCGAATCGCCTTGGCCCACGTCAAGAACTGTCAATTCCAGGCTTCCTTTTGTCCATTTCTCTCCAAACGGATAGATTGCGATCGTCAGTGCGCTGGCGGCAAACACGGTGCACAATCCCCAGACCACTGTTCTTCGGAGCGGATGATTCAATCGCATTTCCGCGGCAAGAAGAAAGGCGGCGACAAAAAACAACACAATCAACCACAATGGGGGACCAGGAATGCGGTAACTCCATCCACGGAAATGCGCGAACCACTGCACAACTTGCAAAA
>JBGPIX010000098.1:0-15616 GCA_041485085.1 Candidatus Acidiferrum sp.
GTACGGCGCGTACTGCACAAAGCACGACATCACGTGTTTGCCCGGCGGCGCTACGGAAGGATCGGTTAGGCTGGGGATGACGATGTCGATGTAAGGACGGCGGGAGTAGTGGCCGTACTTGGCGTCGTCGTAGGCGCGCTCCATGTATTCCATGCTGGGAGAAATGGAAACTGCACCGCGAAGATGCGCGCCCGGGCCGGGGAGGCACTTGAAATTGGGGAGAGCGTCGAGGGCGAGATTGACTTTGCCGGAAGAGCCGCGGAATTTGTAGCGGCGGACGCCTTCCAGAAAATCGCCGGGCAATTCGCTGGGCTCGAGAAATTTTTCGAAAGTTAGATGCGGGTCGACGCTGGAAGAGACGACGTTGGCGGAGAGCTCTTCGCCGCTTTGCAGAGCGACGCCGCAGGCGCGACCGTTCTTGACGAGGATCTTGCCGACGGGCGCTTTGGTGCGGATTTCGACTCCGGCTTCGCGCGCGGCATCAGCGATGGCGTTCGAAATGGCGCCGGTGCCGCCGCGGCTAAAGCCCCAGGAGCGGAAGGCGCCGTCGATTTCGCCCATGTAGTGATGGAGGAGAACGTAGGCGGTGCCGGGTGAACGGATGCCGAGGAACGTGCCGATGATGCCGGAGGCGGACATCGTCGCTTTGAGGACGTCCGTTTCGAACCACTGGTCGAGGAAGTCGGCGGAACTCATGGTCATGAGCTGGACGAGGGTATAGCGCTCGTCGGAGGAAAGCTCGCGAAAACGTTGCATCAGGAAGTGGAGCTGCTTGAGGTCTTTGGGATTAAGCGTTGTGGGGTCGGGCGGAATCATCGAGAGCATGGGCTTCACGAAGCGGCACATGGGCGTCATCATTTTCGAGAATTCGTCGTAGGCTTCGGCATCGAGGCGGGAATGGCGGCGAATGTCACGGATGGATTTGGCGTGGTCGTTGACGCGCCAGAGGTAATCGCCGCTGGGCATGGGAGAGAAGGTGCCGTCGAGCGGGAGAATTTCCAGGCCGTGGCGCGGGAGATCGAGTTCACGGATGATTTCCGGGCGGAGGAGCGAGACGACGTAAGAACATTCGGAGAAAAGAAAACCGGGGATGATTTCTTCAGTGACGGCGGCGCCACCGAGAACGTGGCGACGCTCCAGCACGACGACCTTCTTCCCTGCCTTGGCGAGGTAGGCGGCGTTGACCAGGCCGTTGTGACCGCCGCCGATGACGATAACGTCGTAGTGCTGCCCCATGCGGTATGACTCCGGTGCGACTCAAAAGTGAAAGAAAAGATGCGGGAAGCGATGACGGAACATTTTACTGAGAGCGGCAGCGTCGCACAAGTCTTGCAGGCGGCCAGCAGTGGCCACTAACTAAAATTCGGAATCGTTCCACATTGGTCCTTTGGCTTACCCGAATTGGAACTGCGGGGGCGTGAGTACAGTAGCGAGGTCGCAGAGTATTTCGATGCGGTATGGGTTCTGTGCCTGCATGCGTAAGATTCTTCAAACATTAGGGAGGGTTCGACCAAGAGAGAAATCTCGACATCCGCTCCTGGCACAGCGCGTGCTTTCTAGTCTAGCGAAGACGCATAAATAGCTTCGTTAGGAGAATGAGCATGCGCACGCAACTATTGATTCGCATCGTTCTGTGTGGGGCGATTGGCGCTGTGCTGTGTTCACAGACGCAAAACGTGGCTGCAGCGCAAGGACCAACAGTGGCCTCGCCTGATTCATCGAACCAAGTGAACGTGAGCGCCGCTGCGCAGACTCCCCAAACGGCAACCAAACTGGATGAAATCATCGATCGAATCATCAAGCGGGAGCACGACGAGATCGCCGCCTTCGACCTCTATAGCCCGGTCATTGAGACCTACATACAAGAAGTGAAATTCAAGCAGGCGTTCGGCACCGTCCCGAAGTCGGATCACTATTTTCTTGGTCAAGCAGATTTTCGAGGGCGACTGAAAGTTCACTCGATGATTGAAGGGGGCAAGAAAAGATCATTCTTATGGTCATTTGATCCGGCAGGGTTTCTGCAGATGATTTACATCGACCGAGGAGAGTTCGACAAAGTCCACTACCGGTTCAAGTATTCGGGGCGGGAGTTTTTGGGCGAGGTGAGATGCCTCGTATTTGATGTATCTCCGGTGCCGAAAGCGCGCGGTGCGCGGTTTCTTGGGCGGATCTGGGTCGAGGATCAAGACTTTTCTGTCGTGCGAATCAACGGAGAGTATACGCCGGCAGTTCATTTTTCATGGAAACATGTCGAAGACGAATACTACCTGCACTTCGATTCGTGGCGCACGAACGTGAAATCGGGGCTGTGGCTGCCGAGCTATGTTTACAGCCAGGAGATCAATCGACCCGCGCACTTCAGCAATCCCAGCTACAAATCTTCGACTCACTTGTGGGCTTATAAATTGAAGCAGGGCTCGCGAGAAGAAGAATTAAGCAGATTGCTTGTGGAATCCACAAATCCGATTAAGGACGAGGCCGCGCAGCATGACCGTTCGCCACTGGAAGCACAGCGCGAATGGAGACATGAAGCGGAGAACAACGTGCTCGACCTGCTGGAGCGTGATGGGTTGCTGGCTCCTCAGGGAGAAGTGGATAAGCTGTTGAATACGGTCGTAAACAATTTAGAGGTCACTAACAACTTCGATGAGCAGGTGGATTTGCGGTGCCGCGTGCTGCTCACGAGCAGCCTGGAAATGTTTTCGGTGGGCAATACCATCGTGGTGAGCCGCGGATTGATCGATGTCGTACCCAACGAAGAAACTCTGGCTGCACTGGTGGCACACGGGATGGCTGACGCGATCCTGCCCAAACCAAATCAAGATCAATACGCATTCAGCGATATTTTGCGCCTTACGCCGACGGAGGTGTTAAAACGGCTCTCCTTCGAGGAAGGAAAAGGGGAAGCCACCGAGAATAGCGAGAAGGCGCTGGAACTCCTGAAGAAATCGCCATACGCATCCAAGCTCGGGAATGCCGGCCTTTTCCTGGAACAATTGCACTCGCAGGCGAAGGAACTAAAACAATTGATCAGCCCCCAGCTTGGAAACGAAATTTTCTTCACGTCACAGCTACTTCAGTCCGCACCGGCGTTGCAGACGGAGAACAAGGGCCAGATTGCCGCGTTGCCGATCGGGTCGAGGCTCAAAATAGATCCTTGGAGCGCCGGAGTGAGTTTGATGAAGTCCAAGCCGATGGGGCTGATTTCCGCGCGCGACAAAATGCCGTTCGAGGTGACGCCCCTGGTGCCCTACCTGACGAGGTATGTAGAAGTATCGGCGGTCCAGATCGACTCCAACGCGGCGATGGCCTTCAATCCGTAAAGCGGGCATGTTTTTGCGGTCAGGTATGACATTACCTCAGTTCATTGAAGATGAAAGGCAAATGACGTACCTGAGTCGGACCGCCAATCACTGCTCCCAGCCTTGGTCGAAATCTTAAGGAATTCTTAGATGGCTCCTGAGTGGCTCGAAAGAATCGCACTCATGTTTAGAGATCTGCTGGTATAATTTGTATCCCTTCCTTATTTTTTCCTGATCTCATTGTGTGCCATTCCCCCTCTTTGGCATGAGAAAGCCAGTCCCTCATGAAAGTAGCCATCGCCGACCGTCGTGTCACTCGCCGTCACAGCTTTAAGGCCCCGTTGCTTGTTCACATCTGGAAGTCTGCTATTCCTGAGCAGAGAGCCGAGTCTGAGAACCTTTCAGAAAAAGGGATTTTCTTTGCGACGGATTCCCTCCTCCACGTAGGCACTACAGTTGAAATCCTCTTAAAGATGCCGGAAGAAATCACGGGCGAACCGACGACGGAATGGCTGTGTACGGGACACGTGGTCCGCGTCGAGCCGCACAACTCTTCGTGGGGCAAGCTGGGCGTTGGCGTGCAATTCGATTGCTATCAGATTTTACGGCCTCAGGCGGCCTAGCAATTTCGGAGGAAACAAATGGCGACTCCACTTCGCGCGCTGATCATTGAAGACTCGCAGAATGACTGCGACTTGCTATTGAGCATGCTGGGCCGGGGCGGCTACGACGTAGCCCACAAGCGTGTGTGCAATGCAGCGATGCTCGGCACACTTCTGGAGGAGGGACAGTGGGACATCGTTATCTCCGATTACTCGATGCCCGGCTTCAAAGGCACTGATGCACTTGCGATGGTAAGAAAAAAGGGATTGGACGTCCCTTTCGTTTTTCTCTCAGGCACCATCGGCGAAGAAATAGCCGTCAACGCAATGAGGGCTGGCGCTCAAGACTATGTGATAAAGGGCAAAGCCGCACGGCTCCTTCCGGCTATTCAAAGAGAATTGCGCGAAGCAGAGCTTCGTCGTGAACGCAGGCAGATGGAACAACGCGTGCGACAACTGGAAAAGTTTGAGGCGCTGGGAAAGCTTGCCGGCGGAGTATCCCATGACTTTAACAACGTAATCGGAGCCATCATGGGCTGGGCAGAACTAGGGATTGATCGCGTGTCTTTTGACAGTCCCGAAGCCAAGCTCTTTCGAAACATACGCGAACAGGCGACGCGGGCGGCGGGATTGACACGACAACTCCTAGCCTATGCGCGGCGCCAGGTCTTGGAACCCAAGAACATCAATTTAAATCACATGGTCAACGAGACGACTTCCCTGCTCCAAAAGGCCATCGGCGAACAGATTGAAGTAAAGATCATGCTCGCACCAGAACTTCAGACCACTCGAGCAGATCCTTCTCAGATCGAGCAGGTGATCATGAACCTTTGTTTTAATGCCCGTGACGCGATGCCGAAGGGCGGCCACCTGCTCATCGAGACGCGAAATGTGGAGCTGGATTCAGACTATTGCGAGCGGCGTGCGGACGCTCAGCCAGGGCGATACATCCAGCTTTCGGTCAGCGATACGGGTGCCGGAATGGATCCTGGAACGATGGAAAGGATTTTTGAACCTTTCTTTACGACTAAAGAAATTGGCAAGGGCACCGGGCTCGGTTTGGCGACGGTTTTGGGGATCGTCAAACAGCATGAGGGCTTCGTCGACGTCTACAGTGAACTTGGAAAGGGCACAGCGTTTCGGGTCTATCTCCCTGCGAGTGAAGGCACCGCGGAACCGCTGCATCAGGTAGACGATGCTCCGGTCCGAGGAGGGACGGAAACAATCCTGGTGGCCGAAGACCATGAAGGAATGCGCGAGATGGCGCGCGAGAATCTTGAGACCCTCGGTTATCGCCTACTGCTCGCTCGGGACGGAGAAGAAGCTGTCGACCAGTTTGCAGCGCATCGAAACGCGATCTCGCTGGTGCTTCTGGACGTGATCATGCCCAAGTTGGGCGGCATCGACGCTTATGAACAAATACGTGAGGCGAAGCCCGGCATGCCCGTCATCTTCACCTCCGGTTATTCCGATCACGGCGCTGTGTTGGCGTCACTAACTGAGAAGGGAGCGATCGTCCTGCAGAAACCGTACGGCTCAAAGGCCCTGGCGCGAAGAGTGCGAGAGATCCTCGATGAGGCCAAGGTTCTGTAGCCATCCCACGGATGAACGGTCCGCCCAATCCAGTAACGATGGACTCATCGCCCATCATCGTTCTGCTGTCCAGGTGGCGGCTCATTCATGATGAGCCAATAGATTCCCAGACGCTTCGCGGCGTCGACGAATTCACTGAAGTCAACGGGTTTGCGGACGAAGCTGTTCGCACCCAGATCGTAGCTCGACGCTACATCGTTTTCTTCCTTGCTGGATGTCAGCATCACAACGGGCAATCGTCTGGTCCGTTTGTCGGCACGCATTCGCCGTAAGACCCCCAAGCCATCAAGTTTGGGCAGCTTCATATCGAGCAACACCACATCCGGCATCGCCATTGGACTACGATCCGCGTGAGGGCCGGTAGCAAAAAGGTAGTGGATAGCCTGCTCGCCATCGCGCGCCACCACGATTTCGTTGCCAAGGTTGCTTTTCTCGAAGGCACGCAGAGTGAGTTCTACGTCGTTTGGGTTGTCTTCTACCAGCAATATGACGCCGTTCCGAGTCACAAGTGACCTCCCAGTTTGGCAGGCGGAATCGTGAAGTAGAAGGTCGCACCCCGGTCAACCACGCCCTCCGCCCAAATGCGCCCACCGTGGCGGTCAATGATGCGGTGCACAGTCGCCAGACCGATCCCGGTCCCTGGAAAATCCGATTCCGTATGCAGCCTCTGGAAAGGGCGGAAAAGGTTCTCCACGTAACTCATGTCAAACCCGGCGCCGTTGTCGCGAACGAAAAACACAGCATCTCCCGATTTCTGCTCGGTACCAATCTCGATCCAGGCCTCCGGTACTCTCGCCGTAAACTTCCAAGCGTTACCAAGCAAGTTGTCGAAGGCTACCCGCATAAGCCGACCGTCCGCTTCCACGGAGAGCTGCTCCGCGACGCGCAGTTCCACACACCGATTCAGGTCCTTCTTCTTCAACTCCTCGAAAGCCACATTTGCGATGCTCGCAAGATCAACCCGTTCACGTTTCAACTCGGCGCGGGCAACGCGCGAAAGCAGCAGGAGATCGTCAATGAGCTCGCCCATGCGCTGCGCAGACTCGCACACCCGTCGCAAGTAGTCCTGGCCTTTGCCATCGAGCTTGCCTTCACAATCCTCAAGCAGCAATCGGCTGAATCCGTCGATGCTGCGAAGCGGGGCACGGAGGTCGTGTGAAACCGAATAGCTGAACGCTTCCAGTTCGCCGTTCTTCCGCTCCAGTTCTTCGGCGAAGGCAGCGCGCGTCTCGGCAAGTTCTCGGGCGGAGTTTGCGACGCTTACTTCCAGCTCTTTCTGCAGAAGCTGCTCACGAATGTTGCGGTTTTCGTCCTCGAACTGCTTTCTCCGGAGTTGCGCCCGAACTCGAGCGCAGAGAACCTCGAGATCGCTGGATTTGGCGATGTAGTCGTCGGCGCCCGCATTTATGCCCTCGATCATTGCATCCGGCTCTTCAAGGGCCGTGTGCATGATGAGCGGAATGTCACGCCATGCGACGGAGCCTTTGATGCGGCGGCAAGTTTCCTGTCCGGAAAGCCCAGGCATCACTAGATCCAGGAGAATACAGTCCACGGTCTGAACCGAGAGCAGTTCAAGCGCTTCCTCGCCAGAGTGCGCCGGAATCACGTCGTAGCCTTCTTCACGCAGGTGAGCAGCAACCTCGTGGAGATACGTAAGGCTGTCATCGACCGTCAAAATTCTCTTAGGCCCAAGCAAACTCGAAGTGGAAGCAACTGTCGAGGGAGCTCCTGAAGAGCGCAGGACCGCGGTCACGCGCGCGAGAATGACCTGCGTGTCCTCTTCTTTTCGTACGTACGCATCGGCCCCCGCTTCCAACGCTCTCAACTCCCCGCTGCGCTCCTCGGAGGCTGTTAACAAGATACAGGGAGTGCTCCGAAGGACGGCGTCAGCCCTGATTCGTTTTATCACCGTCGAACCATCGATGCCGGGAAGTACGCCGTCCACCACAATCACCGCGGGCCGGGCATCCACCGCCGCCCGGAGACCGTCTTCTCCGGTTCCTGCAGTCACCACCGAATATCCGGATGATTCCAGGACGGACTTCAGCTCCTCGCGAAACGTGGGACTATCGTCAATGACGAGGACGGTTTTCGACTTGACGGAGCCGGTTGCGGGTTTCTTCGTCCGCAGAAGTTCACGGGCACGCGCTACGACGTAAGACTGATCGTATGGTTTTCCAACGTAGTCGTCGGCACCGGTATTCAGTCCGCGGACACGATCTCTCACTTCCGCCTCGGAAGACAACAACATCACGGGAGTGCTGGCCGTGGAAGGAGCCGTGCGGACCTCTCGTAGGAATTCGATTCCGTCTCCGTCCGGCAGCAATACGTCGAGGATGATCAGGTCGAAGGAACCCGTCAACAGGACCGTGCGTGCTTCTGACAAAGTCGAACACAACGTGTTCATGAATCCTGCTAGATCGAAAGCTTCGCCCAAATCCATGCGGACGGTCAGGCTGTCGTCAACAATGAGAATCCGGGGCTTCAACCGTTTCGCCTCAGTTCGGCTTCGCGTGCCACGGCGGTCAAGGCCGGGGCTACCTGGTCCAGGGCCAGAACTCGACCTGCGGCACCTATCTGAATGGCTTCCCTTGGCATGCCGAAAACCACGGAAGAAGCCTCGTCCTGGGCGATTGTGAGGGCTCCCGCGTGCCGGAGCGCGAGCAGTCCCGCGGCACCGTCTCTGCCCATTCCGGTCAGAAGGCAAGCGGCCGTTTGGCTGCCTAACTCTTTGGCGAGAGATTCAAAGAGAACATCGACGGAAGGCCGGCAGGAATTCTTCTCCGGATCGCGAGTGAGCCTGAGTTTCCCGCGCTGGACCACCAGGTGAAAACCCGGGGGAGCCACGACCATACCCGCCTGGCCGAACGCTGGCAGATTTTCGCCGTCGTTCGCGTAACGCACGCGTAGCGCCGACAGACCATCGAGCCACTCGGCAAACGCCGCACTGAACGGTTCACTGATGTGTATAACGAGAAGAATGGGAATCGGAAAACTGGGAGGCAGTCCGCGAAGTATTTCCACGATAGCGGCGGGACCACCCGTCGATCCGCCAATCGCAATGATGCTCTTTTGTGCCGAGCCGTTGGAGGTTGCAAAGTGAGCCGGAGCGGCGGGAGTTTGCCCCAGCGGTCCAAGTTTGCCGCGAATGTGCGTGATGACGCGTATCCGGGACACAATCTTTACAGACGCCACGAGACCGCGTTCCCAGACTCCGTTTGTATCCTCTCCCGACGGCTTCTCGAACACATCCACGGCTCCAGCAGCCAGCGCGTCATAGGTCTTGTAGAGTTCTCCACGATTCGTCGAGGACGAAACGATAAGGATCGGTGTCGGGCAATAAGCCATGACATATTCGGTGACCGCCACACCGCTCATCATCGGCAACATCATGTCGAGGGTGATTACATCTGGGCGCAGAGTTCTGCACAGCTCAATCGCGCGCTTGCCGTCCTCGGCTTCTCCCGCAACCTCCAGCTCGGGATCAGCACTCAAGACCTCGATCAGGTGCTTTCGAGCTGTAAGCGAGTCATCGACTACGAGTACGCGCGTCTTCGCCATGTTCTATCCCATCAACTCGCGGGTCATCCGCAACAGATAACCCTGGTCAAATTCGCCCTTCACGATGTAGGCCCGCGCGCCCGCCTGCTCGCCGCGGCGCCGGTCTTCAATCGCGCTTCGCGACGTCACCAGGATTGACGGCACCGCACTGAGACGCGCATCGGCCTGCGTGCGTGTTACAAACTCAAAACCATCCATTCCAGGCATTTCAACGTCTACCAGAAAAAGGCCATATTGCTTTGCCCGCGCCTTTTCGAGGCCTTCTTCCCCGGAAGTCGCAACTTCGACTTCATACCCTGCTGACTCAAGAATGCTTTGCTCCAGCATGCGCGTCGTCAGCGAATCATCGATAACGAGCACGGAAGCGCGTTTCGCTGGGGATGCGTCAGGGAGACGCACGCGCCCGAGACATGCCGTGGCCACGAGCCCTTCCGGGTCGAGAACGAGCTGGGGATCGCCTTCCGCATTCAGGGAAGCCCCGGTGATACTCACCTCGGCCACAGCCAATGGCGGGAGAGGTCTAATCACGACATTTGCCGTGCCCAACAACCGATCGACACCAATGGCGGCCACGCCCGAGGATCCTGCAAGAACGATCACGGACCAAAAGCGCCGTTTCTGATCGTCCACACTTTTTTTCCGCAACGCTCTTGGCAAGCTTAAGAACGGGACGACCTTCCCTTCGTAGACGATGGAATCTCTATCAGCCGAATGGGCAATGTCGTGATCGGCGAGCCGCAAGGTTTGGCGCACGGAATCAAGCGGCAGCGCGGCAACCATCCCACCCGCATCCACTTCGAGCGCGGCGAGAGACGAGAGCGAAACCGGGACACAGATTTCGAGCGACGTGCCCTTTCCTGCCTCGCTGCGGACAGTGACATCGCCTTTGAGGCGGGCGGTCGTCTCCCGCACAACGTCCAACCCGATTCCCCGGCCCGAAACTTCATCCGCTGTGCCGGTCGTGGTGACTCCACCCTTCATGATGATCTTGACCGCTTCCTCCAAGCCGAGAGAGGCCGCATCGGAAGCGGCCACCAGACCGCGGCCAATCGCTACGCGCCGAACTGCCTCCACATCAATGCCGCGTCCGTCGTCACGGCAGAGGAAAGCGACTCGCGTACCACGCTGTTCCACGCGCAGTTCGACACGTCCCTGAGTTGGTTTCTTGCTGGCCAGACGTTCCTGGGGTTGCTCGATGCCGTGAGCCACGGCGTTTCGAAGCACATGCAGCAGGGCGTCACGCATTGCCGCGAGCACGTGTGCGTCGAGACGATTCGCGCCACCAAACGATTCGAAGATCACTTGCTTGTGAAGCGACTGGGCTGCGTCGCGAACGGCGCGCTCCAGTGAAGAGAACACCGTGGCTGCAGGTAAGAGCCGCAGGCGGTTGGTCGCATCGTGAACTTGCGCGAACTCCGCTTCGACCTGATCAACTCCGGTGGAGAGGTTACGTCCGAGGCGCTCCAGGTGCGTGCGAAGATCCTCTGCCGTAGTGCGAAGCTTCGAGCCGTTACCCACCCACCGGTTCCCGTTGGTTTCGGTCTTGAGTTGCAGGGACACACTGTCCAGCAAACTGCCGGCCAACTGGCGCGCGCGATCTAACGTATCGACCTCGCGGCGAAGCGCCCGAAGCTGCACGGAGGCCTCGGAGACGCCTTCGAGCAGCCTGTCCATTTCATCGAGCTCGACCCGCACCGTTTCGAAGATCTCGTCGCCGCCGGGCCGGGGTGCTTCTGCCTGTGGTTTCGGGCTTAACGAATCCAAAGACGCAACTTTCTCGGCAATCGTGTCCAGCAGTCCCAATACCTGGTTGGTGCGTTCCTGCGGAATTACCTCGTGCCCATCGCGATAGGGTGTGAATGCGTCCTCGATGGCATGGGCAAGCTCGGCGATCGTGGGCTGCTTCACCACACGCGATGCGCCCTTCAAAGTGTGCGCCAGACGCAGGAGGCGTCCAAGAACCTCCTTTCGGCTGCCCCCTCGCTCCAGTTCGAGCACGGCCTGGTTGAGTCCCTCGAGGAGTTCACGCGCTTCGATCCGGAAGTACTTGTATTGGTCCTTTGCCATGCTTCAGGCACCCGCTGTTGCTTGAATGAGCCGGATCAAATCGCGCGACAATCCCGCCAGTTGCCCTGCTGTTTGCAGCGTCTGGCCGGAGCTGACTTCCGTTTCCTTGGCTGCCTTGGCGACGTTGGAAACCGCTACGTTGACCTGTTCCACCGCCGTAGCTTGCTGTTTCGTGCTGAGTTCGATCTCTCGTGCGGCCGCCGTGGTCGTCCCGAGCAGCTCTGTGATTTGCTTGAGCGCAGCGGTCACTTCCACAAATTGCCGTGCGCCGAGGTCCACCGCTTTGGAGCCACCCTCCGTCGCCATGACGGTCGTGTTAACGGCGGCCCGGATTTCTTCGATGAGCACGCGGATTTCCTTGGTAGAGCCGCCCACGCGATCGGCAAGTTTGCGGATTTCGTCCGCGACAACCGCAAATCTCTTCCCGGCGTCGCCGGCGCCAGAGGCTTCGATGGTGGCGTTGATCGCGAGAATGTTGGTCTGCTCGGCCAGTTCGTTTATGATTTCGAGAATCCCGCCAATCTGCTGTGACTTCTTCCCGAGATCGAGCATGTGGGCAACGATCAGATCGACCTGCCGCTTGACGTTGTTCACAGATTCATGTGATCTCTGCACCGTAGTGTCGCCGGATCGCGCCGCCGAGGACGTCTCTTCGGCCACGTGGGCGACGCGCTGCGCGCTCTCGGCGATTTGCCGCGATGTCGCGAGAAGTTCGCTGATCGTGGTGGTAATTTCGGTCATGGCCGTCGCCGATTCTTTTGCGCCCGATGCTTGTTGATTGGCCGCCGATTGGAGCTCCGCCGAAGAGCTCTGCACGTGCCGGACCGCCGCTCCAATCTGACCGCTGAGAGAACGGGTAATGAAAAGACCCGCGGCCATCACAAACACGAGGCAAAACGCCGTGCCATAGATGATCGTGGACTTCGCGCCGCTGGAAGCGGCCTCGACTTCGTCGGCGCGTTGCTTGAGGAGGTCTCGCTCCTCACGTTCCATCTGGGACAGAATCGAGCGAAGATCGTCCATGTCTTTCTTGCCCTCGCCCGTACGAACTATCTTCGCTACTTCCTCGACGTTTCCTTTTCTGCGCAAGTCGATGGTTTGCTTCAGTTCGGTCAGTTTTGCTGTAATGAGCGGTTCCATCTTTTCAATCCGTGATTGCTGATTTGCGTTATCCGCAGTCAGCTCCCGGAGCTCTTTGATGACCGTGTGAACATTGCCGGTCCCCGTCTGGTACGGCTCAAGGAAAGCTTCATCGCCAGTGATGATGTACCCCCGTTGCCCAGTTTCAACATCCTTTAAGAGGCTGAGCACCTCCGCGACATGTTCCAGCACCTGATGAGTGTGGGTAACCGATTGGCTGGTGCTCGTGAGCGCTCCTATACTGCGAAACGCCACTCCTCCGATTATTGCCAACAATAGGAATGCAAGCGCGAATCCAGCAGCTATCTTTCGACCGAATGTCCACATGTCATCGCTCCTTCTGAACGCTGTACTTCCGGCAGCGTTCTTGAATGGTTTCTCTGAAGAGAGGAATGCTCACCACCGCGCGAACCATGTCTATCGTCCGCGCCACGTGCGTCACGTGGGTGCGCGTCACGTCCTTCTGCTCGGCTGAGTAAAGTTGCTCCTGCGGGATTCGCACGTAGCCTTCAAAGTCAGTAAACGCCAAGGCGAAGGGCTCTTCGGTTCCGCACAAGACCAGCCAGCGAAGTTGCCCGGCTTCGGCACCATAGCCGAGCAGACCCGCCAGGCTGTAGACCGGAACAAGCGTGCCCCGGAGACCCGCCACGCCGAGCAGCTCAGAAATGGGGCTGGGGAACGCAACGATTTTCCTGTCTGTCGCAAGGCCTGAGATTTCACTGACCCTTATCGCGTAAGCGTCTCGGGACACACGGATCGCAAGCAGGCTTTCCGTCTGTACCTCCGTGCGTGAGGAAGACGGGGCCGCTCGCTCGCGATCGAAGACACTCCGCAGTTCCACGACCTTCGCAGTAGTCGGTAATAGTGAAGTCAAAAAACGCCTCCACAAGTGTGAAGTTCTGCACGGCAAAACTCGACGAGCGCCTCGCGTGTAAATCCTCCTCCGAAGAGAAGAATGCGCGACGCGTCTTCGCGATCGAGAAGCGGGAGCGCTCGTCCAAGTTCGCGTCGTGCCGTCTCCACGTCTGCCGAACGCTTGGCGACCAATCCCAAATGGAGATGCGGCATGGCGAACGCCGAGTCCAAGTAGGCGGCCGTCCGGTCATGCTGCATAGCGCCGACTTGATCACCGGCATGCTCCCGGCAGAGCGCCATCAAGTAGTGGGCCCCGGCGTTCAATTCATCGAGCTTCAGGACGTGCCGGCAGACTTTCTCCGCCTCCGGCAGGTTCCCTCCATTGGTGAGAAGCATGGCGATGAGCAGCTGCGTATCAGGATCGGCCTCCGACTCCGCCGGGAGATGTCGAAGAAGCTCCATGGCTTCTGAAAATTTTTCTCTTCGCAACATCTCAATCGCTACTGTCCAATCCCCGGCCGCTGGTCGCGAGCTCGATGCTGGCAGGATTTTGCTTGCGGGCGCGCTCACGGCCAGTACGTTTTTTTCCTGAGTCAGGTTCGCGATGCGCTCGGATGCTCGGCGAATGGCGCTGAACCAAGAATCGTTGGGCTCGAGCAACTCGGCGATGGGTCGCCGGGAGGAGCTGTACTCCGCCGTCCCCGGCGGGAGTGCCATCGCACTTTCTTTTTCGTGAGCTTCCCGGCGCTGGTAGTAGAAGGTTTCGTGCGTGTGCCGTAGATGAAATTCATGAGAGATCGCGCGGAGCGTCTCCGCGTGTCCCAAGAAGAAAAAACCTCCGGGTGCCAGGGACTGAGCGATACGCGCAACGACGGATCGCGCAACTTCAATCGTGAAATACATCGTTACGTTGCGGCAGAACACGGCGTCGAAACTATCGCGCTGCCAAAACAGAGGGTCGTCCTCGGCCAGATTGCGCTCTTCGAACGTGACCGCCGATCTTATGGCCTTGTCCAATTCAAACTCGCGCCCAGCCCCGTGAAAGTACTTCAACTGCATATTTTCGGGAGTCTCTCGGAGCGACCACGGCGAATAGCGCGCTCGCTTGGCTTTTCCCACTACGGAAGAGTTGACGTCGAAACCGAGGATCTCAATGTCCCAAGACGCGAGTTCCGGGAACCGCTCCCGGATGAGAATCGCCAAAGAATACGGCTCTTCGCCGGACGCGCATCCCGCGGAAAGGATTCGAAGTCGGCGGTCACCACCTCGCGCGTGAATCCGGCTCGGGAGGACCACGTCAGCAAACGCCTGGAAGTGCTCCGCGTATCTAAAAAAATAGGTTTCGCCTACGGTGAGTTTCTCGGCGAGAGCGCCAATTTCGTTGCGTTCCCACGCGAAGGAAGAAATACGATTCTGATACGCTGAAAACTGGTGGCATCCAGTAACTTCCATCCGCTGCCGCAGGACCTCTGCCAGCAAGTCAAGCTTGCCGTCATCGAAATAGAGCCCGAGGCGCTCGGCCACTAGCCCCCGGAAGCGTTCGATCTCGGCAGCAGCAGGTGCCACAATCACGAAACCGCCTCTTGTGCCGTCATTGTCTGCCAAACCTCGTCCGGCAACTCCCAGCCTGCCCGCAAGACCATCAGAACTTGCTCGTCGAGCGTACCGATCGTTTCCACGACGTCTTTCGAAGCTCTTTGTAAGAGCGGAGGCAATTCCCGCATCGTCATGATCGTGTCGAGGTCGCGAACACCAAGCACGGCGTTCACCGAAAGCGCCACTTGCTTGTCCCCGACGCGAAGCGTAACGAAGCGCTCTGCACGTTCGCCGGGTGTGCCCAGGATGGCTCCCAAATCGACAACGGGCGTGGGAATCCCTCGGATGATCGAGATACCCTGCACAAACGACGGCACTCCGGAAATCGGTTCCACCGGAAGAGGACGCATCGTCTCGATGACATGCGTGAGCGGCACGGCACAGACGCAGCTTTTGAGTCCAACGATGATAGCCTTTCTTTTCACTGCCGCTCGTTCGCCCATCGCTTCCTTCCTCCGCTCGCTTCTTCAACCTCCGAAGCTTCCTTACTCCGTGTTGAATCAGCAGAATCGATGCCACGTAGCTACCAACCGCGCCGCAGTCGCGGCGCTGGAGCAGATCGCGCTCATACAAACGCGCACCGCCTAACAGGCAACGATCCGGACAACATCTCTCTTAACTGATATCGATTCAGGGTTTCGGTGGAAGGGGAAAGACGGTCCGAACCCTGTTGGAGGAGCAGGTTAACGTCCGACGTCAAGCTCCTATGCATTAGCATGTTACGCTGGCACCAGAAGCGATACAACGGCCAATTCCATAAGTGGGTTAACTGTTCAACATACGGGCTCCTACGCTTAGGGAGTGCTGACCGAAGGTTGTGCAGACGTGGGCACCTGCTTCTCTGGCAGGTGGGCCAACGGTGCGAGATCGAATTAGTGAGGAGTGCCACTCTCGGACACA
>JBGPIX010000099.1:0-15585 GCA_041485085.1 Candidatus Acidiferrum sp.
AACGATCGCCGATGTGAATCCCGGCATCGACCTTGAGTTTATGGTTTTCAAGACGCGCATTCAAAATTCGCTGCTTCAGGATGAATTGATGGCCACCCTTTCGGGCTTCTTTGGATTCCTGGCCGCGCTCCTTGCAGCCATAGGACTCTATGGCGTTATGTCCTATATGGTGATCCAGCGGACCAGGGAAATTGGAATCCGCATGGCGATTGGCGCGGAGCGCGGCCACGTTCTGAAAATGATTCTTCGCGAAGCAGCTGTACTCACCGTCACAGGCTTGGTGATTGGCGCCGGCTTGGCTCTTGGCGCGGCGCAAGCCGCCAAATCTTTGCTCTACGGCTTGAAGCCCCGCGATCCCCTCACACTCGTGATGGCAGTTGTCACTCTTTCCGCCGTCGCCGCGCTTGCCAGCTTCTTGCCGGCCTATCGAGCCTCCAAACTCGATCCCCTGACGGCATTACGTTACGAATAGCTGATTAGCGCCTTCTCCCTGGCGGCGCTCTCGGAGGTTCGCGCGCCCAATTTTTTCAACTATTCTCCGGCGCTCTCTCTGCTACACTACGCCCCCGGTTTGCGTTCCATCTTTCTTCTGAGGAGTTGTCCGCATGAAAATCATTCGCTGCATCGTGCTTGCGTCCTTTACACTGTGTCTTTCGCTTTCCGCACTTGCCCAGGAATCGGCCAGCAAGCCCGCTTCCACCGCTCCTACCACTCCGCGCAATATCACCATCGATGACTACTTCCAGATTCGCGATGTCTCCCAGCCCGAGATGAGCCCCGACGGCCAGTGGGTCGCCTACGCCGTTCGCACGAAAATGCTCAAGGAGGACAAAAACGAGCAGCGTCTCTGGGCGGTCTCCACCCACGGCGGCGATCCCCTCCCCCTGACTGCCGAAGGAGTTTCCTCCTCGCATCCCCGCTGGAGCCCCGACGGCAAATATCTGGCCTTCACCTCCGCGCGCAACGGTGGCAAGAACCAAGTCTGGCTCCTTGATCGCCGCGGTGGTGAAGCGCAAAAGCTCACCGAAGTCGCTCAAGGCGTCAACGATTTCGAATGGTCGCCCGATAGCACCCGCCTCGTTCTAATGCTTCAGGATCCCAAACCCGAAGACGTCGAAGCCGCGAAAGACAAGGACAAAGAGAAGCCCGCCGCAAAACCAAAAACTCCGCCACCTTTCGTCATCGACCGCCTGCAATTCAAACAAGACACCGTCGGCTACTTGGATCACCGCCGTGACCACCTCTACGTTTTCGATGTCGTCTCCAAGAAGGTCACTCAAATTACTTCCGGCGACTACGATGACAACGAGCCTGCTTGGTCACCCGATGGAAAATCCCTGGCCTTCACCAGCAACCGCAGCACCCCTGATCCCGATCGCAACTACAACACGGACATTTGGGTCGTCGCTGCCGACAATACCGACAAGGGCGCGCATCTCACGCAAGTCACCACCAATCCCGGCCCTGACCGTGCCCCCGCTTGGTCCCCCGATGGCAAATGGATCGCCTTCGTCACCCAAACCGATATCAAGGCGATGATTTACGCCACGCACCATCTCGCTATCGCTTCCTCCACCGGTGGCGAAGCAAAAGTTTTGACACTCGCCTTCGACCGCAGCGTGCGCCGTCCGCGCTTCTCCGCCGATGGCCGCGTGATCTACTTCATCGCCGACGATGACGGCGCGCAGAATCTTTGCCGTGTCGCCGTCACTGGAGGAGAAGTCGCCCGACCCATCGGCGGCCGTCTCAACGTCAACTCCTATTCGCTTGGCAAGGACGGCGCGGTCGCCGCACAAATCAGTTCACTCGATCGTCCCGATGAAATCTTTCTTTCGAATGGCAGCGATCTCACTCGCCTCACCAAAACCAACGACGCCCTCTTCGCCCAACTCCGCCTCGCCCAAGTCGACTACGTCCATTTCAAGAGCAAGGACGGCACGCCAGTCTCCGGCTACCTCTACAAACCCGTCGGCTACACTCCCGGCAAAAAAGTCCCCACTCTCCTCAATCCTCACGGCGGCCCCGTCGGCCAGTATTCCGCGTCCTTCTATCACCTCGCGGAGCTCTTCGCCGCCAACGGCTACGCGGTTCTGCTCCCCAACCCGCGCGGCTCCTCCGGCTACGGCCAGAAGTTCTGCGAAGCCATTTTTGCCGATTGGGGCAACAAGGATTTTCAGGACGACATGGCCATGGTCGATTACGCCGTTGCGCAAGGCATCGCCGATGCCGACAAGCTCGGCGTCGGTGGCTGGTCCTACGGCGGCATGTCCACAGACTTCATCATTGCCCAAACCACGCGTTTCAAGGGCGCCATCTCCGGCGCAAGCATCGCGTTGATCGCCAGCGGTTTCGGACACGATCAATACCAGAAAGACTATTTCTACGAACTCGGCTACCCCTGGGAAAATCAGGCCGTCTGGGAAAGAATCTCGCCGTTCTACCGCATTAAAAATATCACCACGCCCACCCTCTTCATGGGCGGCGATATCGACTGGAACGTTCCCATTCTCGGCAGCGAGCAAATGTACCAGGCGCTAAAGAGCCTCGGCCGCACCACCGAACTCGTCGTCTATCCCGGCGAATATCACGGCTTCACCACGCCCTCTCATCTCAAAGACCGCCTCGAGCGCAACCTCGCCTGGTACGCCCACTACGTAAAGGGTGATTCCACGCCCGCGCGTCCGCCCGAACCCACGCCGACACCGGCTCCCGCCGCCAAACCGGCAGGTGAATGATGCGTTCGCTCACTCCGATTTTCGCTCTGGCGTTTCTCGCGTCGTTCAGTTGCGCATCCGTTTCCGCTCAAACCAAATTCACCGTCGGCACCGCCTCCGCCGCCCCCGGCGAAAAGTCCTCCGGCACCCTCGAAGTTCCCGCCGGCGTCGACGCCGCCACCAGCATTCCCATTGTCGTCGTCAACGGCGCCAAACCCGGCAAAGTTCTCGCGCTCGTCTCCGGCGCTCACGGCACCGAATACACCTCCATCATCGCCATCGAAAAACTCATCGCTGCTCTCGACCCCGCCCAAGTCACCGGCACGGTCATCCTCGTCCCGCTCATCAACATCCAGTCCTTCGAGCAAAAAGTCCCCCACGTCAATCCCATCGACAACAAGAGCATGAACCGCTTCTATCCCGGCAAAGCAGACGGTACGCAAACCGAACGCGCCCTTTACCTCATCACCAAGGAAATCGTCGACCGCTGCGATTACCTCATCGACTATCATGGCGGTGACCTCGACGAAAGCCTCCGCCCTTACGCCTATTGGGGCCCCACCGGCCGCGAAGCTCAGGACCGCACCTCGAAAGAAATGGTTCTCGCCTTCGGCCTCGATCACATCATTCTCTGGCGCGAGCGCCCCACCGATCCCGCCGCCACCCGCTACCTCGACAACACCGCCTCCGTCCGCGGCAAAGCATCCATCGTCGTCGAAGCCGGCCACGCCGGCACGGTGCACTCCGACGATCTCGCCCTCCTCGTCAATGGCACCTTCAGCACCATGCGCGCCCTCAAGATGCTACCCGGCGATCCGCACCCCATCGAAAATCCCGTCTGGATCGAAAAATTGGCCGACGTTCTCGCCGACGGCCCCGGCATCTGGTATCCCCTCGTCAAGCGCGGCACCTACGTCTCCGCCGGCATGAAACTTGGCACTATCACCGACTACGTCGGCAAAGTCATCGCCGAGCCTCGCGCCCCCGTCTCCGCCATCGTCCTCCACGTCAACGCCGTCCCCTCCCTCAAAAAAGGTGACAACATCGCCGACCTCGGCGTCCCCGCCACCCACGCCCCGTAGGGCCCGCCTTCCGAGGCGGGCCGCTCTTCGCTCTCTTCTCTGCGTTCTCCGTGTCCGCCGTTTACCCCGACCGGGTCGGGGCGTTAAATCTTTTTCCTTTGGTCTGCCGCCCGCGCCCCAATTCCCCCTACCAACCCCGTTTTGTGATAAACACTCTCCTATCCACCGGAGGCATCATGCGCAAATGGGGCATCGTCATTTCCGTTGTTTACGCCCTGATCCTTTTGGGCCTCATCGTTCCAGCGGTGGTCTTTTTTTTCAACGGCGATCCGCATAGCTGGGCAAGACTCTTCGGCGACGTACTCAATACTTACCGCAATTGGTTCTTCTGGATTCCTGCTGGAGCCATCCTGGCCAGTCAGGCATTTCTGCTCTTTCTTTCCGTCGATACGTCTTTCAAACGCCTCAAACCGCGCGCCCATATTCTCGTCTCCGTCGCTGTCGGCGCGCTTCTCACCGCTCTTCTTTCCTCCGCCGTAATCTGGTCCCTGGGTTTCGCCGTTCGTGGCGACAATTTTTGGAAAAAGTTTTTCGACGAGGAAACGAATATCCTCCTCTTTTGGGGAGCCGCGTGGCTGCTCTGGGCCATTCTCTTCTATTTTTATTTCCGCAACTCCTCCGCCGTGGTCACACGACTCATCTCCTGGCTGCTCAAGGGCAGCGTTTTGGATCTCCTCATCGCTGTCCCTTGCCACGTCATCGTCCGCCGCCGTCACGATTGTTCCGCGCCCCTCGCCACCAGCTTCGGCATCGCCACCGGCATCGCCATCATGCTCCTCTCCTTCGGCCCCAGCGTCCTCTTCCTCTACAAAAACCGCCTCGACTCCTATCCCCCTCGCCCCTCCGTGTAGCGGCGAGTTTGTCTCGCCATCCTCTGTTGTAGTGGCGGATCTGAAAGACTCGTCGCCTTTGCGCCTAGCTCCTCGCAACTCCGCAGACCAGGCACGAGCATTGCGACGCCATCGTTAACAATTGCGCTCCACAAGACGGGCAGACCCTATCCGCCGCAGGCTGAACGGTTGCCAGCCTTGCTTTCAATGTCGGCTCCTTCGGCGTGCGCAACAGATGCCGCAGCAGCAGGACTACACCTATCGGCGCTGCGATCCGCAGACCCCAAAATACCGCCACAGCGTCCGGCCCGACGGGAACAATCCAGAAAACGGTCTCGAGGAGCACCAGAACAACTAATCCCGCCCATTTAAAACCGCGCCGCGTCTTCGTGCTCACATGCGGATCGCGCCCACACACGCTAAACCTTTTCACTTCATCTCTTTCTAGTTTTCAACGTCCTCGGTCTTCTCTGAGATCTCTGTGTTATGTCTCAACTCTTGCGGGGTTGCCTCTTGCGTCTTCAGCCTTCTTCTCCTGCATTTTGATTCTGCATCTTCCATTCATTCTTCTAATTCCTTTCCCTTCAATCATTTGAAAAAAATGAAAAAGGGCCTTGACATTTTTCTAATCCGTGATATACTTCACCTCGTAGATAACCACGTTTGGAGTGCGGGACCTTGGTCCCGCTTTTCTTTTTCCAGGCCCTCTTTTCCGTCGCTACCCATTTTGCTCAGCTAAAGACATCTCATTCCGAATCAAGCATTTACGAAATGCAAATTTCGTAAGTCTTTTCTTTTGATATTCATACAAATTGCCCGGGGGTACCCCCAGTAAGGAACATCATGAACCCATCCCAGAAAGACCCCAGCATCACGGCTCTCGCGGAATCGGCCGGCATTCCCCTGAACGATTCCACTCGTTGTCTCTATCGCTACGCCAACGGCATGCGTTGCCGCCTCACTAGCTCGCAACCTCACTTCGGCCTTTGTCCTCACCATTTCAGCCTGACCAAACCCACCGCTTCCCTGGAGTTGTATAACGATGCGGAAGACCTCACCGCCGACCTGCTCCCGCAACTCTCCGAGATCTCTCCTGCCATCGATCTCCGCCAATTCCTCGCCCGCCTCCTCACTCTGGTCACCAAAGGCCGCGTCTCGCCTCGACGCGCCTCCGTTCTCGCTTACATCACCAATCAACTCCTCCACTCTCACCCCCGCCATCATCCCTGAAAATGATTCCGCCGCCTGTGAATGAGACAGCGGCTGACTACACTGCATTGCTCCGCTAGCGCCGAACTCCGCGAAAATAAAAAACACCCTCATGAATTTCCATCCTCACCGCAGAGTCGAACGCACTATCGAGCATCGCAGTTTGGTGGCACAGCCAATCCTGGCTGTGCTCTTTCGACCGCGACAGATTGCTCCATTTCCGGTGCAAGCGTATTCTTCTCCTTCTCACGGAGGACTCGGATGCGCATCGCTGCCGCAGGGAAGTGGTTCATCGCTGGAATCATCATCGCAACAATTCTTTGCGCTTCGGCGAACGCGCAACAGTTTGATCAAAAATTCTATTCCGAGATGCGCTGGCGCTGCATCGGCCCGTTCCGCGGAGGCCGCACCGTGGCCATCTCCGGCGTGCCGCACCAGCCCAACGTCTTCTACATGGCTGCCGTCAACGGCGGCGTCTGGAAGACCACCGATTTCGGCAACACCTGGAATCCGATCTTCGACGACCAGCCCACCGGCTCCGTCGGCGCGCTGGCCGTTGCTCCGTCCGATCCGAACATCATCTACGTCGGCAGCGGTGAAGGATTGCAACGCCCCGATCTCGCCACCGGCGATGGCGTTTATAAATCCACCGACGCCGGAAAATCATGGATACACCTCGGCCTCCGCGACGCGCAGCAAATCACGGCGATTCTCGTCGACCCGAAAGATCCCAACCGCATTTTCGTCGCCGCTGAAGGACATCCTTACGGTCCCAACGCCGAGCGCGGCGTTTTCCGCTCCACCAACGGCGGTCAATCCTTCCAAAAAGTTTTGTACAAAGATGAAAACACCGGTGCCGCCGATCTCGCATTTGACCTCGCAAATCCGCAAACAATTTACGCGGTGCTGTGGGCCGCGCGCGTTGCGCCGTGGGAAATTCGCAGCGGCGAATCGTTCATCAGCGCCGGCAGCGGCTTCTTCAAATCCACCGATGGCGGAAACAATTGGCACCCGCTCACCAAAGGACTTCCCACATCAGACGATGGACTGGGCCGCATCGGTATCGCCGTTTCGCACAGCGAGCCGAATCGTCTCTATGCCACCGTGGAAGCAAGGAAAAATTCCGGCGTCTATCGCTCCGATGATTCCGGCGAAACATGGAAACACGTAAACGCCGACCACCGCATCGGCGGCCGCGGCCCGGGCGCAATGGGCATCGCCGTCGCCCCGGACAATCCGGACGTGATTTATGTCGCGAACACCACGACCTGGAAATCCACCGACGGCGGAAAAACATTTATAGGATTCAAAGGCGCGCCCGGGGGCGATGACTATCAGCGCATTTGGATCAGCACGGAAAATCCGCGGATCATCGCGCTCACCGCCGATCAGGGTACGGTCATCAGCGTGAACGGCGGCGAGTCGTGGAGCACTTGGTACAATCAGCCAACCGCGCAGATCTATCACGTCACTACCGACAATCGTTTTCCGTATTGGGTTTACGGCTCGCAGCAGGAAAGCGGCGCCGTGGCAACGCTGAGCCGTAGCGACTATGGCGAAATTACGTTTCGCGATTGGCGCTTGCCGGGCATTTTCGAGTACGGCTACATCGCCGTCGATCCGCTCGACTCGAACATTCTTTATGGCGACTGGCTCACGCGCACCAAGCAGGACATCAGCGAGTTCGCAAAGGTTACGCCGGAGCCGATTCGCCGAGGCGAGTATCGGTATGCGCGCACGCTGCCAATCGTTTTTTCACCGCTCGAACCGCATACCCTTTATTTCGCGGCCAACGTGCTTTTCAAAACGACGGATGCGGGAAACAGTTGGCAAGTCATTAGTCCCGACCTCACGCGTGAGTCGTACGAAATTCCCGCCAACCTCGGCGTTTTCGCTGCAAGCGATCCGGAAAAAGGGAAACACCGCGGCGTGATTTATGCGCTAGCGCCTTCCTTCAACGAAGCGAACACCATCTGGACGGGAACCGACGATGGATTAGTTCACATCACGCGCGACGGCGGAAAATCCTGGCAGAACGTGACGCCGCCGCAGTTGAAGCCGTGGAGCAAAGTTTCGATTATCGAAGCTTCGCACTTCGCTGCGGGCACGGCGTACGCGGCAATCAATTCATTCCGGCTCGACGATTTGCGCGCGCACATTTACCGCACGCGCGACTTCGGAAAAACGTGGACGGAAATTACAAAAGGAATTCCCGACGGCGGCGCCAGCAACGTGGTGCGCGAAGATCCTGTTCGTAAAGGCTTACTCTACGCCGGGACGGAAGGCTCCGTCTACGTTTCGTTTAACGATGGGGACGATTGGCAACCGCTGCAGCTCAATTTGCCGCACACGTCGATGCGCGATCTCGCGATTCATGGCGACGATTTAATTGTTGCCACGCACGGCCGCTCGTTCTGGATTCTCGATGACCTCACTCCGCTGCGGCAATTGAACGCGGAGACTGCAAAAGAAAATGTGCATCTCTTCGCACCGCAAGAAGCGATTCGCTTTCGCTGGAATCGTAATCCGGACACGCCGCTGCCTCCAGAATTTCCCGCCGGAAAAAATCCTCCCGACGGCGCCATCATCGATTACTACCTTGCGGACGCTGCAAAAAGTCCGGTGACACTCGATATCTTCATTACAGGAGGCGCTGCTATCGCTGTTCGACATTTCTCGAGTGCGGACAAACCGGAGCCGATGGAGAGAATCGCTGCCGAGCACCCTATCCCGATGTATTGGGTTCGCCCGGCGCAAATTCTGTCGGCCGAACCCGGAATGCACCGATTCGTGTGGGACCTGCATTACGCGCCGCCGGAATCCCTCGAGCACGAATTTCCGATCTCCGCGATCGTTCATGACACGCCGAAATATCCGCTTGGCGCCTGGGCACTTCCCGGAAAGTACAACGTGGAACTCACGGTCGACGGGAAAAAATACTACGAGACACTTCAGGTGAAAATGGATCCTCGTATCAAATCCTCCACCAACGACCTTGCGAAGCAGTACGACATGCAAGTCGGCGCTGCATGGAACATGAATCAAAGCTTCGAAGCGCTTTCGCAGGTTCGATCGGTGCGCGCGCAGTTGAAGGAGCGTTCCGCGAAAGCGGGGAAGGGCGCTCTTGCCAATGCGATCGCTGCGCTGGACAAACAAGCTGCGGAATTGGAAGGCGCGGCGCAGAGCAGTTTCTTCGGGTTGCCGCCTGGCTCTAAGCCGCCGGACAATTTTTCCAGTTTGAACCAGCATTTCGGCGGCATCCTCGCGGTTGCGGACAGCGCCGACGCCGCACCCACGACACAAGCGACCGCCGTCTATAAGGAACTCGAAGACGCGCTTAAAAACCTGGCCGCGCGCTGGACGAAGATCCGGCAGCAGGATATTTCTGCGCTCAACGCCGAACTCAAGAAAGCCGGACTTGACGTAATTGATTCGAACAAGCCACCCGAGGCAGAGCCTTCCGCCGGTGCGGATGGCGACGACGAACCCTAGACAATAAAGAGGATGGTGAAGAGGGAAAAGCAAGAGTGAGCATGACTGGACCATAGTCAGACTATAGTTTGACTATGGTCAAAACGCATGATATTGTCAGATCGGGAGTTACACCATGGAAGAAATCGCTATCTCTAAATTCAAGGCTACCTGCCTGGCCGTGCTTGAGAAGGTCCGCAAAACGGGAGACCCAATTCTTGTGACGCGCTTCGGTCACCCGATTGCCGAAATCAATCCACCGGGAGTCGTTAAGAAAATCAAGCTGGGTGGTGGCGCGGGTACCGCCGTAATTCTGGGCGATATCGTCGGTCCCATCGGTGATGAATCGGATTGGGAGGCGGCGCAGGATCCGGTTGAAGTTGAAAATAAAATGAAGAAGACTCGCAAAGCCAAATGAGGTTGCTGCTGGATACGCACATTTGGATCTGGAGCTACCTCGAACCCCACAAGATCAGTTCCGAGGTGACTCGGGAATTGACTGATCCCGCGAACGATCGCTTCCTTTCCGCCGTGAGCGTATGGGAGGCGATCGTGCTGCTGGAGAAAAAGCGAATTCAGTTCAAGAGAGATTTTGGAGAGTGGTTCCGCGAGTCGAAAGAAGAACTCAATTTGAACGAGGTGCCCGTGAGTTGGGAAGTGGCGCACGAACTGCGATTCACGATGCTGGGACACCGAGATCCAGCGGACCGATTTCTGGTGGCGACGGCAAAGGTTTATGACCTCACGCTGGTGACCGCGGATGAGAGGTTGACACGGGTGCAGGGATTGAAGGTGCTGGCCAACCATTGAGAAAACTCCGCTTCATTCGAACGAACTGAATTTGTTTTGCGGGGATGCCGCAGGCAGGCTATCCTTTCGCGCAGAGGAAAATCCATTCATGAGAATTGCCTTTTTTTTCCGACTCGGCAAGATTGCGGCGATTCTAACTGCTTCCGCTCTTTTTGTCGCCGGCTTCGCCGCAGCGCAACAGGTTCCAGCACAACTTTATTCGGAGATGCAATGGCGAATGATTGGGCCGTTTCGCGCGGGAAAAGTGAATGCGGTGGCAGGGGTGCCGGGAAATCCGGGCGTTTATTATTTTGCAGCGGACGGCGGGGGCATATGGAAAACCACGGATGGCGGAGTGGTTTGGAAGCCGATTTTTGACAAGGAACCTGTCGCCTCGATTGGAGCGATGGCGCTGGCGCCTTCGAATCCGAACGTCATTTATGTGGGAACGGGCGTCAATACAATTTTTGCGGACAGCAGTTACGGAGACGGAGTCTACAAATCCGTGAACGGCGGGGAAAACTGGCAGCACGTGGGACTTGCGGACACGCGGCATATCGGGCGAATCCTGGTCGATCCGCGCAACCCGGATGTGGTGCTAGTCGCGGCGATGGGACACAGTTCCGGGCCGAACGAAGAGCGTGGAGTTTTTCGTTCGACGGATGGCGGGAAGAGTTGGAAGAAGGTCCTTTACAAAGACAACGAGACAGCGGCGGTCGATCTTTGCTTTGAGCCGGGAAACCCGCGAGTGGTGTACGCAACGCTGTGGCATGGCATTCGAAAGCCGGGACAAAAAGGAACTTCGTTCGGTCCGGGGAGCGGGCTCTATAAGTCAACGGATGAAGGCGTCACGTGGGCGCAAATCACGGGACACGGACTTCCGGAAGGGGAATGGGGCCGAGAGGGGGTTGCCGTTGGGCCGGCAACCCATGGGCAACGCGTTTACCTGATTTTGGAGGCGAAGGAGAAAAAAGGTGGGCTGTACCGGTCAGACGACGCGGGAGCGACTTGGAAGAAAGCCACGGAGGACCCGCGGATCGAAGGGTACTGGTATATGAGCGAGATTTTCGTGGACCCGAAGAATGCAGACATTGTGTATGTGCCTTCGCAGAACTTGTACCGTTCGAATAATGGCGGGCATACGTTCACGGCGATCAAGGGCGCGCCGGGGGGAGACGATTATCATTCGGTGTGGATCGATCCGACAAATTCGCAGCGCATCATGCTGGGAGTCGACCAAGGCGCGACCATCAGCCTGAACGGAGGCGAATCCTGGAGCACCTGGTATAACCAGCCGACCGGAGAATTTTACCGGGTTGCGACGGATCACCGTTTCCCTTACTGGGTGTACGGCCCGCAGCAAGACAGCGGGACGGCAGGAATCGCGAGCCGCGGAAACAATGGACAGATTACGGAGCGGGATTGGTTTCCGGTGGGGCCGGGAGAAAGTGGCTACACGATTCCCGATCCGCTGGACCCTGACGTGGTGTACAACGCGGGGCCCGGCGGAAGCGTGGTGCGGCTATCGAAAACGACAGGGCAAGTTCGCGACATTTCGCCCGCGCCGGTGTCATTCGGAAGCAAGTACCGGTTCAATTGGACTATTCCGATGGTGTTTTCACCGCAAGACCCGCACTTGCTTTACCTCGGAACGCAGTTTCTGCTGAAGACGAACAATGGCGGCACGAGTTGGGAAGCAGTGAGCGAGGATTTGACGCGCGTGCGGCCGGATGAAAAGGATTCAAAAAAGTCGCGGGGCACGATCCTGACAATCGCTCCATCGGAAGTGAAAGAGGGAGTGATCTGGGTCGGTACGGACGACGGAAACATTCAATTGACGAAGGACGCGGGGAAGAGCTGGCAAACCGTCACGCCGCCAAACGTCACGGAGTGGAGCACGGTGAGTATTGTGGAGGCCTCGCATTTCGATGCGGGAACCGCGTACACGGCCGTGAATCGGAACAGTCATGATGATTTGAAACCGCATATTTTCCGGACGCGAGATTTTGGGCAAACGTGGCAGGAGACGGTGCGTGGGATCCGCGAGATGGATTTCGTTCGAACGGTCCGCGAAGATCCGGCGCGCAAGGGATTGTTGTATGCAGGGACGGAAATTGGCGTGTACGTCTCTTTCGATGACGGAGAAAACTGGCAATCGCTGCGGCTGAACATGCCGGTGGTGGCGATCCACGATCTGGCCATCGAACAGGATGATTTGGTGGCGGCGACGTACGGGCGCTCGTTCTGGATACTGGATGATGTTACGCCCCTTCGCCAAATGGATGCGCGAGCAGCAAATTCAGGAGCGCATCTCTTTGCGCCGCGAACAGCTATTCGCGTGCGGCGCGACGAAAATCAGGACACGCCGCTGCCGCCGGAAGTACCAGCGGGAAAAAATCCACCCGACGGGGCGATCCTGAATTATTTCTTGCCAGCAAATTCTGCGGGAGACATTCGACTGGAAATTTACGATGCGGATGAAAAACTGGTGAGGAGTTTTTCCAGCGCGGATACGCCGAAAGAGCCAGAAGAAAAACCGTACGTGGCGGAATACTGGATCGGGCATCCACAAGCGCTTTCGAATGCGGCGGGAATGCATCGATTCGTTTGGAATCTGCGTTACACCGATCCGCGCGCGATGCATCCGCAGTCTCCGTACAACTATCCGATCGCCGCGATTGTGGGCTCGACGCCGCTGCCGCCGCAGGGACCGCTGGTGTTGCCGGGGAAGTATGAGGTGCGGTTGAGAGCGGGGGGCCAAACTTTTCGACAACCGCTAGAAGTCAAAATGGACCCGAGGATAATGGTGGCGCGCAACGAACTGCAGGGTTCTCTGGAGTTGCAACTAAAGATTTCCGCGTTGCTCGGGAAAAACTTCGATGGCTACCAACAGATGAAAGAATTGCGGGCACGTCTGGCGGAGTTGATGAAGCGCCCAAAGGAAGATCCCGTTGCCGTTGCGGCTACCTCGCTAGACGCGAAAGTAGCGGCGCTGGCAGGGGAAGCGACGCCCATACTGGAGACTCCCAAGACGGCCAGTTTCATGGCGGTGAACGATACGTTGACGGCGCTGATGGCGCTCGTGGATGGGGCAGACTTTGCGCCATCGGAAGAATCGTTTGCCGCGTACCGGCGAATCTGCAAGGGTGCGAACGAAGCTTTTGCGGCGTGGCAGGAATTGAAGAATAAGGATGTTGCGACGCTGAATATGTTGCTGGGCAAGAGCAATCTCAAGGCACTGCCCGATTTTTCTGACCTACCTGCCGCGGCGGATTGCGGAAACTAATCCGGCTCTTTTCCAAGGGTCCCCTTGTCGATTAGATGCGGAGTAGAACATTTCTCACGAGCGCGGTATTGCCGAGCAGGGGCCAGCCCGCCGCGGCGGGCGCCCCTACATTGCGGCTGGAGTTTGCTGGAGTTGCGACAGATCGGCGAGGACTTCGGCGCTGTGCTTTTCGGCGTTCACGCTGAGATAGGTTTTGCGAATGACGCCGGTAGGGTCAATGAGAAAGGTGTGGCGGGCGGAGAGTTTAGCGACGCCTAGATTCACGAGCGAGTCGTAGGAAGAAGAGACCGCGTACTTTGTATCTGCGAGCAGCTTGAAGCTGAGGCCTTCCTTGGCGCAAAACTTCTGGTGGGTGGCCTCGTCTTGAACGCTCACCCCTAAGATAATCGCGTTCTTCTGTTCATACTGCCGCAGGTCGCGCTGGAAATTGTGCGCTTCCTTGGTGCAGCCGCTGGTGAAATCCTTGGGATAAAAATAGAGCACCACCCACTTGCCGCGGAGTTCGCGGAGGCTGAGCGGTTTGCCGTCTTGAGAATTCAGAGTGAAGTCCGGCGCGGGAGTGCCTGAGGAAGGCGCCTTTTCGCCGGTGCGCATGGCGCGGACCACGGCGACTCCAACGAGCAGAACGATTGCCGCAACGAAGATCCAAATCATTTTCATCTCACACTCACCGGTTGTCGTTCATCGGACGCGATGCCAAGCCGGCTATTCTTTCTGGCTGAAGCGGCCAAAGCCGATTCGAAACTGAATGGTATTGATGCCGGGATTCGGAGTGGCAAGCCCGGCGTTGGAAATATGCATGAAGCGAACCTCGGTGCTGATGTTGTATTTGCTGCGCAGGAAGTGGAGTCCGAAAGCGCCGCTGGTAGTGAAATTAATGCGGGATGTGCCTTCGGGGACTTTGGTGTTGGTGAAGAGAGTGCCACCGCCAAGTTCAAGATAGGGAACGACGCTGCCGTGGGTGTCCAGCGCCCACTTGAAAGCGAATGGGTTTATGCCGGCGCCGTAGGCGGTGTTGGTTTTCTGGACGACCATGAAAATGGGGACGGCGTCGATGGCGTATTCCAAACGGCCGCGCAGGAAACCTGGTCCGTGCGGATCGGTGAGGATCAAACCGTAACGGAAGCCGACATTCCAGACGCCGTCGCCGGACTGGTTGCCATTGGTGCCGTGGCCGCCGCCGGTCCACACTTGTAGTTCGTGGCCACCCTCAACGGGCCCGGCTTGCGCGCGCGCTGCCGGTGCGCAAAGGAGGAAAACAAAAAAGAGGCCGCCCGTGGTTTTTCGTCTCAACGAAAAATCTCCTTCAATTGATTCGATCCAGGACCAGGAGTTCCGGATGCAGAGAAGATATAGAAAATCGGAGCGAAAGGCGACCCTCTTCTGATAGGTGGACGAGAAATTGGGAAGGCGCGGGAATTTGCCCATTGGCTTCGTTTCAAACAGAGAGGGGGAGTCCGGCGTACTGCCGGCTTTCAGATTTTCCGCATCGAAATCTGTTGGCAGCGAGGCGAAAGTCTGCTAACTAAGTGTTGCCGAATTCGTCCGAATAAAACAAGGTTCGCCGTTTCGGTCCCTTCCGTTGGGAGTGACGTCACTAATTGTTGAGTTTGGGAGGATTCATGAAAGCATGCTTGCGGCTGATGCCGTTTAGGGAGTTCTCCGGGATCGCCCGTCTTTTCCTTCCAGTCCTGTTGGCCGCGGCATTTTTTTCCTTCGCCGCCAGCGCGCAGACGGTGGATGAAGTCATTGCCAAAAATGTCCAGGCGCACGGCGGAGCGGACAAGCTGAAATCCGTGCGAAGCCTGCGCACCACCGCAAAATTCAGCCAGGGATCGTTTCGCGCGGATTTTCGGCAGGAAAACAAGCGCGCGGATAAGGTGCGAGAAGAATTCATCATCCAAGGTCTGGCGCAGGTGCAGGCCTACGACGGGAAGACCGGATGGCAGATTTCTCCGTTTGGCGGGCGCAAAGATCCAGAGTTGCTCTCGCAGGACGATCTGAAAAGCTTGGTAGTGGACTCCGATATCGATGGACCCCTTGTGGATTACAAAGAGAAAGGCCACAAAGCCGAACTGGTGGGGCACGACTCGGTGGAAGGAACGGACTGCTTCAAGATCAAGCTGAGCATGAAGAACGGGGACGTGCGCTATTACTACCTCGATGCGGATTCGTATCTGGAGCTAAAGCTGGAAATTCAGACG
>JBGPIX010000100.1:0-15574 GCA_041485085.1 Candidatus Acidiferrum sp.
TGAACTACTGCCCACAGCTGTCCCGTTTTGGCGACTTCCCTGCCCACTCCCTGCGCGCCAACTCATTGAAAATAAAGGGTGTACGTTTGGCTTCCGGCTTGCATCTCCATTTGCCGAACTTCAGGAGAATGTCTTGATCATTTACGCTCTGCTCGCTGCCGTCATTCTGCTGGTGGCGGTGACCTTTATCAGCTCTATCGACTTCTCCAACCCCCGCCGCGACTGATTTGTATTCTTCGGCCCGCGTCAGGCCGCCCTTGCTCCGGAATCCCGCAAGAACTCTTTCCGTCGGCACCTCTGGTAAAGCATAATCACAGCCAGAATATGGCGAATACTGCCATCAACGAATCGGCAGCGCGTTTAACGAAACCGCGGCCTGCGCGCACGTGGATTATTCTTTTTCTCATTTACACGCTCATCGCCGTGCTTATGACCGGTTACCGGTATCTGGACGACCTCACGCGCCAGCGACCGGACACTTTCTACATGCGCCTTCTGGAGGAAGGTACAGGCGTTTACTCCGTTTTTCTCTTGCTGCCTTTTGTCTTCCAATTCGCACGGGTTTATCTGTATGAACGCAAGGGCTGGCTCAAGCTCGCGTTCTACCATTTGGCTGCTGCGGTTCCCTTCTCCGCGGCGCACACCACGATGATGGCCATCAGCCGCCACTTTCTTGCGCCGCTCATGGGCCTGGGTCCGTACGATTACGGCATCATGTCGTACCGATACCCCATGGAGTTCTCGAACGACCTCATCGGGTTCACGGTCATCGTGGGCGCGTATTCTTTCTATCAACGCTTGCGCATTGCCCAGGCACAGCAACTGGCCTCGGCGGAATTGCAGACGAAACTGGTGCAGGCCCAACTGGAAAATCTGCGCCTGCAGTTGCAACCGCACTTTCTGTTTAACACCCTGAACACGATTTCCTCCGTGATGTATGAGGACGTTCGCGCCGCCGACGCGATGGTCGCGCAGCTCAGCGACCTGCTGCGCCTCACGCTGCGGGCTTCGCGCACGCATGAGATTCCTCTCTCCGAAGAACTGGAGATTACGCGGCTCTATCTAGACCTGATGCAGAAGCGCTTCGAAAATAGATTGCGCGTGTCCTATGAGATTGATCCGGGCTTGAATAGTTCGCTGGTGCCCCAGCTCATCCTGCAACCCCTACTGGAGAACTCGCTGCGGCATGGAATGAAAGCGGGGAGCAGCGCGATGCATCTTTCCATTGCTGCGCACCGCGAGAACGGTAGCTTGATCTTGCAGGTCTCTGATACCGGTTCCGGGCTTGGAGAGATTGATCCCTCAGGAGTGTTCGGCCGAGGCCTGGGGCTCTCGAATATCCGCGGCCGGCTGGCGCATTTGTATGGCGACCGCCAACATTTCTCGATCTCCAACCGGGCCAGCGGCGGGGCTGAAGTCACGCTCCGCGTTCCTCTGCATAATTCCGCCCACATTTTTCAAGCCCCCGAATGAGCCCGCAGTTGCTACTCCGCGTCCTCGTTGTCGACGACGAAGCGCCCGCGCGGCGGAAAATATTGCGCCTGCTTCGCGACGAGCCCGCTGTGGAGATTGTCGGCGAAGCGGATAGCGGCGAGGCTGCCGTTGCGGCAATCAAGAGACAGCATCCCCATCTGGTTTTCCTCGACGTGCAAATGCCGGGACTGGATGGCTTTGGGGTGATTCAATCGCTCAATGCCGCGAAGATTTCGCTGCCGCGCGTGGTCTTCATCACGGCGCACGACCGCTTCGCGCTTCGCGCTTTTGAGGTGCACGCTTTCGACTACTTGCTCAAGCCCGTCGTCGAAGAACGCTTTCGAGAAGCGCTTCGCCGGGTGAGAATCCAGCACGAGCAATCGGCCGACGGATACGCGTCCCGCCTGGGGGTGATGCTGGAACAACTGGAGCGCGAGAAATCCCTTCCAGATCGCTTGCTCGTCCAGGAAAATTCACGATCGATCTTCGTGGCGGTTAAGGAAATTTCCTGGGTGGAAGCCGACAAGAACTACGTGCTGCTGCATTGCGGCAAAAAAACGCATGCGCTGCGCAGCACGCTGGACGCGGTGCAAAATACACTCGACCCGAAGCTGTTCGTGCGCATCAACCGGGGAACGCTGGTGAAGCTCGACGCTATCCGCGAGTTGCTGCCGTGGTTTCACGGCGAATACAAAGTGATGCTGCATGACAACACGGAGCTGCGCTGGTCACGCCGTTACGTTTCGCAGCGGCCTGAACTTCTCAAGTTTTCTTAAGTATAAGTATTTGTGCGTCTTCGGACTTCGCCGGGTGGTAACTACCACCGAGACGCGGTGATTGCCAGCGCTTGGGCGAAGGAATGGGCTCAGGGGTGGACGACGGACAATCCCAAGACTTGCTCGAAATGGTCGAAGTCGCGATCTCGATGTAAAAGAGCGTGCCCACGGGCTATACAGGAAGTTGCGATCAAACAATCGATGGTCTTGCGAACAGTGCGACCATGCTGACGGAGAGTCCTGAAATTAACGGCGGCAGCGACTGCCAGATCCTCGCCGCCGGTGCTTATTAGTTCGAATCTTTTCAGTTCGCGCCGGACTCGGGAGAATGCTTTGTCGCCGCGAATGCCCTGAAGAACCTCACAGAGAATAAGGTCGGTCAATCCAAACCGTTGCCGAGAAAGCTCGTGATCAAACCATTGCGTCTCGCGATTTTGGACACCACGCAGATAGTCAATCCACACCGTGGTATCAACGACCACCATCGTTCGCACCATTCCCCGGACTGTCCATCCGGGAGAGATTCAAATCACCGTCCCACTGGATCTTGCCGCGAAGGCGCCGGATGGAAGTCTGGGCGCGTGTCTGAACGAGCAGCCGCAAGCCAGCCTCGACAGTGGCCCGTTTCGTGCGGGTCCGGCCACTGCGCATCGCCTGGCGCATCAAGCGATCATCAATCTCGATGTTCGTCCGCATATCAATAACACCTCTGTATGTGTAAGAATGTCATCGTTTTGTGTATGCGTCAACTGGCAGGCAAAATGGAGTTGCGGACACTTGCCCACTCGTCCCCTGTTTGGGCCCGTTTGTCCCGGAAGTGTTGCGCGTCACAGTCCGTTCGCGCTATTGCTTCTAGCCATGAAAAACGAAACCGTGTTTCGAGCCTCTCACAGCGTGGTTCTCAGTTCACTCCTGCTAGGACTGGTGCCTAGTTCTTCTGCGCAGGCCAAGCCGGAGGCTGGCTGGCCAAACTACGGCAACGATGGAGGCGGCACGCGTTATTCGCCGGCGGCACTGATTGATCGCACAAATGTGACGCAACTCAAGACGGCGTGGACCTATCGCACCGGCGCGCTACCGCATGACGTGGAACTCGACAAGAAAGCGGCGTTTGAAGCTACTCCCATCCTTGTTGATGGAAAAGTCTTCCTGAGCACTCCGTACGATCATGTGATCGCATTGAATCCCGAGACCGGCGCCAAGATTTGGGAGTTTGATCCGAAGCTGGAGCTGCCCCACGGATCGTCGGAGGTCACCTCGCGTGGCGTCTCCGCTTGGCGCGAACCCCATGCCAAAGCGGGCAAAACGTGCGCTCTTCGCATATATATCGGGACCCTCGACGCGCGCCTCATTGCTCTGGACGGGGCTAGCGGAAAGCCTTGCGCCGACTTCGGAATGGATGGCGAAGTCGATCTGGCGAATGGTGTAAAACTGCGTGACCCTGGCGACTATCAAGTCACCTCCGCCCCTGCGATCGTCAAAGATTTGGTAATTACGGGCTCTGCGATTGGCGACAATCGCGCCGTCGCTCTCGAGCGGGGCATTGTGCGCGCGTTTGACGTGCGCACCGGCAATCTCCGCTGGGCTTGGGACCCCATCGCTCCGTGGGCCTATCAGACCACGCCTCGCACCGGCGCAGGCAACGCTTGGTCAACGATCGCCGTGGACGCCGAACGCGATCTCGTCTTCATCCCGACTGGGAGCGCCAGCCCCGATTATTACGGGGGCATCCGCAAGGGCGACAACAAGTGGGCCGACTCAGTGGTGGGGCTCCGCGCCAGCACCGGCGAATTCGTGTGGGGCTTCCAGGTCGTTCACCATGACATCTGGGACTACGACGTCGCCTCGCAGCCCACGCTCTTCGCTTGGAAAGATGGCACACCGGCCATCGCCATCACTACCAAAATGGGACGCGTCTTTGTCCTCAATCGGCTTACTGGCGCCCCTCTCCTCCCCGTTGAGGAGCGCCCCGTGCCCAAGAGCGACATCGCCAGCGAAGAGTCCTGGCCGACGCAGCCGGCTTCGACCATTTCGCTCGTTCCGGAGAAATTGTCGCCGGAAGATGCCTGGGGGAAGGATGCGCAGGAGAAGCAATGGTGCGCCGACAAAATCAAGGCCGCGCGAACCGGAGAGATCTTCACTCCGCCGAGTTTGCAGGGCACGCTGGTCTATCCCAGTAACGTCGGAGGAGTGAATTGGGGCAGCGCGGCTTACGACCCGCAGCGGCACCTGCTCTTGGTGAACACCAACCGCTTGCCGATTTTCGTGAAGCTGATCCCCAGGGACGAACTGGCCGAAGCGCGGAAGAACGCGAGCGATCTCGACCGCTCGCACGGCGAGTTTGCTCGGCAGACGGGCGCGCCGTTCGCGATGTTTCGCACGCCGCTGCTGGCGCCCAGCGGGCTTCCCTGCAACGCACCGCCCTGGGGTACGGTGGCGGCTGTAGATTTATTCGAGGGAAAGAAAGTGTGGGATGTCCCCCTGGGGACCTGGATCCCTGGCATGAATACGGGAACTGTAACGCTTGGCGGCCCCATGGCCAGCGCGGGCGGCCTGGTCTTCACTGCCGCTGCGATGGACAATTACCTCCGCGCCTTCGACACCGAAACCGGCAAAGAACTCTGGAAAATTGAACTGCCGGCTGGCGGACAGGCCACTCCCATGACATACACGCTCAAAGGGAAGCAGTACGTCGTCATTGCGGCAGGCGGCCACGGCAAGCTGGGCACAAAGCAAGGCGACTACGTCGTCGCCTTCACCCTGCCGTGAACGGGTCGAACTGCCGAAACGTTTCAACGCTCTTGCGTAACTACAAATACCAAAATGAAAACCACTACTGAACAAGCGCCTGCTCTCGACAATCAAAAACAATCTTTTCTCGCGGACGGCATGCTCATCGTACTGTTGCTCGCCCTCGCGAACTTCCTGCTGCATCTCTATTTCAACAACCGGTACGGCTACTTCCGCGATGAATTTGATTACATGGCCTGCGGAGATCACCTCGCCTGGGGTTACGTCGATCATCCTCCGCTGATTCCGTTTCTCATCAAAATCTGCCGGCTCGTACTGGGTGACTCGCTTCGCAGTATTCGCTTCATCCCTGCTCTGGCGACATCGGCAGCCGTGATTCTAGCGGCCATGATTGCTAGGGAACTCAGTGGCCGGCGGTTCGCGATGGTGCTCTCGGCGCTGGCGTTCATCGTCTCGCCCATCTCCCTTTCCGACGGCAGCCTTTTGACCACCAACTGCCTCGAACCATTGCTTTGGATGGGCTGCGTGTACTTCGCCATCCTGGCGATCAAACGAGACGATGCACGCTATTGGCTTTGGTTTGGCCTAGTCGCAGGCCTTGGCCTGGAAGAGAAATATTCGATTGCCGTGCTCGGATTCAGCATTGTGGCTGGGCTGTTGCTGA
Organism: Candidatus Acidiferrum sp.; assembly: GCA_041485085.1. Lineage (GTDB taxonomy): Bacteria > Acidobacteriota > Terriglobia > Acidiferrales > UBA7541 > Acidiferrum. The sequence goes on from JBGPIX010000100.1 coordinate 5,665, forward strand.
CCGCGCAGCGCCGCGTCTTTGCAACTAAATGGTTCTGGCTCGGCGGCGGGCTCGCATTTCTGGTTTTTCTTCCGAATTTTCTTTGGAACGTTCAGAATCACTGGCCCTTTGTACAACTCATGCACAACATCAAGGCCGAGGGCCGCGACGTGGTGCTTTCTCCCGCAGCCTTCTTTGCACAGCAGGTGCTCATCGTTCACCCAATCCTCGCGCCGATTTGGATCATCGGAGTGCTCGCTTTTCTTTTCTCCGCGAAGTTGAAGCCTTACCGGTTTCTCGGCTGGACTTATCTCATCTCCTTCACCGTGTTCGTCATTCTGAAGGGCAAGAACTATTATCTGGGGCCGATCTACGCGGTTTACCTCGCATCCGGCGCGGTCGTGATTGAAAGTTTCATCGCCCGGTCACGTCAAGTCTGGCTGAAGCCCGCACTCGTCGTGGTAATTCTCGCCGCGGGAGCCTGGCTCGCTCCGATTGTCATGCCGGTGCTGCCCGTCGACCAGTTCGTTTCCTACATGGATAAGCTGCCGTTCAAGGTGCCGCGCAGCGAACACTCCCACATGCGGGCCATTTTGCCGCAGCACTACGCCGATCAATTCGGATGGGAAGAAATCGTCGCCAAAGTGAATGAGGCTTATCTGAAGCTGTCGCCGGCGGAACGCTCAAGCTGCGCTATTTTCGCGCAAGACTACGGGCAAGCCGGCGCGATCGACTTCCTCGGCCGGCGCTACGGCTTGCCTCCCGCGTTAAGCGGCCACCAGACGTATTATCTTTGGGGTCCGCGGGGCTACTCGGGAAATTGCATGATCGTACTCGACGATTCCAAGGAAGTCCTGGAAGGCCTATACGAACACGTCGAATACGCGGGCAAGTCCGCCGACAATCCCTATGCGCTTGAACGCGAGATCCCCGTGTTTATTTGTCGCGGCGCAAAATTCGGCGCTCTCTCCGCGGTCTGGCCTCAATTGAAAAAGTGGCGATAAAGTCTGCCTGCCGGCAATTGACTCTGGATACGATGCTATCTATGATGCGGCACTTCCGTTGCGATCGCTCTCGGACGGAGCAAGCCGGCAAGAATGCCAAACACACGAATACACGGCCGTGGCCTGCGTCTGATTGCAGCCTTCAAATTGTTGAAAGGTCTGGCGCTGCTGGCACTAGGAATTGGCGCGCTGAAACTTCTCCACAAGGACGTCGAAGCCCTTGTGGTGCACTGGATTAACGTGTTTCAGGTTGATCCTCACGGTCACTACATGCATCTGCTTCTTGCCAAACTGTCCATTCTGGACGACAAGCGGCTGAAAGAACTCAGCGCCGGCACTTTCATTTACTCGGTGATTTTTCTAACGGAAGGTGTTGGCCTGGCGCTAGGCAAGCGCTGGGCGGAGTATCTCACCATCATCAGCACGGCCTCCCTGCTTCCCCTGGAAATCTACGAACTCGCCAAGCACGCTAGTATCGGCAAAGTTCTCGCACTGGCGATCAATCTTGCCGTGGTTGTCTATCTGGCCTTGGAACTCCGCCGCTTCCCTAAAAAGCGCTCCTGACAAACCCAGTTCGACAATTTTGATTCACGACGGGCTCTAGGGAATCGTCAGCGTTTCCCCTTCACGGACGGCCGTGGCAGTTTCATTACCCTGATAGCGATAGACCACGATCAGCACCTTCTCGAGCCCAGGGGCCGGATCGCCACCCAGTGCACTGTTGTTCACAACCAACCTCACCATTCCTTCTCGAACACGGTCGCGCAAAAGCTCGGAGACGTTCACCGTTCGTCTTTGCACTCCATAGTACGCGCGAATGATTCTTAGCCCGTGCCCTTCTTCGCGGTCACGGTCACGATCTCGGTCGCCCCAGTCGTCGCGGCGGATGTCTTCGCGGTGGACGAGGAACAAACGCGCTTCGACGAAGTGCTGCTCATTGATTTCGAACTCGCGGGTCTCATTCTTGGAGTTCTTTACGAATATGCGCAGCGATTTGGCCCTCCCGGGCGCTGGATCTCCACCCATATTCTGACTGTTCACTTCGACTTTCCCGTTGGGCCCGACGCGCGCCAAAAGCTCGTTGAGCCGGTCCATGACATCCACGCGCAGCTCCTTGTGGCCGTAGTCCGCACGCATGATCTGCCACGGTTCGTCCTGCCCAGCCACTTCCGTGCTGAAAATCATTGCGCCAGCGGCGACCAGGACGATGGCGATGAATAGCATTCCACTCCGTCTTGTGAAGTTCATTCGAAACTCCTTTAGGGCATTGGCCCCAAGTATCGTTTGTCCCACTTTAACTCCGGGAGCGGCTCGCGGTATCGTCAAATCAAGGCGAGATTGTCTTGAGTGTCTACAGCGGTCTTGGCGTTTTTCGAGCCTCCTGCACCGGGTGCGATTTGCAAATCTCCGCCGCATCCCTCATTATTATTTGTTTGTTCGGGGACGCAGCACGCTTCCGCTGCGGCAATTCTTGTTCTAATTTAATTTTCTCTCTCGATCGCATCACGATCGTTGAATAAAAGGAGCGGCATGGATAAGCCTTCCAAAATCGCGCCCGCCAAGGGGAAACTTGGAGTTCTGCTTCCGGGCATGGGCGCTGTCAGTACGACGTTTATGGCCGGAGTCGAGCTCGTCCGCAAAGGCAAGTCGCTGCCCGTGGGCTCGCTCACACAGATGGGCACGATTCGTCTGGGCAAGCGCACGGACGGGCGTTCGCCGCTCATCCATAAATTTGTCCCTCTTGCCGAGTTGAAAGACCTTACCTTTGGCGGCTGGGACATTTTCAAGGACAATGCTTACCAGTCCGCGGCGAATGCGGGCGTCCTGAATCCGCAGGACCTCGAAAAGGTGAAGCCCTTCCTTTCCACCATCAAACCCATGAAAGCCGCTTTTGATCACGATTTCGTGAAGTTGATTGACGGCCCCAACATCAAAAAAGGCAAAAACAAGTACGAGCTGGCTCTGCAAATCAAGGAAGATATCGCCAACTTCCGCAAGACTTCGCGCGTTTCGCGGCTGGTGACCTGCTGGTGCGGCTCGACGGAATCCTTCGTCAAGCCCGAAGATGTGCACTCCACGCCGGAAAAGCTCGTTGAAGGGATGAAATCCAATCACCCATCGATCGCGCCTTCGATGTTGTATGCCTGGGCCTCGGTGACCAGCGGCGTGCCCTATGCAAATGGCTCACCGAATCTCAGCGTGGATATCCCCGCGATTCAACGGCTCGCACTCGACCACAACGTGGCCATCTGCGGAAAAGATTTCAAGACGGGTCAGACGCTGATCAAGACCGTGCTCGCCCCTGCGTTCAAGGCGCGCATGCTGGGTCTCGACGGCTGGTTCTCCACCAACATTCTCGGCAACCGCGACGGCGAAGTTCTCGAAGATCCCGGCTCCTTCAAAACAAAAGAAGAGTCCAAACTCAGCGTGCTGGAATATATTCTCCAGCCGCAACTGTACCCGCAGCTCTACGGCAAGATGTGCCACAAGGTGCGCATCAACTACTATCCCCCGCGCGGCGACAACAAAGAAGGCTGGGACAATATCGACATTTTCGGCTGGCTCGGGTATCCCATGCAGATTAAGGTGGACTTCCTCTGCCGCGATTCCATCCTGGCCGCGCCGATCGTGCTCGATCTCGTTCTGTTTATGGACCTTGCGCAACGCGCCGGAATGCGTGGCATTCAGGAGTGGCTCAGTTTCTACTTCAAATCGCCGATGACCGCACCGGGGCTGTACCCCGAGCATGACCTCTTCATTCAGTCCATGAAGCTGAAGAACACCCTTAGGTGGATGAAGGGCGAGGACCTCATCACCCACCTCGGGCAGGAGTATTACGATTAGTTTGCGCTAGGCTCCGTGGGCGGCAGCAGATTTTGCTTCAACGGCGTCGAGAACGCGAGCCGAATAAATCAAGGCGGCCCCTGCGTTCATGCCGACGGCCACACCCAGAGCCTCGGAAATCTCCTCCTTGGTCGCCCCGGCCTTCAGAGCGGCGTCGGTGTGGAACACAATGCAACCGTCGCAGCGAGTGGTGACGGCCACGGCAAGGGAAATTAACTGGCGCGTCTTTTCGCCGAGCTTGGTCGTCTTCGAGTTGGCGCCGCTCAGCGTCAGATACCCTTGGAGGGTGTCCGGTGAGAGCTTGCCAAGCTCACCCACTTTGGCGCCGATTTCCTTATGATACTGATTCCAGTCCATGACCATGGTGATCTCTCCTGTTTTGGGAAGTCCGAAATCGGGCGCGATTATACTCTCGGCCCGCGCGAATGTGATACCTTTTCCAGTTCACCCCCGCCTGCCGGGTTGAAGGGTGTTTGTAGCAGCGCGCGGTGCACCCCCTTCCTTGTGGACCGCAAGAGAGTCGAAATTATTCCAAGGAGCCCTATTCATGAAGAGTTCTTATAACGGGAAGGCAGTTCCCTCCGAAGGCCAACCGATCGGTTACAGCGGAGGCGAGCTGCAAGTGCCGGACTCGCCGATTATTCCGTTTATTGAAGGAGATGGAACGGGGCGTGACATTTGGAAAGCGTCTCGGCGCGTATTCGACGCCGCAGTGGAGAAGGCCTACGGCGGCAAGCGGCGCGTAGCGTGGTTCGAAGTGTTCGCCGGTGAAAAAGCGTTCAAAACCTTCAACGAATGGCTGCCGAACGATACCGTCGACGCGATTCGCGATTTCCGCGTGGCCATTAAAGGACCGCTCACTACGCCAGTGGGAGGCGGCATTCGTTCGCTGAACGTGGCGCTGCGCCAGCTTCTGGATCTTTACTCCTGCGAGCGGCCAGTGCGCTACTTCAAGGGTGTTCCCTCTCCCGTGCGCGAACCCGAAAAAATGGACGTCTTCATCTTTCGCGAGAACACCGAAGACGTTTACATCGGCATCGAGTGGAAATCCGGCTCTCCGGAAGCAAAGAAACTGCTGGAATTTCTGAATAACGAAATGTTGAAGGATGGCAAGAAGCAGATTCGCTGGGACTCTGGCGTGGGCATCAAGCCGATTTCCCCGACCGGGACAAAACGGCTGGTGCGGCGCGCCATCAAGTACGCGCTGGCGAACAAGAAGAAAAGCGTGACACTGGTGCACAAGGGCAACATCCAGAAATTTACCGAGGGTGCATTCCGCGACTGGGGCTATGACCTGGCGCGGGAAGAATTTCGCGCACAAACCATCACCGAGCGCGAAAGCTGGATCATCGGCAATCTCGACAAGAATCCCGCGCTCACCGTGGAACAGAATGCCGCGCTGGTCGAGCCTGGACTCGAGCAAGCCACCGACGCTTTCAAGAAGACGATCTATGCCGAAGTGAAGCAGACGCTAGACGCGATTTACTCGACGCACGGCAAGGGACAGTGGAAGCAGAAGTTGATGATCAACGACCGCATCGCGGACTCCGTGTTTCAACAGGTGCTGTTGCGCCCGGATGAGTACAGCGTGCTGGCGACTTCCAACCTGAACGGAGATTACTTGTCCGATGCCTGTGCGGCGCAGGTCGGCGGGCTGGGCATGGCGCCCGGTGCAAATATCGGAGATGGATTTGGCGTTTTTGAGGCCACGCACGGCACGGCGCCGAAGTACGCGGACAAGGATGTAATCAATCCGAGTTCGCTGATGCTTTCCGGCGGAATGATGTTTGAGTTTCTCGGCTGGAAGGAAGCCGCCACGCTGATCGAGGATGGCATCGCCCGCACCATTCAGCAGAAACGCGTGACCTACGATCTCGAACGCCTGATGGCCGGCGCGACAAAGGTCGGCACTTCCGCGTTTGCTTCAGCCATCATTGACAATATGAAGGGTGCGGCTGTGGCTCGATAGCCGACAAGAATGGCTAAGCGCAGAGACAAAGAGCGCGCAGAGATCACAGAAGAGAATTCCGTTGGAGACGAGGAGAAGCATGAGCAGAAAAAAAGTGACGGTAGTAGGCGGCGGTTTTGTGGGGTCAACCACGGCGCAGCGCATCGTGGACCTGGAGCTGGCTGACGTGGTGCTGACCGATATTTTGGATGGGCCGCCGGCAGGCAAGGCGTTGGACATGATGGAATCTGGCCCAATCACCCGGACGGATTCACATGCGGCCGGCATTTCCACGGCGAACGGCGACTACTCCGCGACGGCAGGTAGCGACGTCGTGGTGATCACTGCCGGGTTTCCCCGCAAGCCGGGGATGAGCCGCGACGATTTGCTGAAAGCCAATTACGACGTGGTGAAGGCCGTCGTCGAGCAGATCGTGAAACATTCCCCAAACTGCATCATCATCGTGGTGACCAATCCGCTGGATGCCATGGCTCAGGCCGCGCTGAAGATCAGTGGCTTCCCCAAAAATCGCGTGCTCGGCATGGCGGGCGTCCTGGACTCCGCGCGCATGAGCGCCTTTGTCGCGATGGAATGCAAGGTCAGCGTGGAAAACGTTCACTCGTTCGTACTCGGCGGTCATGGTGACGACATGGTTCCGCTGCCCCGCTATTCGACCGTGGCGGGAATTCCCCTCCCCGATCTTTTGCCGAAAGAACGCATCGACGCTATCGTCGAGCGCACACGCAAGGGCGGCGCTGAAATCGTGAACTTGCTGAAGACCGGCTCGGCGTATTACGCCCCATCCGCTGCAGCCGTCGAGATGGTCGAAGCCATCCTCAAGGACAAGAAAAAAATTCTGCCCTGCGCCGTCTATCTCGAAGGCGAGTACGGAATCAAAGGACTATTCGTCGGCGTTCCCGTAAAACTCGGCGCCAAAGGCGTCGAAGAAATCATCCAGATCAAACTAACGCCCGAAGAAAATGCGGCATTACAACAATCTTCGGCATCGGTCCGCGAACTCGTGACGGTCCTCGGGCTGTAACACAGACACCACGGAGTTTCGGAGCACGAAGATCACAGAGAGAAGAATGATGAAACGCTTGGTTCCTCTAATGCTTGCAGGTCTTCTTCCGCTGCTTGCCGTTTCGCTCGCCCAAACTGCAGCTAACAAGGGAAATCCCGTTCGCGTAGCGCTCATCAAGATGCCTTACGTGGGCGAACGGAATGTTCCCGACACTTCTCGCGGTCCTGACTATCTGGAGCAAGGGGGAATCCGGAAACTGCTAGAAGATCAAGGCGTCCAGACCGCACCAGTTTCGAACACCGCGCTAACCGCCGACGAGGAAAAAGCCTACGGCTCATGGAATAAGCTCGCGCTGGCCAGCGGAGATCTCGCCAAACTAGTCTCCGAAGAGCGCCGCAGCGGCTACCTGCCCGTCGGCCTTCTCGCAAACTGCAACGGCATTCTTGGAATGCTCAGCGGCCTCCAACATTCCGGCCCCACCGCAAAACCTTTGCGTGTGGGCATGGTTTTCATCGATGCCCACGGCGATTTCAACACTCCCGAGACCACGCTAAGCGGTATGCTCGGCGGCATGCCCGTTGCCATCGCAGCGGGTCAGTGTCTTACTCGCATGCGCATCAAAGCAGGCCTGGAACCCGCTATACCTACGCGCCATATCGTCGAAATGTGCGTGCGCGACACCGATCCCCTCGAGCAGGAACTGCTCGATCGCTCCGAAATTCAGCAACTCACTTTGGAAGACGTTCGCACACGCTCAGCAAACTTGCACCGCGAGATGAAGCGCCTCTCCGAAGCGACGGACGTGATTTATGTCCACGTAGACATGGACGGACTCGATCCCCGCGAAGTGCCTGGCGTCGCGCTGCCAGTTCCGGGAGGGCCGACAAGTTCGGAGCTGGCGGCGGCACTCACGGAGATGTTCAAATACGAAAAGGTGGCAGCATTCGGCGTTGCGGCGATGCCATTTGATGATGGGGACAAAACCGGCGTTTCGCGTCAAGCTGCTTACAATCTGATTCTTGGCGCCGTAAAGGGCGTGCAGCAACGGAAAAGCGAATAAAGGACCGGCTGTCAGCTTCTTTCCGCAGCAAGAAACACGAACTGGCTTTTGACCAACTAAATTATCGACGTATGTTTTGTGTCCGGCTCTTTTCTATTTGTGCCCCAAAAAGACGAGCTGAGTTCCGCAACGTCATGTGACGCTACTCGACCAACAATCAGCAAAGCGGGCGCCGGAAGTTTTTCTTCACTGGCCAGGCGCGCAACACTTGACCAGCGCACTTGCTGTTGAGAACCCGTGGCCTGCGAGACGATCACGCACGGAAGGTCTGCCGGAAGCCCGCCCCCCAGCAAACGTTCTGAAACTTCCGCGTAGTCCGCACCCGGCATGTACAAGACCAGCGTCGTCATGCTCGTGACGCAACCCCAATCCATCACGCTCCCGTCGATTCCCCGCGAAAAAGTGCTAAACAGGATTTGCGAAGCCACCCGGCGATCCGTAAGCGAAATTCCGGCCGCCGCCGCTGCTCCCAGCGCAGCGCTGATGCCCGGAACAATTTCATATTCAATTCCCGCGCCGCGAAGCGCCCCAATCTCTTCCCCGGCACGGCCAAAGACAGAGGGATCGCCGCCTTTCAAGCGCACCACAGTCGCGCGCGTCCGCCCATACGAAACCAGCAGCGCGTTGATTTCATCTTGCGTGAGGAGTTTCTGCCCCGCGCGTTTGCCCACATTGATGATCTCGGCGGTCGGCGCAATCCTCGCCAAAACGCCATCACTAACTAGAGCGTCGTGCAAGACAACGTCGGCTTCAGCAAGCAGCCGCGCCGCTTTCAAGGTGAGCAGCTCCGGATCGCCCGGCCCCGCGCCAATCAGATAAACTTTGCCCGTCAAGCTGCACACTCCCCGCGCCCCAGCTTCAGCGAATAAGTTTCCGTATCGCCCCAATCCACAAAAAGATCCTCTGTGGTGACGTTGACTTCCGCTAAAGGCAGCAGCCGTTCCTTGATGGCTTTGTCCGGCGTACGCGACACCCATGCGGTAAATGATTCGGCCGCTTGCCGGTCCGTCTGGTAGAACGCCAGTAGCTCCCGAACGATTCCTGGGATTGGCCGCGCCGGCACGGCCATGATCTGCCGCGCAAAGCGCACTCCGTCCGCATTCACTTGGCCGCCAAGCAAAAGCTGATAGTAGGGCGCCTGCTGGTCACCAACTTTTCTGACGTTGCCGTAAAAACCGATATCCGCAATGTGATGATGCCCGCAAGAATTGGGGCACCCGCTGATCTTGATGCGCAGTTTTTGAATCTCCGGGTCGGTGTATCCGACCAGTTCGCGCGAGAGCACCTCGGCCAGCGTAAGCGACCGCGTAATTCCCAGATTGCAAGTGGTCGCTCCCGGGCAGCCCGTCACATCGGAGATGGTACGCGCTCCCGGTGTGGCCAGATCCAATGCTCCCAGATCGTCGTAGATTGCTCGCACACGGTCAAACGGGACCCAAGGGATCACCAGATCTTGATTGACGGCGATGCGCACCCCGCTCAGTTCGTTTTTTTCCAAAACATCGGCGAGTCCGCGCATCTGGCTGCTGTGCAACGTCCCAGCCGATAGTTTCACCCAAACTCCGCCGTATCCAGCCTGCCGCTGAAACATTAGATTATGCTCTGCCCAGCGGTCATACTCAGGATCGATTTGCGTATCCACCGCGGCGGAAGACAATGGCACCGGTGCGATTGTGACCAACGACGGCTGAATCGGCGAGGGCACGGTAAATTTCTCCGCCGGAGCCGTTGAAACTTTTCGTTTCTCCGCCACCAGCCTGCGAAACTCTTCGATCCCTTTCGCGCGCAACACGTACTTCAGCCGCGCCAGCAATTTGTTCTTGCGGTTTCCCGTTTCCAAAAAAACTCGCAGAACGGCTTCGATGGTCGGCAGCAACTCTTCTTCCGGCAGAAAATCCGCCAGGACCGCCGCCTCCGTAGGCAAGCTTCCCAGGCCGCCACCCACGAGAACCTTGAATCCCCGGTGCGATGTCCCGTTGTTCCCACGGACTTGGGCGATCAGCCCAACATCGTGGATACCCGCAACCGCGCAATCCCCATCATTCTCGCAA
>JBGPIX010000101.1:0-15543 GCA_041485085.1 Candidatus Acidiferrum sp.
CTGGAGAGTTTTTAGGTCTTTGGTGGTTAGTTTGGATGCGGCATTCGGAACGCCATTCTCCTGAATGGCGTTTTTTGAATTTTTCGAAGCGCCAATCGGGAGATTGGCGTTCCCGGGGGACTTCAGATATTCGAAGGATTCGCAGAGGAAGCCGGCGGAGCCGCAGGCCCCGTCGTAGATGCGGTCGCCTAGCTTGGGATGAACGACTTGGACGATGGCGCGAATGAGCGGGCGCGGCGTGTAATACTCGCCGCCGTTGCGCCCGGCATTGCCCATGTTTTTAATTTTCGCTTCGTAGAGATGGGACAGTTCGTGCTTTTCAGTCTGCGAGCGAAAGCGCAGTTCGTCGATGTGGTCGATGATCTCGCGGAGGTTGTAGCCGCCCTGGATCTTGTTTTTGATTTCGCCGAAGATTTCGCCGATTTTGTATTCGATGGTGTTCGGGCCGCTGGCTCTCTGCTTGAAACCGTGTAGGTAGGGAAATAGTTTGGCGCTTACGAAGTCGCAAAGGTCGTCGCCGGTTTTTGCTTTGTTGTGGTCTATTTGGCCGTCCTTGCCCTTAGGCGCGGCCCATTCCTCCCAGCGGTAGGGTTTGTCGAGAATGAAGGTATATTTTTTTCGCTCGAGGGCGGCTTCGTCGGCTTTGTCCTGCTCTAGGGCATCAAGGTATTTCAGAAAGAGAAGCCATGAGGTTTGCTCGGTGTAGTCCAGTTCGGTAGTGCAGCCGGCCTCTCTGCGGAGGACTTCGTCGATGTTCTTGAAGGCTTGTTCAAACATGGTCGGTGGGATTATAACTAGGTTCAGGCGATAAGGTAGCTTTCCCCTGGTGCGGGAAGCCCTTTGCTTGTGCGCAAAGTGGTCACGGCCCTAAAATAGAAGAGCGGCCACGGCAAGTCATCTGCACCTCCACATTTATTCCGCCGCCGCAAACATTCGCACCAAGTTTTTCGTATTTCTATTGAAAAAGGACTCATGTCCCTGAGGACCCCATATGAACCTTGCTGACCTTATTGACTCTTCCCGCGACCAGCATCTGGCGGAGCTTTGCGAATTCCTGCGCATTCCCAGCGTCAGCGCCAAAAGCGAACACAAGCCCGATATCGAACGCGGCGCGCGCTGGGTCGCCGACCATCTCCGCGCTGCCGGATTCAAACACGTGGAAATCGTTCCGACCAATCTCCACCCGCTTGTCTACGCGGAATCCTTGGAAGCCCCCGGCAAGCCCACCATTCTTTTCTACGGCCATTACGATGTGCAACCCGCCGAGCCGCTCGATCTCTGGACTTCTCCCGCCTTTGAACCCACCGTCCGCAACGGCAATCTTTTTGGCCGCGGCACCGCCGACGACAAGGGCCAGGTCCACATCCACATGAAAGCGCTGGCGTGCCTCCAGCAGGTGAACGGCAAGTTCCCCATCAACGTGAAGGTCCTCATCGAAGGCGAAGAAGAAGTCGGCAGCGTCAGCCTGTGGGATTTTGTCCAGAAAAACAAAGAAAAACTGAAAGCCGATGCCCTCCTCGTCTCCGATACTTCCATGCTTGGCAAGGGCGTTCCTTCCATCACTTACGGCTTGCGCGGATTGAACTACTACCAGATTGAATTGACCGGACCGGAGCGCGATCTGCATTCTGGCGTCTACGGCGGCGCCGTCCCCAATCCCCTCACCATCCTTACCGAGCTTTTTGCCAAGCTTCATGACAAAAATTTCCGCGTCACCGTTCCCGGCTTCTATGACCAGGTCGCGAAAGCCCCCAAAGCCGAGCGCAAAGCCCTCAACGCTCTGCCTTGGAAGAAAAAAGACTTTGAGAAAGCCGTCGGCGCACCCGGCTATTTCGGCGAGACGGGCTTCACCACCGTCGAACGCCTCTGGATCCGCCCGACGTTCGAATTGAATGGCATCTGGGGCGGCTATCAAGGCGAAGGCGCCAAGACCGTCATTCCTTCAAAAGCCTTCGCCAAATTCTCCACGCGCCTCGTCCCCAATCAAGACCCGAAGAAGATCGCCAAACTCGTCGAAAAGTACATTCGGAAGCTTCTTCCCAAAACGGTCCATTGCAAGTTTGAAGTCTTGAGCATGGGGAAGCCCTGGGTCGCTCCGTACCACAATCCGATTTTCGTGAAGGCACAAAACGCCTTGGAAAAAGGCTTCGGCAAGAAAGCCGTTTTCATTCGCGAAGGCGGCTCCATCCCCTTCGTGACGCAAATGTACGACACCTTCAAAGTCCCCTGCGTTTTGATCGGCTTCGGCCTTCCCGACGAAAACGCTCACGCTCCCGACGAGCACATCGCCCTCGAAAACTATTACGGCGGCATCAAGGCCATCGCCCATTTCTACGCCGATCTGGCCACTCTGTAGTCTTGCCAGCAATTTTGGAGTGCGGCGGCTTGCCGCCGCTTTTCTTCCATCCGCGTACTAAGCCCGGTGCCAGCGCGCCGTTCGAATCGCTCGCAACCCGCTGTTTCAGCGGCGATTTCCACATACCTCCAAAAAATCCGCATTTTTCCAGCCTTTTTTGCGATTTTTCCTTGCGTTCCGCCATTCCCTTGGCTATAGTCCCTTCCGGCCCGAGTTTTCTCGCTGATAAACAGGGGTAGTCCACTCGCGGCCTGCTTCGATTCGAATCGGAGTGGAAAGAAAAATCAGGAGGATAAGCATACTAGATGGCAGCCAAGCCACTGAGCAAGACCAAGGTTGTGTCACACATCGCCGAGAAAGTCGGCACACCGAAGAAAACCGCCGCTCTCTTTTTCGAAGAGCTCTTCAAGCTCGCTGTGAAGGAAGCTAAGGGCGCTGCGGGCAAGTTCGTGATCCCGGGCATCGGCCGCGTTGTGAAGGCGCACCGCAAGGCGCGCATGGGCCGTAACCCGCAAACCGGCGAAGCGATTAAGATCAAGGCGAAGACCGTTGTTCGCCTTCGTCCGTCGAAGGCGTTCAAAGACGCCGTCCTGAAGTAGGCGCAATTCGAATTGAGTTTTAGCCCCCGGTAGCTTGAGTGATCAGGCCTTCGGGGGCTTTTCTCTTTTGCGCAGCGCTTACAGCGTCTTCACGTAAGCGACCACGTCTTTGATCTGCGCCGGCTCCAGCGTTTCCTTCATCCCCGGCATCATGGTGTCGCCATTCTCAATCCACGTCGTCAAGGATTGCGTGGTGACTTTGTTCCCGTTCACGCTGAAAGTTCCGCGCTTGCCAAGGCCTTTCAGTCCCGGCCCGATCTTTTTCGCGTCATTGTCCGCGAAATGGCACATCGCGCATTTCTTTTCGAACACTTCCTTGCCCCGCGTCGCGGAGCCCGCGGCCGCGTGCCCCGACGCTTTTTTCGGCGCCGGTTTTGCCGGCGGATCCTGCGCCAGCACTGCTCCGGCTACCGCCAGAGCTGCGATCCCAAGTACCAGATAATTCCGCTTCACGATGCCCCCTCGTCTATTCTGTCGTTTTCCCCAAACAATCAACCCACGCTGGAACCCAGCTATTCTCTCTATTTGCCGCCTCAATTTCCACTTCTTCTCCCGCTGCTCCTGCCTCGGCCCGTCACAAGGTACAGGTTCCTCCCCGGCACTTTCGGGACTTTCGTACTTTTGACCCCGTCAAAACCGTGTGTTAACTATGTCCCCATGAGCATGGAGACCCTCACGCGGGCGTGGGAAGTACTACAGGACGCTTATCAGGCACAGATGGAAGGCGACTACGATCGCGCCGTCGAGCTCTATCAATCTTCGCTGGAGCTCCACCCCACCGCCGAAGCCCATACCTTTTTGGGCTGGACCTATCATTTCCAGGGGCGCGTGGAAGACGCCATTGCGGAGTGCAAGCGCGCCATCGAGCTCGATCCCGAATTCGGCAATCCCTACAACGACATCGGCGCTTACCTGATCGAACTCGGCCGCTTCGAGGAAGCCATTCCCTGGCTCGAGCGCGCCACGGAAGCGCGCCGCTACGAGCCGCGCCACTTCCCTCACTACAATTTGGGCCGCGCCTATCTCGGCAAAGAAATGTACAGCCACGCCATGCGCTGCTTCCAGGAAGCCCTGGAAATCGAGCCGCGCTATTCGCTGGCCCGCCAGGCCCTCGCTTCGCTTCGCCGAATGGTAAACTGAAAACGCTTTCCGTTTTCAGTTTGCATTCAAGCTAAAATTTTTACCGAATTTCAAATCTCTGTTCTCTTTACCCCGCCGCTTCCTGCCCCGACGGTTTGACCACCCGGTCGTAAATCCACAACAGCAGGGCGGTCAGGACACCCACGCCGGAAATCACCCACCAGACGCGCTGTGGCTGGTGCGCCACTTCGCCAAACTGGTGCATCACGCGCCCGCCAAACCATCCTCCGATGAGCGAGCCGATGCCGATGGGCAAAAATGCAAATCCCATATAAGTCCCCTGCTGCCCGGGAGGCGCCAGCCGCGAAATGTAATCGTAATAGCGCGGCGCCTGGATCATTTCGCCGAGCGCCAGAACAAAAATGGAAAGAACCGCGCCGACGATGGTCGGCTGAAAAGCGAGAATCAGCCAGGAAAGAGAAGTGATCAGCGTGCCCAGAATTACGCACTGAAACGCCGGTATTTTGCGGATGAGATAGTTGATGAGCAGCGTGAAACAGATGACCGAGAGCCCATCGGTAATCAGGATGAGCTCGACGTCCGCGCCTTTGCTGATGTAGCCGTGGATGAACCCGGGCAGCGAAATGTATTGCTGCCAGAAGACGATCCAGTAGCCGGTGAAGATCAGCAGGAACAGCATGAACTTCGGATTGCCAAGCACGGTGAAGAAGTTCCGCATCGTTTCGGCAATGCTGGGAACGGGACCGTCGCTGACTTTCTTCGGTTCGCGGAAGAAAAGAAGCACCGCGAAGAACATGGCGAAAACGCTGAGCGCCGCGACGCGAAAAACATTTTCGACGCCGAGATGGCGGTGCGCCCAGGAAGCGACATACGGGCCGGCCGCGCCGCCGATGTTCACCATGGTGTAGTAGATGGAATAGCCGATGGAGCGGACATTTTCCTTGGAAGCGCGCGCCGTCGTTCCCACCACGCAGGGCTTCACCATCGAAATCCCCAGCGCCGGCAAAATCAGGATGAATCCCACAAAAAGCGCCGGCGGAACGAAAGCCCTCACCGGAGCCAGCCACGGCGCGCCAATCGACCCGAGCAGAAAATAGGCCGCCGCGAGAATCAGGTAGGCCAGCGAGAGTGCGCGGCGGAAACCCAGCCGGTCAGCGATCGCCCCGCCAAAGATCGCCAGGAACCACACCATGCCGCCGAAGATGCCAGTCAGCGTCCCCGTCTGTTCCGTGGGGAAATTCAGCTTCTCGTGGAGATAGTTGGCCAGCGAGGCGAACGCGCCGTAGTAGGAGAGCCGCTCGAAGATTTCCGTGATGTTCGCGACCCAAAAGGGCCGCTCGAACCCCGTTCGTATCTCCTCGAATCGCTGCCCGAAGCTCATCTCTCCCCCGCAAGCAAGCGCAGCGATTGTAATCCAATCTCCCCTTCCTCAGCCCGTCTTTCCGAGCGAAGCAGGCCGACGCTTTTTCTTCCCGTCTCGCTCCTGCGATGCGGTCGGCCTGCGCAGTCGAGGAACCTCTCTTCGCTTCTCCTCTACCCTCCGCCCGTGCCGCTACCGTGAGAATTTGCTCCCCTGCGCCCTCCACAATCCCACGTGATACAATTCCTTCATGGGCGTCATCATCAAAAACCCGGACATTCTTGGGGGAACTCCTGTGTTCCGCGGAACCCGTGTACCCATTCAAACGCTGTTCGACTACCTGGAAGGCGGAGAAACACTCGAAGACTTTCTGCAGGGATTTCCTACCGTCTCGCGTGAATCCGCCGTCGCTGCTCTCGAAGAAGCAAAACACCTCTTGCTCGCGCGTCCTTAAATGCGCGTTCTGATCGACGAGTGTATTGATGAACGATTCCGGGATTTCTCCCGACTTCAGAACTCCCACGCGGCACGTTGGAACATGGTGCACCCGGCAGGCCCCCACCCCAAAATCTACTCGACATCTCTGGAACAGCAAACTTAGGTGTGATAGCGTTTACTTATCGTGCATAACCTAGTTACCCCCTTCGCCCACAAATTCGACATACCTCCAGAAATAGCTGCGACCCCGCTCTGGACTCGCATCGCCGAGAGACCCGAATACGCTCTCACGGTCGTCGAGATAAGAAGGGTTGCAAGTGCTCTTGGAGCGAAGATTGCCACGTCGATGCCAGAGTATACGGACCATTCCGTAAAGCACATGGACTCACTTTGGCGTGTCGCGGGACAGATCCTATTGCCCGCGGAGATGGAAAAGTTTTCGGTCAGCGAGGCTTTCGTTCTCGGCGCGGCCTTCTATCTCCACGACCTTGGCATGGCAGGCACAATAACAGCCGCCGGGCAAGACGAAATCAAATCGACAGAGCAGTACAAAGTGGCCTTTGCCCGTTTTAGACGGTCGAATTTAGGCAATGAAGCTAGGGCAGAGAATCTGGCTCTACGCGAAGCCACACGCGAACTCCATGCGGCTAAAGCGATCGACCTGGCGGCCAGCCCAATACCTGGCCTAAGCCGATTCCTGATCGAGGACTCCGATCTGCGCGGCCGCTGGGCCTTCATTATCGGACGAATTGCTGCCAGCCACCATTGGAGCATGGAAGAGGTTGAACGATCTCTCGGGGCATCAAAGTTGACCCCTGGACCAGATGGTGAAAATCTGGACCTTGGCTATCTCGCCTCCGTGCTAAGGGTGATCGATTTTGCTCACATTGATCGCGCGAGAGCTCCTAGACTTGAACGATTACTACGATCTGAGATTTCGAAAGAAAGTGGACTCCACTGGGATGCGCAGGAAAACATAACTGGCCCCATGAGGGAGGGTGATTTTCTCGTTTTTGCATGCACCCAGCCAATCGCTAACGTCGAGGCATGGTGGCTCTTCTACGATCTCTCATCTGCGCTCGACGCCGAAATTCGCGGTGTCCACGAGTACCTGCGAAATCGGACGGTTTCGGTGAACAGATTCTCCCTCAAAGGCGTCAAGGCTACCGAAAGCCCAGCCGCTTTCAGCGAATATGTAAGGCTTGCCGAGGGTGTACTTCCAATTGATATCCGCGTCCAACCTGACTCGATGGAAAGGATTGTCGAGCTGTTAGGCGGGCGCCATATCTACGGCCCCGACGAGCTGGCGCCAGTTCGAGAATTAATTCAGAACGCTCGAGACGCAATTGAGCTTCGCCGGGCCTTGGAGCGCGCGGAAGGCCGCGCTGCCCCCCCAGGAGAAATTACAGTTAGCCTCCGCGAGCACGGAGCGGAAAAAGTTTTAGCAGTCCGTGATAACGGTGTCGGAATGACGGGAACCGTCGTTCGCAAGCACCTCCTGGGCGTAGGGTCGGACTTCTGGAATTCGCTTGAGTTTTACAGCGGTTTTAGGAAGGCAATCGATGCGGGCTTCAGGCCGATCGGTAAGTTTGGAATTGGTTTCCTTTCTGTGTTCATGCTAGGCGACCGCGTAGTGGTTGAGACTGAATCCGTTGGAAATAGTAGGCTAAGGTTAACTTTAGACGGAATTGGCAAGAGAGGAGAACTACGAGAGATCAAGGAAACTGGGCAAGTTGGTAGCGAAATCCAAATCACACTGAAAGGTCGGGTGCCTGAACTCCTGGAGAATCTGCCGCACGTTGTTCGTGCGAGGGCTCCGATGATGACTATTCCCATCGTGGTTAACTTGCAAAAGGGAGGTACGACAGCCAGTGAACGGATCGACCCCGGCTGGTGGAGGAGAGTATCCGAAGAAACCTTGGTCTCGTTCGTGGGGAATTGGTCGTCATACGCCCACAAAGGGAAGGCCTTCACTCCAGATCCTCGCAATCGAAGGATTCGCTACCACGAGTTTGACGCCTACGTCGGATCCCAAGCGGACCTTGGCGGCAAATGGACAGTGAAAGGCTGGCCCGGGACGAAGCCACAATTCGTCGACGAGTCTCAACGTCTTCTATCCCAAGGCGGGGAAACTTCCTACGGCGTAATTTGTTGCTCTCAGGGGATTGCAATAGAAACCATAAGAATTCCAGATATCACTGGATTAGCAGAAATCGGCGAAGTCGAGCTAACCGTTGCCAGAGAATCGATTACAGAGCCGGACGATTCCCACCGATCGATGCCATCCCCTGCCGTCGCTGATATCAGGGACAAAATCTTTGTCGCACTCAGACCGACGGTAATCGCGAGACTTGACGAGCTTCATGCTCACGGCATGCTACCAGGGCGAACCAAGTTCCTGCGGGGCCTTGTCACGATTTTTGGCGAGGAATTACTAAGCGAGACCTCACTCCAGTGGATACCTGTGACTCTGCCGCCGGGGAACCTGATTCACCACTCGAGACAGGAACTCATAGATCGCGTAAGAGTCCAAAACAGGGTCTTACTCTCAGTGGGAGCTAATCCAGGCGGTACATATGCGATCGCCTCCTCGAGCATTCCAACCGCCGATCTTGGTCGAATGATGGTTCTCTCGCTCAACATTGAGGAGATCGAAGTCTCCTACTCGGCCAAGAACAAACTCGATCAAGAGGCCCTTGGAGGGGTAATCAGGGGCACGTTAGATCGCATCCTATCCGTCCTCTCTGAGGTTTCCAGATCAACCACCGAGCCTCTATCCGAAGTTGAGCTCAACTCCCGCCTGCTTCTTGCAAACTTTCTAATGGAATGCATCGGGCAGAGTTGGGGGATGTCAGTTACCGCGCTCCGAGGACAGAGTTGGTATTTTCACTACCAAGACAACGTACTTTACGGAGACCTAAGAAGGATCTGATCCGTGGGCGGCCCAGCTTTCCCGCTTAGCCAAAGCTGCAGCTTTCGACTTTTTCCACAGATTTCCACAATTCTTTCGAATCCCACCCCTCCCACAAACCCTTTCCTGCGGCCAATTTGTACCCCACCGTGTCACCCCTGCCCCGTCCGCGCGTCCCAAGTTCATCCCTGTTCAGAGTTTCTCCGGCACTTCCGCGCCGCGTGAAACACCCGCAAGATTTCCACCGCCTCGCCTCGCACGCGGTAGGGCACGATGTACGGAGTTCCCGGCACCACCAACTCTCGCGTCCCCGCAACTCGTCCAGCCCGGCCCATGGCTGGATTCTTCTTCAGACGCTCCGCGGCCTGCAAAATCCGAAGCACTACGCGCCCCGCTGCCGCTGGGTCGTCCACAGCAATGTACTCCGCCTCTGCATCCAGGTTAGCCAGCGCTTTCCGCAGCCATCTAACGCGCACGGCGAACCCACTTCTTCGCCACGCGCTTTACTTCGCTCTCGCTTGCAAAGTCTCCTCGATCCGCCTCCGCCAGCCCTTTGTGAATCTCTTCAATCTGCCAGCTATTCAGCTCCACATACTCCCGGATCGCTTCCGCCGCCAGGAACGACCTTGACCGTCGCGTCGCTGCCGCTAATTTGTCCAGCTTTCCCCTCAGCCCTCCATCCAGCCGTAGCGTAAGGATTCTCTCGCCCGCCATCGCAACCTCCTGACTACATCTCACTACATCTACATACATTGTACTCACTTCGAAGCGTTTCCGAAATCCCGACCCTGTGCGATTGGCCGCCAGATCACCTGTCCAAGTTTCGCTTTTGATGATTGGAACGGCTACCTCAACGCGAGTTTACGACAATGCTTTGGCGCGAAGGCCCCAGAGGACGAGCACCGAGGAGGCGACAATTGTGATCCCGACCGTAACGAACCCAACGGTCACCAGGCTTTCCTGCCAGGCCTGTCCACTATGGCCTGCCCCTGTGATGGGAGAAAGGGCGGCAGTACCGAAAACCGCAGCGAGCACGGTTATAACCCAGTTCCCATAGGTGCCGTAAAGCGCGGTCCAATAGGCGATCGTCTTTGTTCGCGGCGAGAGTCTGACCTCGATCCAGACTGCGCCCAGCGCAACCAGGAAGGTACCGTTCATCACACCTTCGAGGTGTGCGGCAAGTCCCATGCGGATGTTGGCGAAATGCTGCTCGGCGAACCCTGTTACCAGCCCGAGTAGAAACAGGCACATGCCATGCCACATCAGACTCCGGTTGGTGCCTTGGGTGTCGATACTCATCTCATTCACTGAAGGTGGTGTTCTGGCGAAAGCGGGCTGCGTATGATCGGCTTCTAACTCCAGAGTAACAGGGTTGTAGCGCTTCGGTCTTGCATAAGTTCGCTTCTCGAAATCTGACCCATTGCCCAACATGGGGTCGCTTTGATTTTTCCACAGATTTCCACAATTCTTTCGAATAGCGCCCCTCCCGCAAACCCTTTCCCTCGACCAACTTGAACCCCACCGTCTCAATTCGCGACGCCCATTCGAATAACAACATAGTTATCCTTGACAGCCAGTACTGTTTGTGTTATAGTGCTCTTGCCTTTGACCTTGGCGGAGAAAGGAGCGCATCCCTTTGTACGCTATTCCTGTACCCTCCCGATCCGCCACTCCCCAATCGCTGCCCATTCCCCCTGTCTCCCTACCCCACTATCCCCCTAACTCCTTACAGCTAAATCTTTTTGCCGACCCCCACTCCCTAAACCCAACTGCCTCAATCTTTTACGAGAACAGCGGGGGGAGGGGCCCCATCCTTTGGTGCCACCTAAGTCCCTTTAGAATGAACACTTCCAAAAGTGTATCAAAACAAAGGACTTTATCTACCTTTAGAATGAACACTTATGAAAAAAGGGGGAGGGGGAGGCTGGTCATTGTTAACTAGATTTCCGACAAGGAAATCTATCCTGAGGAGCATCGCGACGAAGGATCTCTCTTCAAATCCGATGAACGTTCCGCTCAGCGGCAGCGTTCGTTCATTCCTTGTCGCGATACTCGCCGGGAACATCATCTTCCGGCACTTCGTGTGTGTGAACTTCTCCCTCGTCCGCTTCGTCGGCGTCCTGCACGCCCTTCACGACTTCAGCCTCGAACGCGTTTCCTTCCTCGAGCAACTCGTCCACACTTTCTGAATTCGCACCTGCGAGGTTGGACAATCCCTGCAAATCTCCCGATTGTCCGCCCGAGCGTGCGCCCAGTCCCTCTGGTACGAATGAAACGGTATCCACGGTTTGGCTTTTTCCGCGAACGCGTTTCTTCGCAGCCCGTTTGGTCTTTCCGATGGCTTTCTTCTTTGGAGCACTCTTCTTCTTAGCCAATTTTTTCTTGGGAGTTGCGCCCCTCTTCGCCAGCTTTGCCTTAACGGCCTTCTTGATCCGCTTCGCCTTCTTGCTCGCAACTCTGCGCGACTTCGCCTGCTTCTTTTTGGTCTTCTTTTTGGTAGCCATAGGCGAAGTGTATCACCGCTCGGCCATTCCAAGCTCTTCGGCGTTGAGCGCCGCAGCGGACGGACTAGAGCGCAGTCGCCACATGCGGTCAGTAAAGATGACGATGACGGCGAACACGATGACGAGAACATATCCCGGCGGATAGTTCGGGAGCACAGTGGGATAAGTATTCATAGCCGCGTGAAAGATAACCACGGTGAGGAGATTCGCACCGGAACGGTTGTAGAACCACGTGAGGATGATGGTGATGGGAATGAGAAAGACCACGCGAATCAAAAGGTAATTCACCAAAGTGAAGCGAAACGGGCGATGAAAGTCGAGCGGAGCGTGCCAAAGCGCCCAGGGAAACCAGACGAGGAGACTCGCGAGGAGCGGGGAAAAACGCTGCTGGAGGCGCGGAAGAAGGAATCCTCGCCAGCCGGGTTCTTCTAGCGCAGCGGTGAAAAGGAAGTTGCTCAGGAAAGAGATTCCCGCGTAGGCAGCAGAGAGCCAAACGGTGTCGCGCTGTTGCGGCCACACGAGTTGCCGATGGAAAAGATGCGCGATGGCGGCAGGAACGAGCAGCATGAGGGGCCAAAAGAAAAATGAGGCGGCTTGCCAGCGCCAATTGCCGGGATGAACGAGCGAGTGGAGGAGTTCGCGGACGCCGGAGTCACGCGTGAAAGCGCCAGAAAGAATCCACGCGGGAATCGCCGCGAGCAGTCCGACAGTCGCGTAGTAGATCACGGAAGTCGGGGCGTGGATGCCGCGTAGCTTATCGTTGGCGATGTAGATGGCCCAGGCGAAGAGCCACAGCAACACAAAAGATAGAAGTCGCGTAAGCAGGCGTTCGCCGGCGAAGTCCTGGCCTCGGCGCGAGAGGAACACGGCGGCGAGTGCGGGGCTGGCGACTCCGAATGCAGCGATGTACTCTCCGTGGTCGGGGCCTACGCCAAACTGCTGCGCGGTGAGCCAGATCAGCCAAGCGAACGCATAAGCGAAGATGAGGTAGAGCCAGACTTGTCGCTTCATGTAGGGCGAGAAATATCATCAAACGGGTGGGACGGCAATTGGATTCGGAGAGGATGAGGGAAGCGGAAGGATCGGGGGAGAAACCGGGGAGAAAAACCATGGAGAAAAGCCTCAGGTCTGAAGACCTGAGCTACAGCAATCGGACTCTATCGCGTTAGAATGCGCGCGACAGTTGGAAGGGGACTTACATGCGGAATGTATTGATGCTTGGGGCTTCACTTCTTGTGTTTGCTGCGGTTGCGGAGGGGCAGAAGCCGCCGCTGCTGCCGGAGAAGGATGTGGCGGCGCTGGCGAATGAATTGAGCGGAGAGACGGCGAAGAGGAATTTGGAAGGGATTGCGCGATTTCACCGGCAGCGCGGGTCGCGAGGATTTCATGATGCCGCGGAGTTGGTGGCGGAGCGTTTGCGGGCGTATGGATTGAGCGATGTGGCGATACTGCAGTTCGCCGCGGATGGGAAGATTTTTTATGGGACGCAGCGGTCGCGGCCGGCTTGGGATGCGGAAGTGGGCGAGTTGTGGGAGATGAAGGACGGCCATGTGGCGATAAAGATGGCGAGTTACGAGGCGGAGCCGATTGTGCTGGCGGAAGATAGCGAAAGCGCGGATGTGACGGCGGATTTGGTGGATGCGGGCGCGGGGACGAAGGAGAGCGACTACGCAGGCAAGGACGCTAAAGGAAAGATTGTTCTGGTGAGCGCGCATCCGGGGGCGGTGCAGGATTTGGCAGTAGGGAAATTTGGCGTGGCGGGAATTGTGAGTTATGCGCAGAACCAAAGGACGGCTTGGTGGGGCGAGGACGAGAACTTAATTCGCTGGGGGCATCTCGAGACGTTTTCGCCTAACAAGACCTTTGCGTTCATGGTGTCGCTGAAGACGGCGCGGCGGATGCGGGAGCAACTGGCGAAAGGGGAAACGATTCGGCTGCATGCGGTGGTGAAAGCAGAGCGGCATCCGGGAAATTATGAGGTGGTGACGGCGACGATTCCGGGGGCGGATGCGAAGTTGAAGGAGGAGGAGATTGCGTTTTCGTGCCACCTGGATCATCAGCGGCCGGGGGCGAATGACAATGCGAGCGGGTGCGTGACGATTCTGGAGGTGGCGCGGACGCTGCAGAAGTTGATCGTGGAGGGGAAGCTGGCGCGACCGGCGCGGACAATTCGGTTTATTTTTCCGCCGGAGATCGAGGGCACGTTGGCGCTGCTGAATGGTTTCGGCGAAGTTCACTTTTATGATCCGGAAAACGAGGAGAGAAGGAGGCAGCGTCCTGCGTGGATCAAACCGATGAGGAGTAGCGGTCCAGAACTCGCCACGCACCTTAAAGCCGTGATTCAAATGGACATGGTGGGCGGGGGGCCGGAGACGAAGGCGGTGTTCCACGTGACACGCGGACCGATGAGCTTGCCGAGCTTTGTGCATGACGTGGCGTGGGCGTTTGCGGAATTTGTGAACGAGGAGACGTACAAGTTTGCGGCGACGGGCGAGGCGAAGTATCCGTTTGTAGCGCCGGAGGGCGGCAAGGAGCCGCTGCGGGCGGAGTATTCGGCGTACACGATGGGGAGCGACCACGATGTATATCAGGATTCGTCGTTTGGGATACCGGCGATTTATTTGAATGACTGGCCGGACCGGTACATTCACACGAATTTCGATACCGCGGCGAATATCGATCCCACGAAGTTGAAAAGGGCGGCGTTTATTGGGGCGGCGAGCGGGTATTTCTTGGCGCAATTGGGTGCGCAAGGAATGCCATCGGATCAGACTGCTGCGGCTCTTGACAGGACTCCCTTCCAAAAGCGGGAGCTATACGCGAGGCAACATTTCTCAGTGATGGAACTGTGCAGAGTGCAGCGCGATTTGCTTGCTTACTGGATGGGCTCAGGTTCCTCTCTGGTTGCTTTCGTTCAATCGCATAAACCGGATATTTATGTCACGGATGAGCCGCGATGTGGCACCCCACTAAGCAACGATCCGGTCGAAGGCGCTGCTACCTTGTACCACCGCACTGGGCAGCCCAAAGGACCACTTGCTGTGTTTGGGTATGACTATTTTGCGGAGCACGCCAAGACGGCAGGAGTGACGCCGCCGAAGCTGTTGAGTTATGAGGGGCTGTGGGGCAGCGGGGAAGAGTACGCCTATGAGGTGCTGAATTTTGCTGACGGGCGTCATTCTGCTCAGCGAATACGAGATGCGGTTTCGGCCGAGTATGGGCCGGTGCCGTTGGAGTTGGTGGTGGAGTATTTAAAGGCGCTAGAGAAGATTGGGGTGGTGGAGCAGGTGAAGTGAAAATAGAAAATCGAAATTGGAAATTCGAGGTGAAACAAAAGGCCGCGGCAGGTTTACGGGCACAGACTGAAGTCTGTGCTAGTGGTGTGCTAGCATCGGAGATTGTGCGTTGAACGGGAGTCCGCGTAGATGGCGACGACGATGAAGGCGTTGCGGAAGATGCAGGCGGCGAAGGGCCTGCAGATGGATACGGTCGTGGTGCCGGCGATTGGTCCGGCGGACGTGCTGGTGCGGGTGAAGACGGCTTCGATTTGCGGGACGGATTTGCACATTTACGGGTGGGACCGCTGGTCGCAGGGGCGCATCAAGCCGCCGGTGACGCTGGGGCACGAGTTTTGCGGCACGGTTGAGCGCGTGGGCGACGAAGTGCGCGCGGTCAAGGCGGGAGATTTTGTCAGCGCGGAGATGCACCTCAATTGCGGGCATTGCCGCCAGTGCCGGTTGGGGCAAGCGCACATTTGCCAGAATCTTCGGATTATCGGGATCGATCAGGACGGCGCGTTCGCGGAGTTCGTGAAAATTCCGGCGTCGAATATCTGGAAGCTGGATGCGGCGATTCCAGAACACTACGGGGCGATACTCGATCCGCTGGGGAATGCGGTGCACACGGTGCTGGCGGGGCCGATCGCGGGACAGACAATTTTGGTGACGGGCTGCGGGCCGATTGGATTGATGTCCATCGCGGTGGCGAAGGCTTGCGGGAGCTCGACGGTGTTTGCGACAGAGACGAATGAAAAGCGCCGCGCGATGGCGAAGAAAATGGGCGCGGACGTGGTGCTGAATCCCGCGGCGGAAGATGCGGTCGGGAAAATTCTTGCGGAAACGAATGGCACGGGCGTGGATGCGCTGCTGGAAATGTCCGGGAATCCCACGGCGATTCAGCAAGGTTTTAAATCGCTGAGAGCCGGAGGGCGCGCGTCGTTGCTGGGGATTCCGACGGAGACGGTGCCGCTGGACCTGGTGAACGACGTGATTTTC
>JBGPIX010000102.1:0-15320 GCA_041485085.1 Candidatus Acidiferrum sp.
TCGCCCGCCGCGCTCAGAATGAGCAAGAAACGCAGCCGGCTAGTCCGATGGTTCTCGCCCGAGCCTTACGGACCGAAAGGCTCAGGCCAGCTCACTGTGTGACGCCTCTGACCGGGCCCATGAGCGAAGCCCGGGGAAGCGGCAACTTAATTAATTAAGCTGCAAGTGCCAAGTTGTTGTTGGCATTTCTAGTTTCCACCAAGTTACGGGCAGGTGGACCCCGGCATGCCTTCGAGCCGCGACAGCTTCCGTCGAAACCGTGTCGCCCCCGCTGACTCTTCTATTCTACCACTTGCGCCAGGAGGCGGTGAGCTGACAGTTCTCAGTGGTCAGTCTTCAGGAAGAAAGATACGTTAGACCTGACACGTGCTTGGATGGCGTGTGTCCCGGTTCACGGTTCCTGCTTGTTAAGCAACAATTGGGCACAGGGGTACGGCTGGGGCGTTGACTCCAAAGAACCTAGCTCGCAAAATGCCAAGACGGGGGATTTCGGGCGGAACACCCCGAAAACCGGCATGGCACAGGAACCAAGCATCGTGGAACAAGCTATCGTACGAGCGCTTCGCGATAATCTTGAGAGCATCAAGCGCACCGCGGACGAGCTTCATCATGCTGTCAGTGATGTGGTTTCGGCTTGTGCCAGCAACAAGCCGACCAACGCGCTGCCGTCATTGCTTCGTGCGCAAACTTCCGCAGCTTCTCTTGCCGCGACGCTGGAAGTGCTTTCGAGATTTGTGGCTATATCCATGCAGACCGGCCCACGGTCGCCGATCGAAGCGCAACTGACGGATTTGGTGGGAAAAGTCGCTCCCGAGCCGCCGCCTGCACCGCGGCGGCCGATGCCTTCGCAGCCAGAGCCGAAGGCAGCCCAGGCTGCGCCCCCGACTCCTCCACCTGTCATTGCAGAACCTGAAGCCACTGAACTAGAGTTGGCTCCTGAGCCGGAAACGCTCGAACTCATGGAGCCCACTGCGGCGGCCTTGGCCACCGAGCCCGAGTTCGAAGGTGAATTCGATGTCAACCGCCTGTCCGCTGAAGAACAAGAATTGCATCGCCGGGCCAATCGGGTAGCCAAAGTTTCGATGCAGGATATCAAGATGCTGCGACCGGACCAGGTGCGCCTTGGCCGCCAAAACAGAGATCTCTGCATCCGATTGAAAGACGACATTGAAAAAGCTCATCGAGAATACGACCGCCGTTTTAAGCCGATCATGGATCATCCCGTCGATTATTTTTATCGCTGGTTGGTGGAAATCCTCGCCGAAGGGGACGCGTACGCCTTGGGCGAATACCCGTACGCCACGCCGGCGCGCCATCACTAATCGACGCAGCGATCTCGTTTTTTGTGGGTCTTCGGAAAATGCCGTATCATTCTGTTTAGCTATGTCACGAACTTTTGTTGCGCTACTGCTGATTGCCGGCTTGTGCTTTGGCGGGACGCTGGACGCTTACGCGCAGTCGTCCGCGAAACAGCACAAATCGAAAAAGCCCAAGTCACCGCCTTGCCGAATGGGCTGCAAGCCGGACACGTCCGCGCCTCAGGTTGCCGCCGATACGCCGGAAGACGAGGCCGCCCTAAGAGAGCTTTCCGTGCTTGCCCGCGAACTACACAATGCGGTGCCCGGCGCTTACGCGAAACTCTCGGCCTTCGCCGTCAAGAACACGACAAACGTTTGGGGCGCACGTGCTGCGTTAGCCCTGGGCTACGACGACTATTCGAAGAACCGCACCGCGCAAGGGCTCGGGTGGTTGATCAAAGCGCAGAACGATACGCTCCTCCGCGAGTATGCGTTGTACTGGACTGCTCAGGCACAGCGAGCGCTGGGACGCAATGCGGATGCTTACAAGCTGCTGCAAACCATCCAGCACGATTACCCCAATACCGCCATGCGCGAGCCACTACTGGAGGCCTTCGCGCCGACCGCGGTTCAGCTTGGCCACGCGCAAGAGGCCATCGATGCGCTCGAAGCGTATTCCGCGACGACATCGAAGCCTACGCTTCTCTACGAACGCGCCCACGCTTATCAGGCTGCGCATCAGCTTCCTCGGGCTGCAAAGGACTATCAGGCTGTTTTCTACAAATACCCGCTTGCTGATGAAGCCAAGCCTGCGGGCTCCGCTTTGACGCAACTGATGCACGCGCTGGGAAAGGAGTACGCATATCCCGGCGTGGAATTGCAGGAGCAGCGTGCCCAGGCGTTTTACGATGCGCACAAATGGAAGGAAGCGCGCACGGAATATGAGAAGTTGCTCACCATGGTCAAGGACCCCGCGAATCCCACGCGCCAGCGCGCGCAGCTTCGCGTCGCGGAGTGCCGCGTGCAGCTGAAAGGCGCGCCCTCCTTGATCGCCGCGGTGAAGACTCCTGATCTCGAAGTAGACGCCGAACGGCTCTATGCGCTGTCCCAGGCTTACCGCACCGCGAAAAAAGAAGCGGAGATGTTTACGGCGCTGAATACGCTGACGAAGAGCTATCCCGAAAGCAAGTGGGCCGAAGAAGGCCTGATGGCGGCAGGGAACTACCATTGGGTGGAACTCGATCGCACCAAAGCAGCCATCAACTACCAGCGCGTCCTGGATTCCTTCCCCAACGGAAAATACGCCTTCAACTGCGAATGGAGGATCGCCTGGGTCGCGTATCTGAATCGCCAGCCTGACGCCGATGACCGGCTCACCACATTTCTACTGAAGTACCCGGTTTCGTCCAATTCCGTCGATGCCCTTTATTGGCTAGGACGCAACGCCGAGCGCGCGGGAAATCCCGCGCACGCGCGCAGCTTTTACGCCAAAGCCGTCGAGCGGTTTCCGCAAACCTATTTTGGCAATGCTGCCGCGGCACGGCTCGCAAAACTTGGTTCCGGCGAAGAGAATCCCGCCGAGTTTTTGGAAAAAATTCCGCCGCCGCCCTCGCTTCGTTCGTTTGAGGAACCGATCCCGGTTGCAGCGACTGATCGCTGGGCCCGCGCACAGGCGCTCCGCGCCATTGCTTTTGATTCCTCCGCCGAGCAGGAGCTGAAGAATGCCTACTTTGCGACTTCTTCGCCGCGTTTCTTGCTTGAGGCCGCGCAAGCAGCTTTCGATCAAGGCCACTACGGCGCCGGCATGGCGTACGCACGGATCATCGTGCCCAACTTCGATGCTCGCAAAATCAGCGAGGTGCCCGTCGCCGCCTGGAAGGCGCTCTATCCGCTACCCTACGAGGCTGCTTTGCGCCGTGAAGCCGCCAAGAACGATTTCGATCCCATGTTTGCCGCGGGTCTCATTCGCCAGGAATCCACGTTTCAGGCGGATGCCGTTTCGCATGCCAACGCAATCGGCTTGATGCAGGTTCTTCCGAAAACAGGGAAGCTCCTTGCCAAGCAGCTCCGGGTCCGCTACACCAAGGACAAACTTTTCGAGCCGGACTACAACATTGAGCTTGGAATGGTCTACATTGCGAGCCTGGTTCGCCAGACCGGCGCGTTTGAATACGCTGCCGCTGCCTACAACGCCGGCGAAGACCGCATCGCGGCCTGGAAAGGCGAGCGCAATTACGAGGAGATTCCAGAGCTGGTCGAATCCATTCCATTCACGGAAACCCGTGAATATGTGCAAGTGGTCTTGCGCAACACGGAAGTCTACCGGATGATTTATGGGTCGCCGAGCGTGGCGACGCAGACCGCTGCCGATCACGCGCGCTGACGGATTTCCCGTATACTTTGATCTTTCCTTGTAGGGTTGCACGCCGCGGTGGGCGGCCCTAACAATACGAATTCATCATTCTGAGAAGGTGCGATGACTGCTCCCGACCTCTCCATGGCACAAATCTCCCGGCGCATGCTTTCCGCAAAGGCGGAACAATTTACGGAATCCGTTATCCGGGAAATGACCCGTCTGGCGCTGAAGCATAAGGCGGTCAATTTGTCGCAAGGATTTCCCGACTTTGCCGCGCCGGAGGAAATCAAGGAAGCCGCGCGCCAGGCCATCTCCGATGACATCAATCAGTACGCCATCACCTGGGGCGCGAAGCCGCTGCGCGACGCCATTGTCGAGAAATTTGAGCGCACCCAGGGCGTCAGGTACGATCCCGAGCGCGAGGTTACCATCTGCTGCGGATCGACCGAAGCGATGATGTCCGCCATGATGGCGATCATCAATCCTGGCGACGAAATTGTGGTGTTTGAGCCGTTCTATGAGAACTATGGGCCGGATGCAATCTTGAGCGGGGCCACGCCGCGTTTCGTCAAGCTGCGCACTCCCGATTGGTCCTTCGACGAAAAGGAACTTGCGGCCGCATTTGGCCCGCACACCAAAGCAATCATTCTGAACACGCCGAACAATCCAACCGGCAAGGTATTTACGCGCGCCGAACTCGGATTCATCCGCGACCTATGCGTCCGCTGGAACGCTTACTGCATCACCGACGAAATCTACGAGCACATTCTCTACGATGGCGCCGAACACATTTCCATGGCGCAAATTGAAGGGATGCGCGACCGCACCATCGTCATCAATGGTTTGTCGAAGACATACAGCGTTACCGGATGGCGCGTTGGATGGGTGCTGGCGCCGCCGGAACCGACGCAGCCGATTCGCAAGGTTCACGATTTTCTGACCGTCGGCGCCGCAGCCCCGCTCCAGCAAGCCGGCGCGAGCGCTCTGCACTTTCCCCAGGCCTACTACGACAAGCTTGCCACCTCTTATGCCGCCAAGCGTGAACGGCTGCTGAAAATTCTTACGACCGCAGGCTTCACCGTATTCAAGCCGCGCGGCGCGTACTACATCATGACGGACATCTCACGCTTCGCCGATCCCGACCCTGCTCATTTCAAAGCCGACACCAAGGATGTGCGCTTCGCCAAGTTCCTTGTCGAAAAAATCGGAGTCGCAGTGGTTCCTGGCTCTAGTTTTTACAACAACTCGCAGGACGGCGCTTCGCAGGTTCGCTTTACTTTTTGCAAAAAAGAAGAGACCCTCGCCGCCGCTGAAGAGCGACTGGCGAAGCTTCACATCTGACGGCTATTACGCCGAACGCCTTCGGTTGAATTTCGATTCGCGCATTGCCGTGCGCGGGTTTGTAAACTCTGTGCTAGAATCCGGCCCGAGAATCCTCTATGCCGACGAAACTCGCTCTCATCCCGCAAGATACACGCATGGAAGCCAATGGCGAAGGCGCTGCTTTCGACATTTCCGCAAGCGCTACGCGCACGTTTCTCTGCCGCCTGACGGTCACGGATCAGATTGAACAGGAATCGCTTGATGTGTCGATTTGGGGGTCTCCCGACGGGGCGACCTGGGCCAAGAAGCCACTCCTCAAGCTGCCGCAGCAGTTCTACCGCGGCACAACCAAGTTGATTCTCGATCTCTCGCTGCGTCCGGAGACCAAGTTCATTCGTGCTGGTTGGGGACTGGCTCGATGGGGAAGGGTAGCCCCGACACCCATGTTTGTCGCTGGACTGGAGCTTGAGGAGATCCCGCCGATGTCCCGAGAGACCCCAACGACGAGAATCGCGCTGGCGGCAAAATAGCTCGCAGGGCTGAATAATTGGTGAGCCCGGGCGAATCCCCGCTGTTGTTTTTTTAGGATTGATTTCTATTTCTAAATTTTAGATAAATTATGCAGTTTCAGATGCTTCCAGGTTTATTAGGGGTAGGAGACTGACGGTCGGTTGCCCTGTGGTGGTTAGCCCCCTACCCCGCGAGTGGTCTTGCATGTATAGACGAGGTGAGGCCCCAAATAGTTTCCTCACTGCATCAAAATAATTTGTGACCCTTCGAGGACCTCATTCGCCCAATGGCACGGTATCCAGATATCGCGCCACTGCCGCCTTCCACTTAAATTTTTCCGAGATGGCCGCCTGCAGCGCCTGAGCGGCGGCGGGCTCCCCATGAGTCAGATAGGTCTGTTTGGGAGGCGCAGGCAGCGCCGTCAGCCAGCGTAGCAATTCGCTCTTTCCTGCGTGCGCCGAGAATTGCCCCATCTCCACGATTTCCGCGGCCACCGGCACAACCTGTCCGTAAAGGTTGAGCGATTTCGCGCCCTCCTGCAGAGCCCTCCCGCGCGTGCCTTCGGCCTGGAATCCCGCCAGGAGGACCGCATTGCGAGCATCCGGCAGCCGCTGCGCGAGATGATGCAACACCCGGCCGCCGCTCACCATCCCGCTTGCCGAAATGATGATGCAGGGTGTTTTGACCTTGTTGATGGCTTTGGATTCTTCGGCCGACCTGGTCAGATGGAATTCGTGTACATTCAATGGGTCGCCTTTGCCGTCGCTTCCTTCTTCACGCACATACTCCAGGTCGTGGTCCTCTTTGTGCTTCAAGTACAAATCCGTCGCGCTCAACGCCATCGGGCTGTCCACATAGACCGGTAGGCGAGGGATGCGCTGCTGGTCCTCCAGCTGGCGCAGGTAGTACATGAACGTCTGCGTCCGCCCGATGGCGAACGAGGGAATCACAATCGACCCGCCGCGTTTCACCACGCGGTTCACGATTTGCGCCAGAAATCCCGCAGGGTCGCCATCCGGATGCTCGCGATCGCCATAGGTCGATTCGCAAATCAGCACATCCGCTTTCGATGGCGGCGTGGTGGGGTCCTTCAAAATTGCCTGGTTGTATCGCCCGATGTCGCCGGAGAAAACTACAACAATCTTCTTGCTACCCTCAGTGATCGTTAGCTCCAGGCTGGATGAGCCGAGGATATGGCCTGCGTCGTAGGACGCCACATGAAATTCGGGGCTGATATCAAAGCCGCCGCTCCGCGGCATGGTTTTCAAAAGTCTCAGCACCGGATCGACGTCATCCGGGCCGTAGAGTGCTCGCGGTTCAGGGTGGCGGCTATATTTCTTGAACTTCGCGTGCTCCGTTTCTTCTTCCTGCAAGTGCGCGGAATCCTTCAGCAGAATCTCGGTCAACTCGATTGTCGCTGGATTCGCGAAGATTGGGCCGCGGTAACCGCCGCTAACCAGCACCGGTAACCATCCCGTGTGGTCGAGGTGCGCGTGTGTCAGCATGCAGTAGTTGATCGTCTGCGGATCCACGGGCAGGGGGTTCCAGTTGCGATCTTTCAGCTCATTCGAGCCCTGAAAGATTCCGCAGTCCACCAGCAGCCGCTTGCCCGCCGCTTCGACCAGATACTTTGAACCGGTAACGCAACCCGCCGCGCCCAGAAAAGTGAGTTTAGCCATAGGCCTGTCATTCTACAGAAATCAGGTCAATGGCACATCTCGGCGACTGAGCGCGTACACAGAAGAAAACGGGATGAGTCGAACGACTCACCCCGCCTAACCGATCTGAGCCAAGACTCGGAACTGAAAACTCCAATCAATCCGCCGCGCTGGCCTGCTTTGCCTTTGCGACGATGGATTCGATATTCAGTCCCAAGCCCTTCGCGACGCCGGTTCCATACGCAGGATCGGCCTTGTAGAAGTGCTGGATTTGCAGTTCTTGAATGCGCTGGGGCACGCCATTGCCCAGGCTGGAGACGATGTTGTCAATCAGCCGCTGTTTGGCGTCCGCGGGCATCAAGCGAAAAAGATTCCCGGGTTGTGTGTAGTAGTCGCTGTCGGTGCGGTGATCGTGCCGCGCGACGGTTCCGCTGACGGCATGCGGTCGTTCGACATACGAAGGGTCCTGCGTGGGCCCGCCGAAGCTGTTCGGCTCATAGTTCACCGATGACCCGGCGTTTCCGTCGAAGCGCATCGCTCCGTCCTTGTTATATGTAGCGAACGGGCACTGCGGTTTGTTCACCGGAAGAGAATCGTAGTTGACGCCCAGCCGGTAGCGGTGCGCATCGGGATAGGAGATCAAGCGCGCTTGCAACATTTTGTCCAGCGAAAAGCCCAGGCCGGGCACGACGTTGCGCGGTTCGAATGCAGCTTGCTCGACTTCCGCGAAATAATTCTCCGGATTGCGGTTCAATTCCAGTTCACCCACTTCGTGAAGCGGGTAGTCTTTGTGCGGCCACACTTTCGTCAGGTCGAACGGGTTGATGTGGTAGGTCTCCGCATCTTTCTCCGGCATGATTTGCACGCAGACGCGCCACTTCGGGAAGTTGCCGTTTTTGATGGCGTGAAAGAGATCTCGCTGCGAGTAGTCTGGATCCGTTCCTTCCAGAGCGCCAGCCTGTTCGCGGAAAAAATTCTTGATTCCTTGCTTGGTTTTGAAGTGCCATTTCACGTAGAAAAGTTCGTTTTTCGCATTAATCAAGCTGAACGTGTGGCTGCTGTAGCCGTTCATGTGCCGGTAGCCATCCGGAGTCCCGCGGTCGGAGAAGAGAATCGTTACCTGGTGCAGCGATTCCGGAGAGAGCGACCAGAAATCCCACATCATGGTCGGCGATTTCAGGTTGGTCTCCGGATCACGCTTTTGCGTGTGGATGAAATCGCCGAACTTCAGCGGGTCGCGAATGAAGAAAACGGGCGTGTTATTTCCCGTCATATCCCAGTTGCCTTCTTCGGTGTAAAACTTCAGGGCAAAGCCGCGCGGATCGCGCGCGGTGTCCGCCGAACCCTTTTCGCCGCCGACGGTCGAGAAGCGCAGAAACGTCGGGGTCTTCTTGCCCACGGCGCTAAAAAGCTTTGCCGTCGTGTACTTGGTGATCTCGGTGCTGTTGCAGACGAAATGACCGTAAGCGCCCGAGCCCTTGGCGTGCACCACGCGCTCGGGAATTCTTTCCCGGTTGAAGTGCGCCATTTTTTCGAAGAGCAGAAAGTCCTCGAACACTACCGGCCCGCGCGGCCCCACGGTCAGGGAATTCTGGTTGTCTCCAACGGGACGTCCCGCGTCCGTTGTCATGATTTTCTTTTTTTCTTCCGGCATGATTCCTCCTCAGTTCGACGGCAGCTGTCCCGGGATGGGAACTCCTGCCATCGCCGATCAAAGCCTATCGAGCGGCGACCTATACTTCCAATATATAGATCGGATACGATGGATAGGCATAGCCTATGGAACTTCATCAGCTTCGTTACTTCTGTGCCGTGGCCGAAACCGGCTCGTTTAGCCGGGCCGCGGAACAATCGCATATCTCCCAGCCCTCGCTCTCCCAGCAAATCCTCAAACTGGAAGATGAGCTAGGAGCACGCCTCTTCGATCGCCTCGGCCGCTCCGTCCGGCTTACCGAACTTGGCAAGACGTTTCTGCCACGCGCCCGCACCGTCCTTCGCGAACTGGAAGCTGCCAGAGGCGACGTTGTAGAAGGCAAAGAGTTCGTTGGCGGTCCCATCACCGTCGGCGTCATTCCCACCGTCGCCCCTTACTTCCTCCCGCCGCGCCTAACGACTTTTTCGCGAAGATTTCCTCAGGTTCAGCTCACCGTCGTGGAGGAAATCACGCCCGTCCTTCTCGACCGTCTCCGTGCCGGCGCCATCGACGTTGCCATTCTGGCGCTTCCCATTCGCGGTCACGAATTCGATTCGTTTCCTCTATTAACCGAGCGGCTCTTTGCCGCGCTCCCCAAGAAACACAGATTCGGCTCGCGTCCATCTCTTTCCCTCAAAGATCTTCGCGCTGAACCCTTCCTGCTCTTGCGCGACGGCCACTGTTTCCGCGATACCGCCGTTGCCGCCTGCGATCGTGCGCGTCTCCATCCTCAGATTGTGTTCGAGAGCGGCCAGTTCAGCAGCCTCCTGAGCATGGTGGGAGCGGGTATGGGCGTTTCCATCGTTCCCGAAATGGCCATCGAGAAAAAATCTCAATGCAGCTATGTGCGCATCGCCGATGAGCAAGCCGTCCGCACCATCGGAGCCGTTACCCTTCGCGGCCGTTCCCTCACCCGCGCTCACCAGTCTTTTCTTTCCCATCTAGATTCTGCTAAGACTTCCAGCTAGCGCAGTGATACTGGGAGGTCTTCTTTGTGATGGTCGTCACATGCCTGTAGTGCACCCGTCACATGGGTCCGTCCATCCGTGGATTAGCATGTTGGAAGAGATGACCGCGCAGACTCCACCTCTTAACGTGGCTTCCCTCCCGCCCAAGACCGCGGTCGCACCCTCGAAATCATTCAAAGCGAAGAAGAAACTTGTACGCCGCATTGGTCGCGACTACTCACAATTGGCACGCCGCAGCTATCAGGCTGCCTTCCTGCTTCTGAATGTCTGGCTTGGGGGTGTTTTCTATTCTTGGGTTCGTGGTCTCGAAATCGGCGTAGTCTCTGCCGATATTGCTCCTGCACCCGGGATCGAAGGCTGGCTGCCCATCGCTGGTCTCATGAATCTGAAATATTTCTTGCTGACCGGCGTGGTTCCCTCGATTCATCCCGCAGCGATGTTTCTGCTTGTTGCTTTTCTTGCCATTTCGTTTCTTTTTCGCAAGGCATTCTGCAGTTGGCTCTGCCCGGTGGGCACCATTTCTGAATATCTAGCCCTGCTTGGCCAGAAAATCTTCGGCCGCAATTTCCGCTTGTGGCGCTGGATCGATATTCCTCTTCGCGGATTGAAATACTTTTTGCTGGGATTTTTTGTGTGGGCCATCTCCACCATGTCCGCAAGCGCAATCGCCAGCTTTATGCACAGCGACTATGGCCTGGTCGCTGCCGTAAAGATGCTGAACTTCTTCCGTTTTCTCGGCGAAACTGGCTTGATCGTTGTCGGAATCCTGGTGGTCGCTTCCGTTTTCGTGCAGAATTTCTGGTGCCGCTACCTTTGCCCTTATGGCGCTTTACTGGGATTTGCTTCCTTGCTGAGCCCCGTGCGCATTCGGCGCGAGCCTGAGCCTTGCATCGATTGCGGCAAGTGTGCCAAAGTGTGCCCTTCCAACTTGCCTGTCGACAAGTTGGTGACCATCAAGTCCGCCGAGTGCACGGGATGCCTGGAATGCGTGGCCATCTGTCCCGCAGAGGGCGCGCTGCACCTGGCGTTGCCGCAGCTCTCCAAAGCGCCCAAACGAATCCCATCCTGGGCTATGGCTGCGGGGATAGCTGTGCTCTTCTTTGGAGTCGTTGGTTACGCCAAGGCCGTTGGTTTGTGGGAATCGCATATGCCGGCGGCCGTCTATCGGCAACTCGTGCCGCATGCAAGTCAAGCACGCCATCCGATGCCCGGGGACCCTGAAATCTCTAGGTAGTTACAAAACAACTATTCGACTGTTTGCCAGGAAATGAGCTGAACGATTGGTGGAGCCGATGGGATTCGAACCCACGACCTCCTCGATGCCATCGAGGCGCGCTCCCAACTGCGCCACGGCCCCACCGCAGGAACAACGCAAGTTTATCACAGCCCGCCAATAAGTGTCCTGCCCGGCCAGAGCCAGGTTCACATCATCCGCAACGGGCTCTTTTAACACGCAGCCAGATCAAGCTCGTCCACCATCCCGCTGCGGAACCGCAGTGCGGGGCGAAAGAATTTACTTTTCTGGTGGGAACTTTGGCGGGATTTCCGCGTAGCCCGGCGCGGCCTGTTTCAGGTTCACATCCACCTGTGCGCTCGCATCGCCGATCGCCCAGCGGATTCCGCCGCCGAGCACGTTCAAGAAAAACTCATTCTTCCAATTTTCCGGCCGGTCGCCCATCGCGGTGTAGAAAACGCGGCCCTTCCCTTGCATCCGCGCCCAGGTCACCGGATACGGCGCGCGCTGGTAGCATTCGCCTTTCATGCCCTGCGTGTCCACTGTGAGGATCACGTGCAGATCGGGCGTGAAATCCTTCAGCGAATACCATTCTTCATTAAAGCTCACCGGGGACTTCACGCCTTCCAGTCCTGGAAATTTCGGATCGTTTACGATCACGTTTGCGTCCTGCAGCCGCGGCTCTCTCCCGTGAATGATAAACTCCGCGCCAAGCATTTTCAGGTAGGGATCCTGCTGCTCTCCATGCGCGATATATCGATTCGAAAGGTCCGGCGAATCCGGCGGCGTATGAAACGTGTCGCTCGCCGCGTGCACGCCCACAAATCCCATTCCACCCTGTATCGCGTCCAGCAACGCCTGCTTGCCTTTGACGGACATCGGGGGCTTGCCATCCGTTCCCAGAGTCGTCAGGTCACCGGTGGTAAAAAACACGACGGCGGCGAAAGAATGAATCCGCTTCTCATCGAAAATGCGCCCGTCCTTCGTCACTTCCACTTTGAATCCATGTTTGGCGCCCAGCTCGGTGACCACGTCATCCATGATGCTCGGCTTCCCGTCGACTCGTTTCACCGCGGCATGTTCGAACCCGGACGATTTCGTGAACACCAGCACCGATTTATTCGATGCCCCCAGCAGCCGGTTCGAAAGCGCGAGGCCCGCGCCCGTTAGCGTTGCGGCTCGTAGAAATTCTCTGCGGTTCCTAAATTCGTTCATGCCATCCCTCTCAGTGATGTCCTTCCGGATGTTCACAGCCCGGAAAATTTGCAAACACGCGGTCTTCGGCCCAGCCCAGCTCTCTCATTCCCATCTCCGACGAGTAATACGCTCCGCTGACCCAACCCTTCAGGTTTTCGAAGTGCTCGTGGAGGCCGGAACCTTCTTTCCTAGCCTTGCCTGCTGCATCATCCTTCGCCTGAGATGCCGCATCGGTCAGGAGCATATTCTGTTCGTGGTCATTGAGGGAAGGGAATCCTTTTTCGAATCGCCTCTGCGACTCCGCTTCAAAAGCCGTGAGGGTCGCCACAAACTCTTTCTTGTGTGCATCCGTATCCACGCTCAACAGCAAGTCCACAAATCGGTTCACCTGCGCCTTCGTTGAACCTGGCACGATGCTTTCCGCAAGCGCGATCAAATTCTCATCCTGTTGTGCGTTGAGGAAAACCGGCTTCCAATCCGCAGCACCCAGGTTCTCCGCTTCCTCGAGAATTGCACCATTTCTCAAAATTTCATGAATTGGATGCGACGCTGCCACAAGTGGCCATGCCGCCCCTGCGCCCACGCCCGCGAGCAACCGCCGCACCATCTCCCGTCGCGTGAGTTGGCCACCCGCCCCGACCGCTTCGCTTATCACCGACAATGCGCTCTTTGTTCCCAACGCATACACTCCAGCCATCCGATTTCCGCGGCGATGGTATCATCCACCAACAATCGTTCACAAGAACAACACGGATTCTTTTTCCTGCCTGATTGACCGGCCCTTGCACAGTTGCTAGCATTCGCTTCGGATTTTGATCCTATGCCCCAAAACAAAGATCATTCCTTTGATGTCATCGTGGTCGGCTCTGGCGCCTCCGGCGGTTGGGCCTGCAAGCGCCTCGCCGAAGCCGGCCTGAAGGTTGCTCTCCTCGAAGCCGGCCG
The DNA here is from genome assembly GCA_041485085.1 of Candidatus Acidiferrum sp. Classification (GTDB taxonomy): domain Bacteria; phylum Acidobacteriota; class Terriglobia; order Acidiferrales; family UBA7541; genus Acidiferrum. Next base: position 13,180 of record JBGPIX010000102.1, read on the forward strand.
CCCCCAGTCCGACAGTAATTTCAGCGAACACAAGCCCGAATTCGAGCTGAAATATCGCAACAAGGCATCGGAACTTATCCGCAAGACGCGTCCCATCCAGGTCAAATTTGGGGTTTGCAACGAATACACCTACGACTGGTTCGTCAACGATCTCGAAGAACCTTACACCACGCCCGCTGGCCAGCCCTTCAACTGGATGGGTCGCCTGCGCATGACCGGTGGCCGCACCAACGTTTGGGGCCGCGTCAGCCTGCGCTACAGCGATTGGGATTTCAAGTCGGCTTCCCTCGACGGCTACGGTGAAAACTGGCCGCTCGGCTACAAGGACATTGAGCCCTACTATGATCTCGTCGAAAAATACGTTGGCATCACCGGCAGTGCCGAAGGCCTGGAACATCTTCCCGACGGCCAATTCCAGCCGCCGGTTCCCTTGACCTGTCAGGAAACTCTCTTCCGCAATCGCGTTAAGGAAAGGCTCGGTCGCACGGTCATGCCCACGCGGTCCGCGAATCTGACCAAGCCCATTAACGGCCGCGGCCCTTGCCACTTCTGCGGTCCCTGCGAACGCGGCTGCATGACCCACTCCTATTTCAACTCCGCGTTTACCACCGTGGCCGATGCCGTCGCGACCGGAAACTGCACACTCATTTCGAACGCGATGGTCTACAAAGTCCTCATGGATCCCGATCGCAACCGCGCTCGGGGCGTTCTCTACATTGATCGCGTGACGCGCCAGCCCCGCGAAATCTACGCTCGCAGTGTAATTCTCTGCGCGCAATCACAGGAATCCGTCCGCATACTCCTGAACTCCGCTACACCGCAGTATTCGAATGGTCTTGCCAATTCCAGCGGCGTCCTCGGCCATTACTTCACCGCCCACGTACGCAGCGGCGGCGGCAGCGGTGAATTTCCCGCGTTCAATTCCAAGCCTTCGCTCGGCGGACCGGTCAAGCCTCTCGGGCTCTATATCGCACGCTTCCGCAACCTGCCAAACACGCCTCCCTACAAAAAATTCCTCCGCGGCTTCGGCTACGAAGGCGAATCCTCCACCGAATTCAACTGGGAAGCACCCGGCTTCGGCGAAGCTTACAAAAAAGCGCTACTCGAGCCTCGCACGAGCATCAACATCACCGGCTTCGGCGAAGTCCTCCCCCGCTGGGACAATTTCGTTGAGCTCGATCCCACGGTCAAGGATATCTACGGAATCCCCGTCCTAAAAATTCACATGTCCGACGGGGAAAACGAGCGCGCCATGATTCAGGACATGGGCGACTCCGCCGGAGAAATGCTGGAAGCTGCCGGCGCGAAAAACATTCGCACTTACGCCCACCCTTCCGCTCCCCGCTGGGCGCTTCACGAAGCCGGCATCGCCCGCATGGGCGCCGACCCGAAAAAATCCGTCCTCAATCAATTCCAGCAAACCCACGACGTAAAAAATCTCTTTGTCATGGACGCTTCCGGCTTTACCTCAAACCCTTGCCAGAATCCCACGCTCACCATCATGGCTCTCTGCGTCCGCTCCTGCGACTACCTCATGTCCGAGCTGAAGCGTAACGCCATCTAAGCTTGCTCGACGTCCACACTCCTACCAATTAGACACACTCCCACCCGGCGCGAGCTTGCAGCGCGCAATTTTCCACCCCGATTCAGATTTTCATGTATTTTTCGCTGCGTTTGCAGCGGCAGTCTGATTAACTCAACGATCGGATGTTTCCGGCGATACGCGCGCGGAATTATCCTGCTTGCTTGTGTTCCTTCTCCGCTCCATCCAGCCAGCGTTCCAGAACCGCCTGCGAATCCGGAGCGACCTGCAGGAAGCCCACTCCCGCACCCATATTCGGCTGCGAATAGACGATCTTGGACTTGGCCTCAAAAAACGCATTCCCCGCGGCGATTTTCACCAGCACCATCGTTCCCGTGGGGAAGGGATTCATCATGTCCAAATAGCACCCGTGCAGGCTCAGTTCGCTCACCCGCGACGCGATGCGCACATCGGCCTTCTCTTCGATCAGCTCGGCGCTGGCGATGAACGAGTACCTTGGCGAACGGCGTTTCTCTTGATATGCGATGGCAGCCTCCGCATGGACAACCCTGCCCTCATAATACGACTTTTTGGCCAATCGGCCCGAAAGCGTCCCAAA
>JBGPIX010000103.1:0-15228 GCA_041485085.1 Candidatus Acidiferrum sp.
CCCGCTTCGGAGAAAAAAGCCATCAGCTTGGTTTCAATCATCCGCGGATTCATGCCTTCGAGGATGGAGATGACGCCTTCCAGCATCATTTCGCGCAACGTTTGCTCCTGCCGGATGCGGATCTTGATCTTTCCGGCGACCGGAAGAAAAAACAGATTGGCGGCGCCCACGCCATAGATGGTGGCGACGAAAGCGACCGCGATGCCGCGGCCGACTTCGGAGATATTGTCCAGATGCTGCATGACCTGGATCAAGCCGAGAACGGCGCCGATAATGCCAATCGTGGGCGAAAAACCGCCAGCAGCCTCGAATACTTTTGGAATATTTTCCGAGTGATCGGCCTGGTTGTCGAGTTCGAGACCCATCATCGTCCGGATTTCCTGGGGTTCCGTGCCGTCGACGGCCAGCATCAGAGTTTTCTTCAGGAAAGGCTCGTGGATGGTCTCCAGTTCGCTGTCGAGGGAAACGATTCCCGCCTTACGAGCCTTGTGCGCATACTCCACGATTTCCCCGATCAGCACGCGGGGATCTTTGGACTTGTCGAAAAAAACGTTGGCGAGATGCGAAAACGCCGCCATGACGACTCGCAGTGGAAATTGCAGCAGCACCGCGCCCAGCGTACCGCCGAATACAATGAGCGCCGCTGTCGGCTGCAGGATCTGTACTAACTTCCCACCTTCAAGAAGTAGACCGATAAGAATTCCGCCGAGCGCGATGGCTATACCAGCAAAGCTGCTCTTGTCCATGACGGGGGCCCTCAGCTCTCCGCCCCCTCTTTTTCAGGCAAGGCATTCCCGCCCGCCGGGCCTTCCGGCGCTTGCACCACTTGGACGGGCAGCCCGGCGTAAATACTGCGGCGAAATTCCACAATCTTGGCAAGGACCTCGGGAGAGGCTTCGCGAACCACTAGTTTTTCTCCCGTGACCAGCGTCAGAACGGTATCCGGCGCGTTTTCGACATATTTGATGAGGTCGGAATTTACGACCAGAGGCTGATTATTGAGGCGTGTGAGTTGGATCATGGTTCAGGACAGCGCTGAGCGCCAGGAACCGCTCAATGAGCACAGTGACTCCTATCCCCTTCGAAATTGTCAGAGCAGTTGAATATCCATTGCCAGCTACTTTGCCAAATTGGAATTCTCTTATTGGTCTGACGCGTGCACTTCAATCCAAAACGTGCGGATGCAGGTGTGGGGGCATTTCACAATGGCGTAACAAATCCTCTGAAGTGAATGGTTGCGCGTTATATGGATGAGAATTTTTTCGGAAACGGGATGGCTGGCGTCCCGGAATGGAATTACCGGCGCGTTATGGGCATAGGCAATGGCTAATCCGAAGAAGATCAGAAGAGAACGAAGAATGAAAGCGAAAGAAATGCACCAAGAAGCTCTTCGACTCTACACCGAAGGGCGCACGGAGGAGGCCTTGATGCAAATGGGCGCAGTTTTGAAAGAAGAAGCAAACAGTGAGCGCTGGAACGACTGGGCTGCGGTACAGCATGCCCTCGGCTTTGCAGAACAAGCCGAAATTGGTTTCCGAAAAGCCCTCGAATTGGATAGGAGCAATCTGGAGGCGGCAGCGAATTTGGGAAGCATACTTGTTGCGCGCGGCCGCCCTACCGAGGCCGCACCCTTCCTTCTCGCCGCGTTGAATACCGCCGATGCCTCTCAGCGGGTCGCCATTCAGGGTCTGATCGCCCAGATCTCCAAGCTGAGTGGCGCAGCGGCTCCAGTTCCTGCTTTGGCGAAAACATAGCACCATCTCCCATTCGAATAGGCCGGCCTCTTCGTCGTTGCGTGGCGCGGAGTTGAGGAGCGGTGACGCCTCGCGATCATTCGAAAAACTTAAGAATTGGCCGGAAATGGCCTGTATCCAGAGACGGCGCTCTATCAAGGATTGGGTATTTGCACGGTGCATCCGCGAAAAGGAGCACGTTGAATCGTTCCCATTTTGGCAAATAGTTCAAGACAAAGCTCTTAAGCGGCCTAAAGCCTTTCGCCCCTCCGCCGATAAACAGGGTGAGTACGTTGGATGTTCCGAAGCGAGATGCGAGCCAGATGGGACTAGAGGGTTCAAGCCCCCCGCACCGAAGGCTCCCGGACGCCAAACAGCGGATTAACGAAAATAAAAGGAGCCACTACCATGGCAATCAGTATTCTTAACAACATCGCATCACTGGCAGCACAGAACCAACTGTCCGTCACTCAGATGAATTTGCAGAAGACCTTGTTCCAACTGTCTTCTGGTTCGCGCATCAATTCCGGTGCCGATGACGCGGCGGGATTGGCCATTGCGGACGGGTTGCACGCCAACATCAGCGCCCTGACGCAATCAGCACAGAACGCCAACAGCGGCGTGGGCTCTTTGCAAGTGGCAGACGGCGCCCTCGCTCAGGTGACCACGCTTCTCAACCGCGCGGTTACACTGGCGACGGAAGGCGCGAACGGCACTGTGTCCGACGCACAGCGCACCGCTCTGCAAGCAGAATATGCGCAGATCACGGCGGAAGTTGACCGCATCGGCAGCAAGACGAATTACAACGGCTCGGCGGTTTTTAGCGGAACGGCGCAGAACATCTTCCTGTCTGACGGCGTCAGCAACAGCACGATCTCCACAACGACCAACGCACTGTCTTCGGCCTCTTTGGGCCTGGTCGCGGGTGCGGTAACCGTGAATACGCCAGCGGTTGCGGCTTCAGCTACACTTAACGCCACCGGCCAAGTGTCCAACGGCGACACAGTCGTGGTCGGAGCCACAACGTATACGTTCAAAACCACACTGACGGCCAGCACTACAGCAAATGAAGTTCTCATCGGTGGCACGCAACAGGCCTCGATGCTGAACCTGGCTCACGCCATCAATGCTGCTGGCGGCGTCTCGGGAACCGACTATGGTTCATTGACCGCGGCCAACGCCACTGCAACGGCGTCGGCGAACGGCTCCACCATCACGCTCACGGCGAAGGTTGCGGGTGTTGGTTCTAACGGCGCCACCTTCAGCACCACCAGCGGCGTCCTCGCCACCACCGCCTTCGCGGGAGGCCTGGCAGCGGCCACGACCAATCCTAACCTGAACAACGTGCTGTCGACTCAGGCAGACTCCCAGGCGACACTCGGCTTGGTCAACTCGGCCATCGCCAACGTTGCCAGCTTGCGCGGTACGCTCGGCGCGAGCATCAACCGGCTGCAAGCAGCCAGCAACGTTATGAGCAACCAGGTACAGAACCTGACGGCAGCAGAAGATGGCATCCGCGCGGCGGACATTCCGTCGGCGGTCGCTAGCCTCTCCCGCTTCACGATCCTGAACCAGTCCGGTATCTCGGCCCTGGCCCAGGCGAACTCGGCTCAGCAGAGCATCCTCACGCTGCTCCGCTAACCGTAGAAAAAGAAACAGGCGGCAGGCGGGGCTCTACGAGCCCCGCCATATCCGCTTCTGCGGGAGGCATTAATGAAAGTTCAAGAGCAATTTATCGCCAGCATCGCGGCAACAAACCAAGTTCCGGCCGCCAAGGAAGTAGCACTCCGTCCAGCAGTTCGACAAGCGGTATCAACGGCCAACAAAGTCGTAGTAAGCAGCCAGGCAGTAAATGTTGCACCTCCGGTCGGCGGCGAACAGCGTGACGTGACCTTTCGAAGGGACGGCAACGGGCGCGTGTACTACGTAGTCAGCGACGCGCAGTCCGGACAAGAGATTCAGGAATTGCCAGCCGCGGCGGTGCGAAGTGTCGGCCAGGGGATCGACGAACTCTTGAAACAAGAGGAAGCCAAAGCAAGACCGCATGTGAACGTCAAGGCTTAGGGAGAAATCGGGATGGCTCTGTCAATTACGGGTGGCGCTTCAACCGGCACGTCCAACACGGGCGGCGTCGGGCTCGGGCAAGGCATCGACGTTAATAATTTCGTGCAACTGGCGCTGGCGCACGATCAGGCCAATATCTCCAACCTACAGGGTCAGAAAAATAGTATTGACGCGCAGAGCCAAGCGATAGCGCAGATCACATCGAATCTGACCGCCCTGAAAACGGTGGCTACATCACTGAACGATCCTTTGGGCGAACTCAACTCCGAGCTTGCAAGTTCTTCCAATACGAGTTTGCTCACAGCGACCGCGGCATCGACTGCGGTTGCCGCATCGCATACGATTGCGATCGCCAATCTGGCGACAACTTCTTCCTACTATACCGATGCGGTGGCCACAGGCAGCACGGCGCTCAAGACTGGCGACACTATTTCCATCACAGTTGGCAGCGGCTCGGCTGCGTCCCTAACGATCGATTCCACGAACAACACCTTGGACAAACTCGCAGCGGCCATCAATAAACAGACGGGCGCAGTCTCGGCGACGGTCATCAACGATGCCAACGGCGCGCGGCTTGCCCTCGTCAGCGCGACTTCCGGAGTTGCTGGCGACATATCCACGACAGGCGCCTTGCACCTCGCGAGCGCTCCATCCACTGCAGTGAATTTCAACCAGGCGGTGGCGGGGCTCAACGCCACATTGACCGTTGATGGTATTCCGATTAGCAGCTCCAGCAACACGGTGACCGGCGTGATCAACGGAGTTACACTGAATTTGGCGGCTCCGACCGGAAATACGCCCGTCACACTTACAGTTGCTCCGGATACTTCCAAAGCTACCGACGCAATAAATCAGTTTGTGTCCGCGTACAATACCGCCATCAACGGCATCAACGCGCAGTTCCAGGTGAATTCGGACGGCAGCGGCGCTGGAGCACTCGAGAGTGACGGTTCCCTGCGGTCCGCGCAAGCCGCTCTGCTTGCAGCGGTCACTTACGCCGGAGCCGCGAACGGGAACATCGCCAACCTCGCGAGCCTGGGCCTCGACCTGAACAATGATGGGACTCTAAGCGTCAACCAAGGGACGCTCGCGAGCAAGCTGTCAGCAAACTATTCTTCCTTTCAGAGTTTTTTTCAAGCTGCGTCCACGGGGTTTGCCAGCAACTTGAAAGCGGCCATCACAAATATTGCTGATCCCATCTCCGGGAGCCTTGGCCTGGATGCGCAAGGCATGTCGCAATCTTCCCAATCCATGGCCCGACATATCACGGACCTGCAAGCGGCCATGGCCGTCAAGCAGCAAAACCTGATTCAAGTCTACGCGCAGGTGAATGCGACGCTGCAGGAACTTCCACTACTGCAAGCGCAGCTCAGCCAGCAGTTAGCGACAGCGTGATGAAGAACGCCAGCGCCAGTTTCGCTTACCAGCAATCCGCGGCTCACGGGGCTTCACCGCTTGGGCAGGTGATGGCGCTTTACGACACGATTCTGCGTGACTTCCGGCGGGCCCTTGCGGCGATCGAGAGCGGAGACGCTGAGGCTCGCGTCTTCGAGACAAATCATGCGCTGGCAGTGGTGGCACATCTGGAAAATGTCCTCGACCACAAACGCGGCGGTGAAGCTGCAAAACATCTCAGCAGCTTTTATAAGGTGACACGGGCCTTGATCATGGAAGCCAGCGTCAACTCTTCCAGCGTCGCGATTGAAAAACTCATTGATCAGTACAAGCTCTTGCGCGACGCCTGGCATCAAGTGGAGCTACAGTCGCCCGCGGCGGCAGCCCCTGCCGTTCCGGCCGCTCCGCAGGCCAGCACGCCTGCCGCACAAATCTCGCGTGCACCGTCCACTACCGATGCCACGGAGACGCCCCGGGCAACCTGGAGCGCCTAGTGGCTTCGAAACTTTACGGCAAGTTCGAACAAATCAATGGGCAACTCGCGAGCATGCTGGCTGGCGCCAAGGGCGCACTGAACGGAGAGAGCGAGTTTGGCGTCGAGCAAGTGCGCGCGCTCTCCGCGCCCATCACGGAGATGGCCCCGGTGATGGAACGCGCTTCGGAATTACGCAAGCAGCATCCGGAACTTGCCGAGCAACTGGACCTGTACAAATCTCAGTTGCTTGAATTGCAGAAGACTCTTGAACAGTTGAGCATGATGCTGCACGCGCGCCGATCGCAAATGGACGCCGGGCGGAAACAGCTCAACGCGGTGTCTCAGTGGGCCAGCGCGCTCGGGCAAACGCGGTAGCGTCTCTCTTCAAACTTTTGGAACGCAAGGCCCGGAGTCACCCCGAAAATTCTGGTTGCAGGTGTACCCTCCCCCCGGCATTTCGTATGAATATCAAAACAAAGGGGTTGTGAAAGTTGCATTTCGTAAGTATTTGATCCTACTGGAGATGCGACGGGGAACAAACTGCCTAACGGGAAAGAAGCGTGCTAAAAAAGAAAAACGGGAGCAAGCTCCCGCACTCCAAATATGGTTTTCTACAAAATTAAATGTAGCCTATTTTAAGGGAAAGTCAACAGGAAAATGATTTCCCGGTCCAAGTTTGCAGAAATGAGCAGCTTGGTTGTACGGCGAGAGAACGATGAGGTAGATTCGCCTTGTGGCACGGGAAGGAAAAGTCAAAGCAGGCCAAAGGTCAAGGGGAGGCCGGCAACGCGTCCCAAGGCGGTGGGCGGATCCGTGGGGGAGACCACCGTGGAAGGTTGAGTTCCGTCCGGAGGCCAGGGATCTCGCGGATCATGTTGATATTGCAATTGTTGGCGGAGGATTTTCGGGGCTGGCGGCTGCGGCGTGGTTGAGGCGGATGGATCGAAAGCGGTCCGTGCTGGTGCTGGAGTCGGGTTCGATTGGCGAAGGGGCGAGTGGACGGACGGGCGGATTGGCACTGGCGGAAACAGCGGCGGGCAAACTGCCTGGATTGGGTGATGTGCTGGCAGGATACGAGGACATATTAAGGACCTTCGGAATTGACGGGGGACTGGCGCTGTCCGACGTCTGGGAGATCGGGCGATCTGCGGGGATGAAAGATTCGCCGATCCGCTGGCAGGACTCCGGCGGACTCAGGGTTGTGCGGCAGGTGCCGGGAGGCACGGTGGACCCCGGAAAGGTGGTTGCGGGCTTGGCGCGGTCAGCCGAAAAGGCAGGCGCGCAAATTGCCGAACAAGCCGAAGTGCGCGGATTGGATTTTGCGAATCCGGCGGGAGTGCAGGTGTTGCGCAGAGTTCGGGGCAGAGTGCAGCGGAAAACCATTCGCGCGGAGCAGGTGCTTCTGGCGACGAATGCTTTCTCACTGGAGATGGCCGGGGTACGAGAGGTTGCGGAGCCGAAACTTACGTTTGCGCTGGCGACGGAACCACTGTCTGCGGCGCAGTTGAAAGCGATCGGCTTCGCTTCGCGGCGACCGTTTTACACTATTGACTTCCCTTACTTGTGGGGAAGGTTGCTGGAGACGAACGGAGTTATTTTCGGGGCGGGGCTTGTGCCGGCCCTGATCGGCTGGCCGATTGCGGGCGCGGGTTCCCACTTGCGCAAGAAGCGCACGCCGGATTTGCGCCGATTCGATGTGCAAAGAGGGGAAGCCGCCGAACGACTGCAGTGGCTTGAAGATCGAGTCCGGCAGTCTGCATCCGGCACTTGCTTCCGTGCGGATCACGCACCGCTGGGGTGGACCAATTCTGCTCACTGAGGGGATGCGCCCGATTTTCCGTTCTCATCCGCGCAGTGAGAAGGTGATGGTGCTCGGCGGATATAATGGGCACGGGGTGGCGCTCTCCGTCTACCTGGGTAAATGGGCGGCAGAAGCACTCCTCGGGCGGCGGTCGCTTCCCTCCTGGCACTGACCCTACGAGTTTTCTCTGTTCCTTTCCCAAGATTACAAGACGAGTAAGAGGGACGCAGGAAATCTAAATCAGAAACTCCGGTTTAGGAATGTGACAGAATTACTTCGCATTCGAGCTTGAACGAAGTAAGGAGCGATCATGCGATCTGCGAAAATTCTTGCTTGCATTTTCGGACTGCTGGGCGTGTACGGTGCGCAAACCGCTCATTCACAAACGGCTGAGCCGAGTAAACGGATAGTGATTGCGGCGAGCACGGTGCTGGATGGGAAGGGCGGCGTGTTGCGCGATGCGCGCATCGTGATTGAAGGGTCGAAGATTGTGGCGGTGACGACGAATGCGGAGGCTGGCGCGAAGGCGGGGCCGGCGGATTACGACTTGCGCGGGCTGACGGTGATGCCGGGGTGGATTGACGCGCACGCGCACATTACGTGGAACTTCGGGAAGGATGGGAAGAATGCGGGGATGGGAGGGACGACGCAGGAGGATGCGTATCAGTCGGCGTCGAATGCCTGGGTGACGCTGATGGCGGGGTTCACGACGGTGCAGAGCCCGGGGGCGGCGAACGATATTCCTCTGCGAGACGCGATCGCGAAAGGAATGCTGGCGGGGCCGCGGATCCTGACGGCGGTGGAGCCGCTGTTTGGGCAAGGCGAGAAGACGGGGACGCCGGAGGAAATCCGCGCGTTCGTACGGAAACAGAAGGCGGCGGGCGCGGACGTCATCAAGATTTTCGCCTCGCAGAGCATCCGGCAGGGCGGAGGGATGACACTTTCGCAGGAGCAATTGAACGCGGCTTGCGATGAGGCGAAGAAGCAGGGGCTGCGCACGCTGGTGCACGCTTATAAGGATGCGGTGCGGGCGGCGACTTTGGCGGGGTGCACGGAGATCGAGCATGGCACGCTGGCGACGGACGACGATCTGAAGTTGATGGCGGAGAAAGGCACGTATCTGGATCCGCAGGCGGGGCTGATCATTGAAAACTATCTGCTGCACAAGGAACAATACATCGGCACGCCGGGCTACACAGCGGAGGGTTTTGCGGCGATGGAGAAAATCCTGCCGATGAATCACGAGCTGGTACAACACGCGGCGAAAACTGCGGGGCTGAAAATTGTGTTTGGGACGGACGCGGTGGCGGGGGCGCACGGACGGAACGCGGAAGAGTTCATTGACCGCGTGCGGGACGGCGGAGTGGAGCCAATGGCGGCGATGGTCTCTGCGAATTCGATCGGGGCGGAAGCGCTGGGCATGGGAGACCAGATCGGGACGATTGCTCCGGGGTTGCAGGCAGATATCATCGCGCTGGATGGGGACCCGGTGAAAGACATTACGGCGGTGCGGCGAGTGGTGTTTGTGATGAAGGGCGGCGTAGTTTACAAAAATGTTTCGCGCGGGGCGATACCGGTTTATGCGGGCGTGCAGCCGTGATCAAGAGCAAGGTGACTGGTGACTCGTGACTGGTGACTCGTGGCCGAATAAGGTTGTCTCGGGCACGACACTAAGTGGAAACCGAGGGGTCCTATTTCAGGAGTGGAAAACGGCCCGCCTCGGAAGGCGGGTCTTACCTGAGGAAGTCGAGCAGCGTCGGCAGGCTGAGGATTCGTCCGGTGGCGTTCAGGGTGGCTTGATTGGCGGTCTGGGCTTGCGCGAAATTGGATGCGACGGTAGCAAGGTCCGCACCAACCAAGGCGTTCTCCTGAGCGCTCAGATTGAGTTTGTCCTGGTTCAGAAAGTTCTCGCTGAGATTGATTTGATTTAGAGCGTTGCCATAGAAGACGCGTTGGGTACCGAGCTGGCTGAGCGCTGTCCCCACTTGAGTGACGGCTGCTCCAATATTGTTGCCGGATAGCAAGGCGGTATTCAGGTTTTGCAGCGCCCCAAAAGCGTCGCCGGCGGCGTTCTGGAAGAGCTGGCTGCCAGGGACGTTGGTCGTGACAGAGTTGCTGTTGGAGAGTTCCACGGAAGACACGCCGGCGTTGCCGTTGTAGGTGACGGCGCCAGTGACGGGGTCCAGCGTGAAGGGCTGGGTGGTGACCGCCGTGCCAGCAAAGAGATACGTCCCCTGGTAAATAGTGTTGGCCAGGCCCACCAACTGGGATTGCAAACCCTGCACTTCGGCGGCGACGGATTGCCGATCGGCCGCGCTCAGCGTGCCATTGGCGCCTTCCGTTCCGATCGAGACAGCGCGAGTGAGCACCTCGACAACATTGCTGAGCGCGGAGTCGGCAGATTGCAAACGAGTCTGCAAAGAGCTGATGTTCTGAAGGAACTGGTCGTCCTGGCCAGTCTGATTGTGATTGCCGACCAGCGCGGCGCCGGCCGAGGGGTCATCAGAAAGCTGGTTGACGCGGAGGCCTGAAGCTAGTTGTTCGGTTGCAGTGGTCTCGCTCTGCTTGCTCCGCTGGATGGAAAGAAGAAGATCGGGAAGAATATTCGGATTGATTCGTGTGGACATGAGTTATTGCACCATGTTAATCGCTGTCTGCATGAGAGAGTCGATGGTGGAGGCAATTTTAGCCGAGGCCTGGTAAGCGTTTTGAAAGCGGATGAGATTGGCGGCCTCTTCGTTGATGTCCACGCCGGAAACGCCACCCTGGAGATTCTGGATTTGTTGAAGGACCAGGCTGCCGGATTGCTGATTGATTTGAGCGGTCGAGACGTCATTGCCAACCTTGAAGACCAAGCCAGAGTAATAGTTCAGCGGAGTCTCTCCGGCGACGATATTTTGATTCTGGAGAGCAAGAAGAGCGTTGGCGTTGGTGTTGTCACCGGGACTGCCCGGAGCGGGGCCGCCGCTGGCGGCAATCTTCGTGGGGTCGGTAATGGCAGCGGTGATTGACGAGGCGGCGCCAACTCCGCCAACGGGCGGAGGACTGAAGATATTTCCGCCAGCGGCACCGTTCAGATCAAAACCGGCCTGACTTTGCGTGTTGACGGAAGTGGCCAGGTTGGAGGCGAGAGTATCGAGCGAAGACCGGGTGGAAGGAATTTCCTGATCGCGGATTTGCAGTTGGCCGGCGAGCTGGCCGGAGGTGATTCTGGAGGTGATATCCGTGCCTTGCGAAAAAACATGCTGGAGGCCGGTCGACGAATCGGGTTGAGTGATCAATTGAAAGCTCTGTCCGGCGACGACCAAAGGCGCGCCAGAACTGGTGGTGAGGGTGAGGCTGCCGTTGCCGGCGTCAATCTGCGAGACGTCCACAAGATTGGAGAGCTTGTTAATGAGCTGTTGGCGCTGATCGATGAAAGGCCCGGGATTTTGGCCGACGGCGGAGGAACTGGCCACCTGAATGTTGACAGCGGCGATTTGCGAAGTGAGCGCATTGATCTGGCTGACGGACTGCGAGACTGACAAATCGACGTTGCGCTGCTGGGTGGTCAAATTGTCGGAGGCTTGATTGAAGGCGCTGGCGAGATTCTGGGCGGAAGTGATGACGCCCTGACGAACGTTAAGGTCACTGGGATTGGCGGAGAGACGGGAGAAACTGCTGAAGAAAGCGGTCAGGGGCGCCTGTAGACCGGTACCGGAGGTTTCATTGAAGAGCGTCTGGATCTGCTGGCCGCCACTGATGAAGGCGTCAAGCTGACCTTGTTGCTGGGTTTCCTGATTGACGCGGAGATCGAGAATGGAGTCGCGAAGGCTGGAGACGTCGGCGAGTTTGACGCCGGTTCCGAGAGTGATACTGCCAAATTGAACGGGGGGCGTTTCTTCGAGGTTAGGGCGCTGACGGGAGTAGCCAGGAGTGTTGACGTTGGCGATGTTATTCGTGGTCGTCTCGATGGCGCCCTGCTCGGAGAGCAGGGACTGCACGGCGATGTTGAGGCTAGCGGAAAGACTGCCCATGATTAGAGCCTTTCTCCCGCGGTTACGCGAGGAGCAAAGGGGTCGGAATAAGTCATGGCAAAAGAGTGATAGGAATTCAAAAGCGCGCCGATGGTGTGGCGGGAGCGGCGCAGAAGAATTTGATGCGCGGCGTTAAGCTGCTTCACGGTGGACTGAATCTTGCTGAGGCGGGCGGCGGTGTCACGCAAACGGAGCGTGTCTGGATCGGCAGGAGTACGCGAATTCGGAGCGGCGGCAAGGTGAGTTGCACAACGGCGTTGGACTTGATCCATTTGTTCGTCGAGCGCGCGAATATCGGTGCACAAGCGCTCTTGTTCGGCGATGCGGGACTCGAGTTGGTCCAGATCGAAAGAAACGAGGCCGGTACTGGCAGCGGATAAGGACTCCGCGAGTGAGCTCAGCATCGCGATGCGCCGTTCAAGAAGTTCGAGGTAGCGATGGGTTTCGTTGGTCACAGTTCAGGCCCGTTCATCGAGCGAATGTTCTTCTTCGTTGTCAGCTTCAACCAAAGGTGTAGCAGGAGCATTAGCGCGTGCCGCTTGAGATTTCTCGGGCTTCTTCGGGCGCTCCAGGTCGCGATTTTTTTCTTCTCCCGGGGAGAGCGGTTGAATGCGCGATGGACTCAGATTTTCCATCGGGGAATTCCCCAGAGTTAGGCCTTGGTGTTGACGCGGGAGTGATCCTTAATGATCGCGTCGGCCACTTGCTGGCTTTCCGGATTGTACTGGCCGCTCTGAACACGCTGTTGAAGAGCCTGGACGCGGGCAGTGCGCACTTCGGGCACACTGTTCAGGCTGGCGGCGAGAATCTGAACTTCTCCATGGGTGCTGGAGAGCTTGACGGTGTCTTCACCGGCTGCAGAAGAAACACCAGATATATTCGCAGCACTCTGGGATTGAGTGGCACCCTTGCCGGTGCTTTTGACGCGTTCCGGCGGCGCATCGCCGGGGAGCTGAATTCTTGGATCGATCTTCATAAACTAACTCCTGGTTCTTCTGGGCCGCTCGCCTGATCTAAGGATGACAAGCGATTTAAGTTCCTATCGGCCAAATCTAAGAAAACTTTAATGGCGCTCGTTACTCCAGCGCTTCTCACTAGGAAGTATCGGCAGGGGACGCTGGAACTTTACCGGGGTTCGTCGCGTCCTTCCCTGCTGGGGATTGTGGGAGCAGGGGCTCTAAGTGCCTTAGAATCAGCTTGCCAAGGCCGAGGCCGCCGGCTTTGCCTACGGCACCGGCCATGGCGTCGATGCCCATATTTTCGAGGGTGTCGTGGGCAGGATCGGTCGAATCGTCGTCGGAGTCGGCAAAACTGGATTTCATGGACTTCCAGAGATTCGAGAGAAGTAGCGATTCGAATTCGCCGGCGGCCTTATGAAGTTTTCGTTCTGCAGGCGAGTTCGAGAGTGGCGCGTTCAAAGACAATTTCCCGATCTGGGACAGAGAAGTGGCGGCGTTCGCGGCGAGGCCGGAGGCGTAGGAATCGATTGGGTTCATCACAAGACCTCGAGTTCGGCGTTGAGGGCGCCGGCGGCTTTGATGGATTGGAGAATGGAAACAATGTCGCGGGCGGAAGTGCCCATGGTTTGCAGGCCGCGGATCAACTCTTCGACGGTGGCGCCTTCCTTGAGTTGGAGAACCTGTACGGGCGATTCCTGGGCTTTGACTTCAGTTTGTGGGACGACCTCGGTTTGTCCAGTCTTGGAAAAGGGGGCAGGTTGGGAGACTTGAAATTCCGTGGTGACTTGAATGGAGAGATTGCCGTGGAGGATGGCGCACGGGCTGATGGTGACGTTGCCGCCCATGACGACGGTGCCGGTGCGTTCGTTCACGACGACTTTGGCGGAGGGCTTGGTGTGAACGGTAAGATCGCCGATACGGGACATGAGCGCGGGAACGTCGCCTGCGGCGGCTTTCACGTCGGCGATTTCAATGCGGCGGCTGTCGACAACGCGCGCGGCGGAGGTGCCGAGTTCCTTGTTGATGACCGTGGCGATGTCGTGCGCGGTGTCAAAATCATCATCGCGGAGAAGAAGGGAGAGCAAGTTCATTTGCGAAAGATTGAGAGAAGCATCGCGTTCAACGAGAGCGCCGAGCGGAATGCGGCCGACGTTGGGATGGTTGACGGTCTTGGCGGTGGCACTGGTGCCTACGCTGTAGCCGCCGATGACCAGCGGCCCTTGGGCGACAGCGTAGACCTGGCCGTCGGGAGCGGCGAGAGGCGTGAGGAGGAGAGTACCGCCTGCGAGACTCTTGGCATCACCGATGGAAGAGACGGTGACATCGATCTTGATGCCGGGGCGGGAGAATGGCGGAAGAGTGGCGGTGACAAAAACGGCGGCGATGTTGCGGACCTGGATGTTAGCGATTTGATTTTTGATATTGACGCCCATGCGTTCGAGCATGCTGCCGAGGGTCTGGATGGAGAAGATGGTCTGCTGCTTGTCGCCGGTGCCATTGAGACCGACGACGAGACCGTAGCCGAGAAGCATGTTGTCGCGGATGCCTTCGACAGAAGTCACGTCCTTGATGCGCGCCATGTGCGGCGCGACGGGGGGCGGAGGCGCAGGCTGATCAGACGCAAGGGCAAGAAGGGGCATGGCAAAAATGAGGTAGAGCGAAATCGCTGCTCGGAGGAGGGTGCGAATAGGCGAGAACATGTTGGTCCTTTCAGAAAGTGAAGAGCCGCAATAAAGTGCGAACAACAATGTTCGGCTGTCGTGAGGCTTCGGCGACGGCGCCCTTGCCCTTGATTTCGACTTCGAGATTGGCGATGGAGTTGGAGGAGATGGAATTGTCGGTAGCGAGTTCACCTGGGCGAACCAGGCCACGGAGAACAACGGTTTGGCGGTCGTTGCCAAGGGTGATGTCGCGGGCAGCCTGGACAACGAGGACCCCATTGGGGAGAACTTCAAGGACCTGAGCCGCGAGATTCAAAGAAACATTGGAGCTCAGGGTGGATTGGCCTTTTCCGTCGATGCTATGGCTGGAAGATCCGTTGAGCAAGTTCTGAAGAGTGTTGTTGGCGCTGAGCTTGCCGAGCAGATTCGTGACACTGGATTGCGCGGCAAATTGACGCTGCTGTTTGTTCTCGGCGTTACTGGCGGCAGAGAAATTGTCAACGAGATGGATGATGATGAGGTCGCCGGCGCTGCGGGCCTTGTAGTCCGCGGCCAGGGCCGAAAGCGGACCGGTGGCGACCCACAAACTGCCAGCCGAGGTGGGAGCTGGAAGATTCATGGCGCGAGCGCGCTTGAGGTATTCGTCCAAATAGTTCGAGTTGGCATCTGGTTTGGACTTTTTCCATCGGGGGAAGGCATTGGAGGGCAGTGGCAGAGCGCTGAGAAAGACGAGGAGCAAGGCAACCCTGCAAGGGTGACGAAGAAACATGGAGGGACTCCTAAAAATCGGCATCGAGATCACCGCTTTCGAGGACGCGGGCCCGGAAGGTCTTGCCATTCGCGGGCAATCGCACGCGAATGATTTCACCGAGGTGGCCACGCTGGAGAGGCTTCACTTCGATGCTGATAGTGGCATTCGCGGAATGGAGACGCAGGCGCGCGGAGCGGCCCGGTTCGACCAAAACGGGGGACGCCGGGGAAATGGTGCCGGCTTGAGAACCGTGAGCAGAAATCGCAGACGGAATGGCAACTGGCATACGCGAGAGTTGCGCGGTGACATAGAAAGGATGGACAGCCGGGAACGAAGTTGAAGAAAGACGGAAGCGGGCGCGGCCAATAAATTC
>JBGPIX010000104.1:0-15028 GCA_041485085.1 Candidatus Acidiferrum sp.
ACTCGCATCCGGTGTCCCTGCCGGGTGTAGCGCGGGCTTCCATCGCGCACGCGGGGATAATGTTTTTTCGTGATCGGGGCGTGGGCCACCGTGAGTTGGTAGAGGCGACGGTCCGCGATCTCGTTTTCCGCAAGTTCGGCCAGCCAGGGGCCGGTGGCGAGTCCAACTTTGCGGGCAAATGTCTTCAAGCTCCGCGATAAGTTCGGTGCGGATCGGCACGGTGATCTCAGTTCGTTTGGGACGGCCTTCGGGGTTCATCGTCCGAGTATCCCCCTCGCTTTTAGGATGATTTCGTTTCGCACTACCGGATCAGTGAGAACGTCCTTGAAAGCTCTGTACCAGGACCGCAGATCGAACCAGAATCGCCAATCGAGCAGAAAAACGTGGAGGGGCATCGGGGTGTGCTCGGGGAGGATTAAGGACGCGCGAAGTGTGGCGCGGCTGTTCCTCTGATATTGCTCGGCGTCAAATTCCGCGAGCATGAGGCGGCGGCGTTCTCGGGCGTTCGAACGTTTACGCTGCGCGCGCGTGCGCTTACCGGGAAGCATCTTTTTTCGCCATCCTGTGCAGAGTGCGGGCGTGGAATTTAGTACCTCGCTCAAAACAGTGCGGCACTTGCACGACTTCAAAGGGTGTCCGGCAAGGGTAGAATTTGGGAGTTTTATTAAAGATTCCATATCTGGGCCCCCTTTGACAAAAAATAGATAGGCGGCGCAGTCCAGGATCAGCACGGCGGCGATAAACACGGTGAGCGCGAAGCTCATTTGTCACCCTTTGCTAGTTTGATTTTTTCTCCGAGTCCCTGCACTCCGGCCTGCGCCCCGGCGAGATACATACTGGCGCAGGCGCGCAGCGTGTCGGAGATGATGGTGGAAAGCTGCTTCCCGGTGCGCTCGGACAGGAAGCGATAGGTTGCTAGTACGTCGCGGTCCACTTTGACGGATTCGGTTTCGGCGCTCATGGTTTTTCCCACCCGTGGGTGTTGCAAATCCAGGCTAAGAGATGATGCTTTCCGTTTGAAATTCTCTTGCGCCGGACAAAAGCATCATCCCTAGTCTAGGCTACCGTGGTGGTGCGGGGTTGTCAAGGGTTATTCTCCGTGGCGGTGCCGCCGTTTACACTCCCCCTCGTGGTGCGAAAGGCATTCGAGGCAGGCTAGAAGCTCGCATGTCTCACAATGCACAAGTTCTCGCTCTGTGCCGCAGACTTCGCAGCCTGTTTCCCGGCCATTTCGTGTCGCATTACAACTGCGGCAGGCCAGCACGAGGTTGCCCGCGCGCCAGTCCGAGCGGTACTGCCGCAGCCGAGTGAGACGGTCCATCTTCGCGGGATCGTAGTCGCGCCCCTTCGGGTGCTCGAATTCTAGGGCCACGCCGGTTAGTCTGCAGTAATGGCAGGCTGGGTTTTTCCCTCCCATCTCTCGAATGAGGGCGCGGCGACGCTCGCGGTATTCGAGTTGCCTCCATCGGCGGCGCTGTTCAACGGTGAACGGCACGAGGTTTTTCCAGGAAGATAAACGAGTCCTCTGTCGGGCGAATCCTTCGAGCCGTTTTGCACGATCTCATGCTCTCTTCGCCATGCGCCGTACAGTCGCAGACTCCATCCGGCTCGCGGTGCTCGAAGGGGTACCGGCAGATTAAAAGTGAAGGGGCCGCGATGCCATGCGCGAGACGGATCAACGTATGCGCCTCACGAAAGAGATCACTTCCCAGGCGCAGTCTCCACGCGGCAGCCTCAAGCGTGCTTAGATTGTTTTCGAGTACCACGGCGATGTGCCAGTGCCCTTCTTTTCCGCTTGGCAGCATGAGCACCCTTTTTACCCTTAGCCTTGCGGCGCGCCCGAGCCTTATGAGAACGAGCTTTCTTCGCTCTTCGCTGTCGGCGTCCAAGAGCAGTTCGTTTGCGCGCTCGACGTACCAGAATTTTTTTGCGCTTACGTTTCGGTTCCGGTTTTTCCTCTTCACGCTCAATCTCCAATTCGCCCGCCTTCGGCTCCAGGTATTTCAGAACGGCGAATTCGAACCCGGCACTTCCGCTCGGTCCCTCCGCAGAGGCTTCCAGTTCTTCCTGCCACTCGCCTTCCTTCCATGTTCGCCCCTCATTGTTGCTCCACTTGATCTGTGCCGTGTACCCTTCCGGCAGAGTGTAGGATTGGTCTTCTATGGATTTCATCAAGACTTTGGAGAATTCCTTACGGCTTGTGCCTCGCGGCACGGTTCCGGTGATATGTAATGCTAGCTGACGTTCCTTCTTCGGCATTTCAATACACGTCTTCTTCTTCCAGGTCCAGGGCTTCGCTTTCCAACTCTTCCTCCAACTCTTCAAGTTCCTCGATCAGTGTGGGGGCTTCCATTGGACGCGGGGCCGGGCGCACAGCTTTTCTCTTTCGAGTAGGTTTTGTCCTGCCTAGTGCTTGTCTGCGGTACCGCTGACCGCCATGCGTCCGGCTCCGCGTCCATGTGGACTTGCTTACGAAACGTCCAGTTTCCGTATCCCGGTAGATAGTCCGAGTGGCGCGAGCGCGGGAAGGTTCCCGTTTCGGAGGCGTCTTTGCCTTTGTGATCCTCCGCTTCCCTTGTCGTTTTTGACTTTCTCGCGCCACGCGGAATCCTTTGCCCTAGAAGTCGGAGCCGGGACGATCCACTTCCACTTCGAAGTCAACTCGCGGATTGCCTTTCCCCGTGTCCGTTGTGCTCGTGCATTTGATCTTCACCTTATCGCCATGCTGTAGATCGGTCAGCCCGGCTGCCGCAAGCGCCATGCCGAAGCCCTTCAATGCGCCCACGGAAAAGTGAGTGCCCTCTACTTTACCTTCCTGTTCGGGGGACACATCCTTCCCCTCGACGGTGATCGAGTCTGTGAGTTCGATCTCCCAACAAAGTCCGTTGACGGTTCGGAATGATCGAATGACTCGCCCGGCGATCTCCTTCCCCTCGGTCCAAAATCTTGCACCCAGGATCGGAGCGCCTGCATCCTCTGTCCTTCCTCTGTACGTCGCCATTGTGTTTCCTCCCTATCCCGCGCAGCCCCTCTTGACGTGCTCGGCAAGCTCCGCGAAACTCTCTAAAGTCTGCTCGCAGAAAAAGCAATCGAGTGCATGGTGTTCCATGTGGTAGGTGAGGGCAAGCCCCACGCGGATCGGGTTAGGGCCCGGCAAAACCTTGCCCGCACTTCTGGCAGAACGCCGTGCAGTTCGGCTCATTGTTCTCGATCTTCGCACTTCCGCTCATGTTCCTCTATGCAATCCGTGCAAAAGCTGTATCCGCAGCATGTGCAAGCCACTAGCGTTTTGCCCGTGTCGAAGCATTCGGGACATTTATTCGAGTCCGCCATAAGTAGTCCAACGCACCATCTCGCCGGGGATCACTTTCCCCTGGCCGTTCATTTCCAGACGCCGAAGATTAAGCACTCGGTGCGCGACTTCCAGTCCGCAGCGCGCCCGGATACCTTCAATGTCCTTCGGTTCGATGATCTTCCAAAACCAGAATTCGTCCGCGTTCTCCGTGAGAGGACGCGCGACGGCGGAAAAGCTTTGTGTTACAAAATAGATATTGAGTTGACGGTGCCTCCCCAGGCGGACCGCGTTGCGCAGCATATCCGGGCACGTCCGGGCCGTGCAGATTTGGTGCGCTTCGTCAATGATCATCGTCATATCTCCACGGAGATAGCAGAGGGTGACGAAGGGTTCAAATTCCGGGCAGTACTCTTCTTCGTCCTGCATTGAGAATATCGTGGGACGATAGATCACACGGAATTGATCCGCGCGCAGGGACTCCGCGAATGCGGCGGGCGCGCCCGTGTGCATTTCATCGGCCACGCCGAGATACGCGCCCTCGTGCAGCATGTCGAAGGCTGCCACGCGCTCCATCCCGCGCATTGCTTCCGTCACCATGTACGTTTTTCCGCTGCCCTTCGGCGCGATCACTCCCACGATTCGATTCTGCATTCTAATACATTCCCGGAAACGAAACGGACTCCGCGTTGTCTATGGCCTCACCTAGAGAGTCTGCGACCGCTTCGAGCGCGTCAATGGCTTCCTCCAACTCTGCGGTCTTCGAACCCTCTTGTAAGTTCTCCGGCATATTCTGTTTCCAGCTTTCAAGCTCTTCCTTGAGGACTTCCACGGAGGTTTTGCAATCCTCCATCGAAACGGTCACTTCCGCCAGTCTGTCCGCTCGGCTAAGAGGCTTTTTCACTTTGAGGATCGGGTTCGGCATCTTTTTTCTCTCGCATAGTTTTTCCGAAGAAAACCACGAGCGCCACGGCGAGCGGATACACGAGCAGCCAGAGCTTGCTTTTGAGCGTGACATTCCACGGCTCGATTTGGAAGTCCACCCCCATCGCTTCGAAAACAGTTTCGATAGCCTCCCCGACAGTGTCCGCCTCTTCTTCGGTGAGTTCCCATCCTTCACCACGCTCGCGGGCGAGTTGGTGAAAGGCGAGCTTCGGCATGGCCTCGCTCATAAGTTTCTTGACCTTGCGCATCTGAGCATTGATCTTCCGTGCCAGCACTTCACGCTGAGAGTCCACGGGGGGCGACGGAGTTGGGGAACGTGCAGGTTCGGGCGGTGCTGCGCCTAATCCCTCGGCAGTCTCCGGCATCTTCGCGGCGTAAGCATCGAATCCAGGCTCGCCGGTGACGGCAGTTGCTTCCGGCCCCTGGCCTGCGGCTTGCGCAAGCTCTTCCTGAGAATATTGACTGTGGGCGCGGCTCATGTGCACTCGCCAGCCGCGCAGAGTTTCGCCGCCGAATTTGCAACCTCGCGGGCAAGGGTATTTGTTGAAGCGCGCCATTGTCAGTCTCCGAAGCCCCATCCGGGCTTCTTCGCTTTTCTCTCTTCGGCTTCGCGGCCTTCGACTAGGCGCTTTACGGCCCGGTCCCGGCGCGCTTTCTCAAGGCACCACGCTACGTCCAGGCCGCACTTTTTGCAAGTGTCGCCCTCGGTGAGATTGACTTCCGTCTCGCACTCCGGGCAGATCACCAGCTTAACTTCCGGCGCTGGCGGATTGTTTGGGTTTGCCATTTCGTTTCCCCCTTGCGACTTGTTTTTTTAGATAGGATGCGATCACAAACCTTGCGAATCTTCCAGACTCTTTCAGGCCGAATAAATCCGTGTAGCCGTAGAAGAAGACGGCGGCGATCAGAGCGGGCGTGGGCTTCGCGCGAAACTTCCTCCGCGCCAGCCATGCGAAGACGCGCGCTGCGATCCCACTCCAACTCCAAAAGGGGCGGTCCGTCATATCTCCTCCGGCCTATCGTACCGCACGAAGCGCGAAAAGTCCGCCAGTATTTCCATATCCTCTTTGTTGACGGAGCTTCGATGATTCAGAAGCGCGCTGGACTTCACATACGCCCGAAACGTTTTGTGCACGCTAAACGGGTATTCGAGTGCACGGGTTGTCTTCGTGTCACCTTCGCGGCTGCGATGCTGCCATACAAGCTGAGTACTAGCGACCATCTCCGCGAGGGAAGATACCTGCGCGGTATACGTTTCAGGTATAGTTACATCATGGAAACTTCCGGGCTTGCCCGCGTGAAACTGATAGTCGGCGCGGTCCGCTCCCTTGCTGATCGCGGACTGGATCACGGACACGGAAGGCGCAGCGTAGCTGTAATAAATCGGGGCGATGCGGCGAAGCAGGCCGGTCTGTCGCCACTTCCCGCGCCGGGAGTGGAACATTTCCGGCGTCATAGCGGTTAGCAGAGAGATGCGAATTCCGCGCTCGCGCAATTTTTCCGCTTTCAGCTTGGCCTTGCCTTCGAGTCCAGGTATCTCCGTTACACCTTCGGCCAGAAGCGCGAGCAAGAAAGCGAGAGTCAAAGTGGCGACCGTCGGGCGATGGCTGATCACGGCGTTAAAGTCCGGGACCACGATCCATTTCGGAGGTTTCTCGGCGTCAAGAATCTCGATCATGGAGCCGAAAGTAAAATCGTTCACCACGCGCGCTCCGAAAGGAAGGTGCCGCAAAAGCAATTGTGTTTTGCCTCCGTCACTCGGCGCGATCAGCACCGCCGAGATGGGGCGCGAGTTTTTGACGTACCCGCTCACCGCCAGCACGGAAAGTATTTTTTCGATGCGTTCCACCCGTAACATGATCGTCGTGGAGCAACCTATATCAGACTGTACTTTTATGTCAAGGACAAAATACTGTATGCGCGTGATGTAAAATGATACCCACCCCCCCCCCCCTCCCTGGGTATCATTTGGCTCAATCCGCATACAGTCGTTTTTGTGTTGACACGGACACAGAACGTTTTTACAATCTGTTCGGACGAGATGGGGCGGACAACGCCCTTTGGAAAAAACGGTTTGTTGGAGGGTAAAAAGATGCACTGGAAGACATTTGGGCTGTTCACGCTCGGGGCGCTTCTGGCCCTCGTGCTCGATTCACAGATCGGGAGCATCCTGAACCCGATCCTTACTCCGTTGAAGCTCACCTACTGAGGAAGGGAGACAATCATGCACCCTTTGCATTTGATCGGGATGGGATTCTTCGCAGTTGTCGCGGCGAAGATCGGACGCGGCCTGCTCAAAGGCTGGTTCAACATCGCTCTGTAGTCCTGCCAACATAGCCGGTCCCATGCGCGAAGTTTTAGAGGGCCGGTGGGCAGGGAGGGGAGAATAGAATGCCGCTTTCTCGGCGTCAGATTTCGCAAGTGTACCGTCCACTAGGCCCGAAAGCCGTGCAGTTTGGAAACGCTTGGGTTTCGGGCGGTTCTCTGAACCTCGCGCAAGTCGTGGACCTTTCGCTGCCTCTGCGCGGGTTCCGCATCGTCTTTAAGGGCCGTCTCGTGATCGGCGGCGCGGACTTGGCCTCCGTCAAGCCGGAGGCTTTGCAAAACTTGATCGCGCGTATTTTGATCACCGGCACCAACTCAAGACAGAAGGGCAACGTTACTCTGTGGGATATGGACTTCGCTACGCTGCTCGGAATTCAGCAGCTTTTCGATCCCACCAGAGCCTATGCGTTCGATGTGAACGGAGCCGAGATCGCCACTCCGAGCATGCCCTACGCTTCGGGCGGTATCCCGGTTACGCAAGGGACCTACGACTTTCGTTTCGTCGCGGACTTGCCCGCATATCCGTTCAATTCTCCTGCGGGTGTGCGTCCTGGGTTTGCGGTCCGTTCCGAAGAGTGGAAGGATTCGATTCAAATCCAAATGACCTTTGCGACCGTGGCGGGTGGCGCGGTGCAGGGGCCGTTCGGAACCGGGCAAGCGGCGACCACGCTCACACTTTCTTCGTTCGGCTCCGGTGCGGGCACACCGACCATTGACGTGTACTCGCTGCCGACAATCATGGGTCTGGACTTGAAAGACGGCGTGGTGCCGGGGTTTCTCACCCGTGTTGTGCAGCCGATCGGTACGATCCTGCAATCGGCGGGCACGGGGGTTACCTTGATCACGCTCCAAAAACAGAACACTTCGCGGGTGTTTTTGAAGATCGGCACGAGCACGCAAACGCCGAGCTTCCTCACACTCTCGGACACGAACGTAACGGCGCTGGGGATTGCCCTCGGCGGGAACCGGAACGTTCGAAACCGTCTGGACGTATTCGCCCACAAACAGGAGATCATCGAGCAATACGGGTCAAACCCGATCCAGGGCTATAACGTTCTCGATTTCGTGGAGAGCGGAAACCCGGATTCGGCTTACCCCGGTGATCAAGTTGATCCTGGGACCACGATCCAGTTGACGGCGGACGTGGTGGGTGTGGCGAACGCCTACGCGCATACGATCCAGGAACAAATGCTGTACCGGCCCGAAGGCGGGCTGTACTCGTTCTAGGGTGCTCGCATGAGTGAAGAGGGCGTGAGGTCCGAAAAGCCCGCGCCCTCTTGAAAAGAATCAGGGAGGCAGCAGCATGAGTACTCAAGACGCGGGAAGTTTCGGCGGCATCGCAGGCAGCATTTCGGGCGGCTCGGATGGTTGGCTTTCCGGCCTGACTAATCTCTTCAACACAATCGCCGTGGACGTTAAGAGTGTGTGGAGCGCGGTCAATGCTCCGAGTGCCCCCGTACCTGGGGCGGGCACACCCGGAGCCGGAACTACCGGATCATCCACTACTTCGGCGGGCATCTTCGGAGGCGGGAATAGCAGCCTGATCATGCTCGCGCTTCTAGGCGCGCTGCTCTATCTGATCGCCAAACGGAGGTAGAAGATTTATGGCCTCCGTGCCAAACGGTTCAATTGTCACCTACACGGGCACTTGGCCCGCTCCTGGGCAGGGTGTTTTTTCTGCGTCTCCATCCTTCGGGAAGTCGCCGGATGATTATGTCGGCTCCGTGGCGAAGCATCTCACGGAGGCCGGGCTTGTCCTGCGCAGTTCGGAGAATGACGGCGGCTTTCTTGGTGAAGTGATCGGCACCTACACGAAATTGAACGTTAAACTGGTTGTGCAGGTGGCGAATGGGACCGGCTTCGGGTCACAGGATGATGTGGCTTCTATCATTAACAATGCCGTGTATCAGGAATCGGGGACTCTACCGTACTCGTGGAGCGTGCCTTATCTACAGGTTCCCGGAGGCAGTCAGATGCCCACGGGGGAACCATCTCCACCCGCATCGCCCGGAAAGGCCTGCGCAGGCTCTAAGGATGCGGCGGGAAATTTCGATCTCGGATGCTGGCTTTCTTCGCTGACCACAAACGTAATGTGGGCCGTGGGGCTTGTCGGCATAGGGCTTTTCGCGGCGATCATTCTGATCAGTCAGAAGGACAAATGATCCTTGCCCTAGTGATCGTATTCGGCGGACTTTTCCTCCTAGCAAACGTGCTCGGGGGCGGCGGCGCGCCGCCATCGCCCACGCCCCCAGGTACGCCGGAGTTGGAGATCAAAGTCAGCGCGCTCGCTCGTGGGATCAGTGTCGCGGAAGGTTTTGGAGTCAACGGTGCGATCCCCACGCGGGCGAATAATCCGGGTGATCTCGCCGTGGGCGATAAAGGGTTGGGCGTACTCGGGCCTTCCCGCGTGACCGTCTTCGCTTCGATCACCGAAGGGTGGGACGCACTCTATCGGATCGTGCGCGGCTGGCTGACCGGGAAGTCTTCGATCTACTTTCTTGACGATTCGATCTTCGAAGTCGCGCGCAAGTATGTGAACGGTCCCCAAGCTTCCGCGAACCAGGATTCAGAAGCGTGGGCGGCGAATGTGGCGAACGAGATCGGAATGTCAACCTCGAACACGCTGCGGGAATTTTTGGGGGGCTAGAGATGTGGTGGATCATCGTAGCCGTCACTGTTTTTCTTTTCGCTAAAGTGAAGGCGCAAAAAAGCCCCGTAGTTACCGGCACTCAAATGACGCCGATGGGGGATACTTCAAAGTCTCCGACCGCGCAGCCTGCGCCGTGGACTCCCGCGCCGGAAGTCGGCATTAAGATATTCGAAGGTGATCAAAGCAAGGTGGGAGATGCGGGAAAGTATAATCCTCAAGAATCTCCGTTCATTCTCACCTATCCTTCGGCCTGCAGCGGACCGGGTTGCATATATGAGAGAGTGGCAGCGCCAGAAATCGGGTACGGGGCTTTTGGTGGAGGGGGCGCATTTGATCCTACGGGGAGCGGCGCCGGAAAACTAGGAGCGGGAGGGACGGACGCTACTCCGCCACTGATAGAATAATGACAAAGAAAGATAATACCGGGCCGTGGATTCTATTCACCGTACTCGCGGCGCTTTTGCTCTGGATTCTCTCGAAGGGGCGAGGGTTCTTGAGCGAAGCAGTAGGAGCCACGATCACCACGATACCTTCCGAAGTCGGAACGGGGTATCCGCAATTTGATTCGGGCGTGCGCGCCACGGTCCCCACGGGGAATGCAGTCGTGCCGCTCGGGAACGTGCGCGAGGGTGCGACAAACTTTCCCTCTGATCCTTATGCTTTGAGTTGTCCCATCGGATACGAGCCGTGGAAGGACCAACAAACCGGAGCATATTGGTGCTTTCCTCAGAAACCCTTTGTGGGAGTGAGGTAGTCCCTTTGAAGTGCGGGTACAGAGTTTGTTTCCACGGGGCGTTTGGATCGAAGGCGAAGGCGGTGCGGAAAGAACGCCGCGTCAAGGGCGGGTTCATTCGCCCGATCACTGTACGCGGACAGAGACGCTTCGTGGTAATGGGCCGGAGAGAAAAATAGGATGGGCGCTATCGGATTCGGAGCCGTCTTCGGACCGGGTTGCAGTTGTAAGGACGAGGTAGACCAGAGGCTTGCTGCATCTTCGGACTCTTATCTCGCTTGCACGAAGTTTACCCCTCTGGAACCGGAGACGCCGCAGATTCTTGCCTATGTCGCTCGTGTAGGCACACCTTCCGGTTGGCCGACCTGTCTTGCGATCTCCATCCTTCGCCTGCATCGTTTCGTGTATACCAGGAGCAAATTCGGTCCTACCCTGACAGGGGACTGCGACAAGAGTACTGCTTCCATCGGCGGCGGTCCTGCTTTGGGATTCGCAATTAAAACCTTCGGGAGCATCGCCGCTCCATTCACGTTCGGCCTGAGCGGACTTCTCGGGTTCATCGGCGGAATCTTCACCGCCCACGCCCGCGCTGTCGCCAAAGAGCAGGGCACGCTTTGTGCTTTCGCCGGAGCCTATAATCAGTTTGCCGATGTGATCGAGCCTAAAATTCAATCCGGCGAGATCACCGTGGGGCAGGCGATCCAGGCGCTTGAGAAGGCACAGAAAGTTTTGTTTGACGCGCTCGGGCCGATCAATGATGGCTCGAACGCCGGATGGGGATATTCGTTTGCGCTCGATGCTCTAGTGCTGTATAACAAGGAAGTCATTTATCCGAAGCTGGCCGGGGGAATGCTCGGAGGAAACATCGGAAAGGCCATCGCCATCGGAGGCGGATATCTCGTGGCCCGTGCGGTGCTCTAAGAGGGAGGTAGATCATGGACTCAGTGTTCATCTGCGAAAAGTGCGGTTCCGAATGTTACGGCGTAGAAGCGGCGCTGACACACTACACGCTCGCGCACCCGGAAGAAGTACCCCAGGCGGAAACCGAACCTGAACCGCAGGCGGAAGCCGGAGCCGCGCCCGAACCTGAACCGCAGGCGGAAGCCGGAGCCGCGCCCGAACCTGAACCGCAGGCGGAAGCCGGAGCCGCGCCCGAACCTGAACTGCAGGCGGAAGCCGGAGCCGCGCCCGAACCTGAACCGCAGGCGGAAGCCGGAGCCGCGCCCGAACCTGAACCGCAAGTGGAAGCGTCCGGGTTGATGGAGGAATAAAATGCCTCAAGAGATCGTGCCGATTGATCGCTCACGTCCGATACGCCGCGCCGTTGGCAGCACGGTGACTTTTGTAAACCAGTCCGCCGTGGACGTGTACTTTGACTATAACCCGAACCGGCTGAACGCCGCGCTCGCGGGAGTGGTGCCCGATGGCACGAAGTTGATCGCTGCCGGAGGACAGGTCCAGTGGAGTCAGTATCCCGGCGTGATCTTCGTGCGCGCAGTCACTCTAACATTCTTGGAAGTTCAGCCGTGATCGGAGTGCTCATGGCCTGCCCGCGCTGCATGAGATGGTGGGGGATAGTCTTGATCGTGGCCGTGATCGGCCTGTACTTCGCATGGAGGAAGCCGACCGCATGAGCCTGGGACGAAAAATCGCACTCGGCTTGATCGTGCTCGGCTTCTTCGGCCTCAAAGGATACGTCCTGGCGCGGCCCGTGGGACTCGTGGCGGTGATCATCGGCGCGGTGCTCCTGATCTTTTCGACACCCGCAGAGGCGGCCTGAAATGCACCGGGCGATTCTAAAGCGCCTTCGACGGAAGCTGAACCGGCTAAAGAAGAAGTCTCCGAAACGGTACCGGAGACTCGAAAGCAAGTTGCGGAGACTCAGTACATGAGAAAAATTGCCTTGACCATCACAGTGCTGGCGGGGGCGCTCGCATTTTGCGGCAGCGCCCTCGCGCAAGGGATCGAGCTTCCCTGCCCGCCCGGATATGGAGTTCTCCCCGGAGGTCAGACCTTCAACTCCGTTACCGGAAATTTCCGCCAGTGGCTTTGTGTTTCGGACTTGACCGGCGATGTGCTCGTGCAAACTTCGGCGGCGGGCACGTTCCCTTCTTCCGATCCGTGCTTCGACGTGAAGAATTTGTTTTTCGGGGCGAAGGCCAACACGAAAACGGTGCTTGATGCTGTCTCCACGGTTAGCTCCGGGATCGTGACTTCGGCCACGGCGGGATTCGTGGCTGCCGATAAAGGCAAGGTAGCATGGGTGATCAATCCCGCATTTAACTCGCTTGTGATCAACACGTCCACAATCTTATCCGTAAACAGCGCCACGTCCGTAACGCTTTCAAATACGGCGAGCGGGTCCGCTTCAAGCCTATTACTGATTTGGGGATCAGATGATACCGTTAACATCATAGCAGCGGTGAACGCGGCGAAGGTGGGCGGCGGCGTCGTGTGCGTTCCGAGCGGGAAATACATAATCAGTTCGCGCCCCTTCTTCTTGGACGGTTCGAATTCCGTGGCGATTTGGGGAGCGGGTGCCGGGGATGGGACGAACCTCGGCACAACCGGGATTGGAGTGACAGTCTTTTTTCCCACGCCCACTTTCAATTATTTGGGAGATGGCCTGGGACAGTTTCTCGAAACGCAAGCGTCTGGCGCGGGGCGCAATGACGTGAAGGATGTTTCTTTTCAGGGATTCAACATTCCCCTGGGCCTCACCAACAAAATCGCGGTGCGTCTTGGAGGAGCGGGCCGAACAGAGAATCTTTCCGTGATCAATTGGGCTGCCTGCACCACGTTCGCCGCTTGCGGGTCCACAAACGTAGCAATCCAAGTGGCGAGCGACAATATGACCATGTTTTCCCCGAACGTAACCGGAGGACAGCAGCATATCTCGCTTTTCGTGCAGTCTCTTCGCACGGACATTTTTGCGCCCACCCTCAGTGGATCATCGGAGATTCAGTACTTTTCGAATGAGAATCAGCAGAGAATTTTTGGAGGAAGGATCAGCGGGGGATCGAATGGGTTTTCTGGCGTGCAGATAGATCAAGCGGCGGGAACCCCGGGGAATGACATTCACTTTTTCGGAACGGAGATTCAGGCCAGCACCGGCCTGCCCGCCGTGGTGATCAACACAAACGCCGTGGAAGTGAAGTTCACGGGAGGTTCTATCGGCCCCCTAGCGGACTCCGGTTCCCCGCCAGGAAATGCGACAGGGATCAAAGTTAACGCCGGAGGGAAAGTCTCCATTGAACAAGTGCGCCTAAGTTCTACCGGGACCGGATTCGATCTCGACAATGCGGGGACCATACTCGATCTCGGCGGGAACACGATTGACCGCACGCGGCTGAACGGGACGCCTCCGCAATCTACGGCCACACAACGCGCGCAAGTGAACCTGACCGCGCAGGGTGCGGCCATTGGCGCGACAACCCTGCTCGCCGTTCCCGCGACGGAGCCGGGAACGTACCGCGCATGTTTTAGCGCGAAGGTCACTCAGGCCGCGACTACTTCGTCCACGCTCGGGGGCGCGAACGGGTTTCAGATCATCTACACGGACAGGGACGATTCAATCGTGGTGACAACTATCGCAGCCTTTCCTTTCAACTCTACTGCCGCGAATCTCGCGCTCAACACGACGCAGGCGCAAGAGAACGGCTGCATAGACATTAACGCAAAACTTTCGACAAACATTCAGTACCAAATGGGGTATACAAGCTCGGGTGCCACGCCGATGCAGTACAACCTACGCATTCGCTTGGAGCTTCTACCTTAAAAGGGGAGGATACATGGGGTCACTCAGGACGTGGATCAAGGGGCTTGTCGCCGCAATCGTTTCGTCGGCGGCGAACACAATTACCGTGATGATTGTCGCGCCGGAGACGTTCAATCTTACCAGCGCCGGGGGGTTCCGCAAGATCGGCTCCGTGGCTCTTGTCTCCGCGATAGTGGGAGCGGCGGCATATCTGAAACAGTCGCCTGTGCCGAATGATAAGCCATGAGCAAGAATACCAAACGGCATCTGATCGTCTTCGGCATCTTCGCCCTGGCCTGCGCGCTCACGGGCTGCGCGTACCGCGCGCAGAATCCGAAGGCCACACTTCCGCCAACAAGCCCCGAAGCGGTGACGCGCTCGATCACCGAATCGGCTAACTCGATCCTGAATATCGCAACACGATACTATCAGGACCAGAAGGCGCTATGTTTCACTAGCGAACTCTGCCGGTTCTCTTCGCCCGCCGCGCTCGAAGGATTTCGCGGACGGCTCGTGGTGATCAATGACCTGTTTACCGTGACGGTGAAGGCCATCGAAACGTATAGGGCGAACGAGACGCCGGAGAATCAAGCGAGGATGATCAATGCGGGCACGAATCTACAGACTGCGATCCAGGGGGTGAAGGTTCCATGATCCTGCTCCAACTTCTTCTCAATCTCGTGCCGGACTTTGCGCGCGCGTTAATCTCCGGGCGCAAGGTGGATATTGCCTCTCTCGCCGGACAGATCGCGGGCGTGGCGGCGAAGGCCGCTTTTGAAGCCGGGCAACCGATCACCGCGGATGACCTCGCGTCTTGGAAAGCCGATGCTGATCTTAGGGCGCGGGTACTTGCGCAATGAACGGGAAGTTTCGAGCGTGGGCCTTCAACTATCGGCTGACCGATGGCCCCGAAGAAGAAACGGGCACGATCGGCATCGCTGTGCACTCAGGCGAAGAGGCGCACTCGATCTTCAAGAAAGGAACGAAGAAAGGGACGCTCACACTCTCGCAAGCGGTCCCCATCTTCGCGCTCTACGTTGCCTCCGGCACCGAAGGCGAACCGAGATAAGTCTTGCGCATTCTGTGAAAGGCAAGCCGTGGACATTCTCAATGTTCACGGAGTATTATTCCCCCTATGCCGTGCGCATCTCAGAGAGTCACGGGAGCATTGCGTGGACCTGCCGTTAACCTCCTTGCGTTTCCTGCCACGCCCGGTATGGCGCAGCGAGAAACTTGTCGGCTTCGGGGGACTGCCCGCAATCGCGCTGGAAAACCCCGATAAAAAGTGAAAAGGTTCCGTCCTGGCCGGGCGCGTGCGCGGAAAAG
>JBGPIX010000105.1:0-15006 GCA_041485085.1 Candidatus Acidiferrum sp.
AGCATGCTGCTTTTCCAGCAAGGCAGCCGCTACTTCATCGCGCATCAATATCGCGAAGCGATCGGGCCCTACCGGCAAGCATTCGAAATTGAAAAAATCACTCCCACACTGGATAGGAATCTATGGCGCGTGCTGCTCGACAATCTGAGCATCGCCTACGGGATCACTGGCGACTTGGCTCACGCTCGCGAAACGCTGAATTACGGCGTGTCCAAAGATCCCGACTATCCGCTCTTCTATTACAACCTGGCATGTGCCGTGGCTGAAAAAGGCGCCGTTCCGGATACGGAAAAATATCTGAGACTCGCTTTTGATCGCCGCGCAAATACCATTCCGGGAGAGACCTTCCCCGACGCGCGCGTCGATGACTCTTTCCAGAAACTCCTGCTCCAGAAAGATTTTCGCCAATTCCTTAATTCTCTGTACGGCCCGCCGCAATAGCCCTCCTTACTGGCAGGCTTTTGGCGCTCGGAGTCGTGGGGCGCTATAATGGGCGGATGCGTAATGGCCAGGAAAGCTCGCAGTTGCACGGCACCACGGTGCTGTGCGTGCGCAAGGACAACAAGGTGGTGCTGATCGCCGATGGCCAGGTGACCATGGGCGATCACGTGATGAAACACACCGCGCGCAAGACGCGGCGTCTTTACAACGACAAGGTTGTGGCTGGCTTTGCAGGCTCCACTGCCGACGCAATTACACTTTTTGAGCGGTTCGAGGGGAAGCTGCAAGAGTTTTCGGGCAATCTTCAGAAAGCCGCGGTCGAATTGGCCAAGGAGTGGCGCAAGGACCGGGCGCTTCGCCATCTAGAAGCGCTGCTGATTGTGGCGGACTCCAAAAGCACATTTGTACTTTCCGGCAACGGCGACGTGATCGAGCCGGACGACGGTATGGTGGCGATCGGGTCGGGCGGGACGTATGCTTTGGCCGCTGCAAGGGCGCTTTTGAAGCATTCGAAGCTCAGCGCCAAGGATCTGGCGATGGAAGCGATGCGCATCGCCAGCGAGATTTGCATTTACACCAACGCCAACTTTACAGTCGAAGAGCTCTAATGTCAGGCGTGAAACTACGCCCAGCGGTTTTCGCGCATCGAAGGAACTGAGCAACTCATGACGAGTAAGACCGAAAAAGAAATTATCTACGCGCCGGGAGGAAACGGGGCTGAGCCCGTCGAGGGGCAGGAACTTCTGCCGGCTCTCGATGACATGACGCCGCGGGAAATCGTGGCGGAGCTCGACAAATATATCGTCGGGCAAGGCGCCGCCAAGCGCGCCGTCGCCGTGGCCTTGCGCAACCGCGTGCGCCGCCAGAAGCTTCCACCGGAAATCGCCGAAGACGTTTTGCCCAAAAACATTTTGATGATTGGCCCCACTGGCGTGGGAAAAACGGAAATCGCGCGGCGCCTGGCACGTCTGGCCGGTTGCCCGTTCGTCAAGGTTGAAGCTTCGAAATACACTGAAGTCGGCTACGTCGGCCGCGACGTGGAATCGATGGTGCGCGATCTCGTCGAGACTTCGATCGACATGATCCGCGAGGAAAAACTCGACGAAGTGGCCGACCGCGCCGAGCAAGCTGCGGAAGAGCGCGTGCTCGATCTGCTGCTTCCGCCGCCGCCCCCTCCCGTGGCAGGCACTCCGGAAACGGAAGTTGTGGCGCAGCGTGAACAGACGCAGCGCACGCGGGAGAAACTTCGCGCGCAGTTGCGCGAAGGCAAGCTCGACCAGCGCATGGTCGATCTCGAAGTCCGCGAACGCGCCATGCCCTCGTTCGAAATCGTCTCCAATCAGGGCGTCGATGAGATGGACGTCGGCAAGCTACAGGACATGTTCTCCGGCATGTTCGGACAGCAAAAGAAAAAACGCAAAATGAGCGTTGCCGATGCGTTCGAGTACCTGATTCAGGAAGAAGAAAACAAGCTACTGGACATGGACCAGGTGACGCGCGTGGCCGTGGAACGCGCCGAGCAGATGGGCATCATCTTCATCGATGAAATCGATAAGGTAGCCGGGCGCGAATCCGGACACGGGCCGGATGTTTCACGCGAAGGCGTGCAGCGCGACATTCTGCCGATCATCGAAGGCACGACCGTCAACACGCGCTACGGGATGATTCGAACGGATCACATTCTTTTCATCGCGGCGGGCGCGTTTCACGTGACCAAGCCGTCCGATTTGATTCCGGAGCTGCAAGGCCGGCTGCCTATTCGCGTCGAGCTGCAATCGCTGAAGGAAGAAGATTTCATCCGCATTCTGACCGAGCCGAAGAATGCATTGCTCAAGCAGTACGTAGCGTTGCTCGAGACCGAGGGCGTCAAACTCAACTTCACTGAGGACGCCGTCGCCGCCGTGGCGCGTTTCGCCACCAGCGTGAACGAACAGACTGAAAACATCGGCGCTCGGCGTCTGCACACCATCCTCGAGAAAGTTCTGGACGAAATATCGTTCGAAGCACCCGACCTGAAGAAAAAGAACGTAAAGGTAGACGCCGCTTACGTCACCAAGCAGCTCGCGGACATCGTCAAGAACCAGGATCTGAGCCGCTACATTCTGTAGTTCCTGAAATTGGAAAATGGAAAATCGAATAGGGACGGCATTTCACATCACAAAACGCCCCGCGCAAGTTTTTGCTGTTTTCCATTTTCTCTTTTCCGTCTTCTTGATGGCGGCCGGGTGCGGTGCACCTGGAGAGCCCGTTCCTCCGTCGCCGCCGGTTCCCGTGGCGGTCAAGGACCTCGCTGCGCACCAGGCCGGTGACGGCGTGCAGCTTTCTCTTACGCTACCGTCGAACACCATCTCTGGGGGCAAACTTTCAGCGCCTCCAGCGGTGGAAATTTTGCGCGGAGCTGTTAAGCCCGACGGTTCGGCCGACGTGAAATCCTTCCGGGTGGTTTACACGATTCCCGGCGCTCTGGTGGAGAATTACCGCGCTGATGGCCGAGTGATTTTTACCGATCCCATCGCGCCGGAAGAAACCAAATCACATCCGGGCGGCGCGCTCGCGTACGCCGTTCGAACGCGCGCTTCGCAGAAACGGGCTTCCGCCGATTCAAACGTCGTCTCGCTGCGCGTGTTTCCGGTTCCCGCTCCCATCGCTTCGATCGAAGCACGCGTCACGGAGTCAGCCATCGAATTGACCTGGCCGGTGCCGGCCGCTACCGCGGCTGGGGAATCTGTAGCAATCATCAGCGGCTATAGAATCTACCGCTCGGAAACTCATCCTGCTGCTTCAGCTTTGTCTCCCCCGGAACTTCCTGCGGACAAACTGGAAACCCGCGCTGCGCTGCTCGCTTCTGTCGAGACCAATAGCTTCCGCGACACTTCCATGGTCTTCGACCACACGTACGTCTACATCGTGCGCAGTGTGATCCAGGCCGAAGGCAGCGAGTTGGAATCATCCGACTCTCTGCCAGTGACGGTCACTCCGCGTGACACCTTTCCTCCGGCAACACCGCAGGGCCTGGTGGCCGCGTTGCTTCCCGGCTCGGCTCCGGGCACGTTGCTTGTGGACCTCTCTTGGTCGCTTAATCTTGAAACCGACCTGGCGGGCTACCACGTCTATAGAAGTGAGCAGGAGGGCACAAGGGGACAGCTTGTGACCCCCGATTTATTGCCCACGCCTGCGGTTCGTGATACCTCTGTAGTGCCCGGCCACCGCTATTGGTATACCGTGACCGCCGTCGACCGCGCGGGGAACGAAAGCCCGTTATGCGCGCCCGTCGCCATCGACGTCACGCAACCAACGCCGTAAATCCGGGTTAGACAATTGCTTGTCTCTTGGGAGCCCAGCACTGCATGTTGGTTCGTCCGCATCTGCCCGGCTATCGTTGGTTCCACGTCTTCCGCAACGCGGCGATCCGCACCGGCGTCTATGTGGGCGTTTGTCTGACTTTGGTTTTCACCGCGTGGCTCGTGATTGCGAATCACGCGCCGTTCTTGGATCGCTTTGCGTTGGAGCGTAATATCGCCGCGGCCGCGATCTTGTGCTTTCTCGCGGCGGTCCCCGTTTTTCGATTTTTGCGATTCCCCGGGCAGCTACTGGGATCGAGCCTTATCGGTTGGTTTATTTTCAGCTTGAGCTATGGCGGGCTGGGCCTGGTTTTCCGTGGGCTCAGCAACCGGCTCAGCACCTTCCAGGTTTTCATGTTGGGGGCCGTCGTGTATATGATATTCACCACGCTCTGCTGGATTGTTGGCGTGATCTGGAGAGCGCGGGAAGCCAATGAATCTCATCCCAACCACCACGCGAGTTAGGAACCAATGAAAATTTGCCGGTACGTGATGCGCGAAACTCCCGCTTCGGACGCTGCTTCTCCGAAATATGGATTGATTGAAAGCGAAAATGTCATCGAGATCTCGGGGCCGCCCTGGGGGCCGTGGGCTCGCGGATCGCGTTCTTCACGCCTTGCCGATGTGCGGCTGCTGGCTCCGGTGGAACCTTCGAAGATCGTTTGCATTGGGCGCAATTATGCGGCGCACGCCGCGGAGATGGGCAACGAAGTCCCGAAAGAGCCGCTCATGTTTCTCAAGCCGCCCTCTTCAATCATCGGTCCCGGAGAAGCGATCATTTTGCCGAAATACTCGCAACGCGTGGAACACGAAGGCGAGCTAGCGCTGGTTATGGGGCGCCGTTGCTCGCATTTGAGCGACGCCGACGACGCTTTGTCCTTCGTGATGGGCTATACCTGCCTGAATGATGTCACCGCGCGCGACCTGCAAAAGAGCGACGTGCAATTCACTCGCGGGAAGGGATTCGACACATTCTGCGCCGTGGGCCCGCACATTGAGACCGCCCTAGATCCGGCCAATGTCCTGGTGGAGACGCACGTCAACGGCGAACGCCGGCAATCCGGCGTGACTTCGTTGATGATCTATCCGGCTGCGTTTCTGGTCCGCTGGATTTCTCGCATGATGACCCTGATGCCCGGCGATGTCATCGCCACCGGGACGCCCGCTGGCGTCGGACCATTGGTTGCCGGCGATGTGGTGGAGGTCAGCGTTGCCGGTGTTGGCGTGTTGCGCAATCCGGTGCACGCTCCGCAAGCGTAGTTTCACGTAAGCCTCGGGGTTTCGGTAGAATACGCATCAGTGGGGTTTCGACGGATGCAGGAAGTCGTTCCGCCGCAATCTGTGCTCGCAATCATTTGCGCGCCGTCAGCTTTTCCACCTATTTGAGATTAGGGAGTCTGCTCGTTGAAGGAACTGTTCGCGGATTGGAAACTGATGCTTGGCATGGGTGGCGCGCTGGTCGCCGCCGTGGCCATGATCGCTTACGCCTTCTTTCGTCCGGCGGTGAATCCTGAAGACGAAGAGCGCAAGCGGCGCCTGCATCTGAATCAGATCGGCCGCATTGCGGAAGGGCAGATCGTCGAACTCGTGGAGCATCCTCCAGAATCGAAAGAGGCGCGCAAGGGTTTGTTTGGCGCAGGCGCCCGCCCACTGAAGGACATGCGGCCGCGCCATCTAGTCTCCTACAGCTATTTGATTTCCGGCGTCACCTACCAGACCGCGCAGGATATTACCGGCTTGGAGAGCCAGATTCGTCTGGAGCGGCTTGTCGCCGGCCAACCCGCCAGCATCAAGTACGACGCCGCCAATCCCAGCGACTCCATTCTTGTTGCTGACGACTGGTCCGGCTTGCGCTGAGCCTCGAAGCGCTTTCGCTGATTGCTAGCCTGGTAACAAGCGTCTTCCACGTTCTGCTTTCCCGCTGGTTGCGCTATCCTTCTCCATGCCGATTCAGGGCGGCCTAATTCCAGTCCGATGAAAATGATTATCGCTTCCGCCTTTACGACGATCCTCATCGTGGCGTTGACCCTCGGTGCCATGTTCATTCTGGTTCAAGCCACGGAATACGTGACCTCGCTGGAATCTCCTCTGCGGCGTGCCGTCGCCACGGGCGCGGAACTGCTTCTCGGTGTCGTCCTACTTCTCGGAACCACTTGGATCGCCACGCATCTCGCCGTGCGCATTTTCACCCCAAAGGAATCCCCTTCCGAGGGAGGCCCCGTTGTCTGAGCCCAAGCCCAGCTTGATTCCAGAAGACAAGCGCCGCGACCGCATGGAAGAGCTTCGCCGTATTTCCGATGAAGCCGAAGCCGGTGGCGGTGCCGAGCGCCGTGAACGCGAGCACAAAGCCGGCAAGCTCACGGCGCGCGAGCGCATTCATCTCCTGCTGGACGAAGGCACGTTCGAGGAACTCGACAAGTTTGTCCGTCACCGCTGCGTCGATTTCGGCATGCAGGAGCAGCGTCCAGCAGGCGACGGCTTTGTTACCGGCTTCGGGCGCATCGATGGACGTCTCGTTTATGTTTTCGCGCAGGACTTCACCGTTTTCGGGGGATCGCTTTCCGAGACCAACGCGCTGAAAATCTGCAAAATCATGGACCTGGCGATGCGCGCCGGAGCCCCCGTCATCGGCCTCAATGATTCCGGCGGCGCTCGCATCCAGGAAGGCGTCGCCTCGCTCGCGGGCTACGCCGATATATTTCTGCGCAACACGCTCGCCAGCGGAGTCATTCCGCAGATCAGCGCCATCATGGGTCCTTGCGCCGGCGGCGCCGTCTACTCCCCGGCCATCACCGATTTCATCTTCATGACGCGGGAAACCTCCTACATGTTTGTTACCGGCCCCGACGTCATCAAGACGGTCACGCATGAGGAAGTCACGAAGCAGGAACTCGGCGGCGCGATGACCCACAACGCCACCAGCGGCGTGGCCCACTTCGTCTCGCGCGACGATGCCGATTGCCTGGCCATGATTCGCGAATTGATGAGTTTT
The DNA here is from genome assembly GCA_041485085.1 of Candidatus Acidiferrum sp. Lineage (GTDB taxonomy): Bacteria > Acidobacteriota > Terriglobia > Acidiferrales > UBA7541 > Acidiferrum. The sequence continues at coordinate 6,775 of JBGPIX010000105.1, forward strand.
CTTCCTTCGAATAATCTGGAAGATGCGCCGCGCCGCGCCACGTCAGACTCCCCGACTCGCCGCGATGAATCGCTCAACACTCTTGTGCCCGCCGATCCCCAGAAGCCTTACGACATCAAGGACGCCATTCACTCCATTGTTGACGATGGCTATTTCTTCGAAGTCCACGAACACTACGCGAAGAATCTTGTTGTGGGCTTTGCGCGCCTCGACGGCCGCCCTGTCGGTATCGTGGGTAATCAGCCGGCCTTCCTCGCCGGCGTTCTCGACATCAACGCTTCGGTGAAAGGCGCGCGTTTCGTGCGCTTCTGCGACGCCTTCAACATTCCGCTCATCACCTTCGAGGACGTTCCCGGCTTTCTTCCCGGCACCCAGCAGGAGTTCGGCGGCATCATCAAGCACGGTGCAAAGCTGCTCTTCGCCTTCGCCGAGGCTACCGTCCCCAAAATTACGGTGATCACACGCAAAGCTTATGGCGGCGCGTACTGCGTCATGGCCAGCAAACACATCCGCACCGACGCCAATTTCGCCTGGCCGACCGCGGAAATTGCCGTCATGGGCCCGGAGGGCGCCGTGGACATTGTTTACAAACGTGACCTGGCAAAAGCTCCGGAGTCCGAACGCGAAAGACTTCGCCAGGAAAAAATCGCCGAATTCCGCGATCGTTTCGCCAATCCTTTTGTCGCCGCCGAACGCGGCTACATCGACGCGGTCATCGAACCCGCCGACACACGGGCACGAGTGATCACTTCCCTTCGCGCCCTCGAGAACAAGCGCGACACAAATCCCCGCAAGAAACATGGCAACATTCCGCTGTAGTATTGAGAAACTACTGGGTTTTATTGGGAATTCCGAATTCAACGCTAGGCAAAGTTTGCCGATTTTCTCTTTGGCTATCCTGGAAATACGCCGATTGACAAGTGCCGCCGCTGAGGCATACTGAGAATGCAGTCCCCCCACCTTCGCTTTGGGCGAAGTCCCCGCAAACCCATTGAATAGGAGTTTCCCATGGCGACCCCAGCCCGTGAGTATTCTCTGGAATACTATTTGCTTGAACATATGAAGTACGGCGGGATCGATCGAGAAAATCTCGCCGATCTTGTCAGCATCGTTGTCAGCCTGAAGAACAAATACGGAATCACGCCGTTCGCTTCGCTGCCGCATGGCGCACCCGTGCCGGTCGGCCTCATCCTCCGCTATCAGGTCGAAGCCACGACGCTGCCCAAGCTCATCAACATCATCCACGACACACCGCGGTTGAACTCTCTCACGGTCGTTCCTCGCGGCATCCCCGCCGCCGCGCAATATGAGGTGCGCATCACCCTCGGCGGCTAGCGAACAGATTTACTTCAACAAGTATTCCTGCAGGAACTCGACCGTCGCGTAAAACTGAAAATCCTGGTTTGGCTTTTTCCGGTACCCGTGGCCTTCATCCTTCGCGATGAGGAGCCATACCGGCGTCCCCTGTTTTTTCAACGCGTCGGCAATCTGCTGCGATTCGCTCACCGGCACCCGCGGGTCGTTCTTTCCCGCAATCACGAACATGGGCTTCTTGATCTTTTCGATGTTGTTCATCGGCGCGATTTTCTCCAGGAACTCCCGCATCTTTGGGTCGCGCTCGTCGCCGTACTCCACGCGCCGCAAATCCCGCCGGTACGCTTCTGTATGCTCCAGAAATGTCACCAGGTTCGACATGCCAACAATGTCCACCGAGCAACGAATCCGGTCGCTGTAAAATGTCGAAACTGCCAGCGTCATGTGTCCGCCGTAACTCCCGCCGGTCACCGCAATCCTCTCGCTGTCCAATCCCGGCTGCGTCGCGATCCAGTCATACAGCGCGTTGATATCCTTATAGGTATCTTCGCGCTTGAATCCGTTATCCAGCAGCGAAAATGTTTTCCCGTACCCCGTCGAGCCGCGCACATTGGGATAGATCAGCGCGATCCCTAGTTCATTCAGCAAATAATTGCTGCGTCCCAAGAATGTCGGCTGCGATTGCCCCTCCGGCCCGCCGTGAATCACCACCAGCACCGGCCGCTTCCCTGCAAACTTGGCCGGCGGTTTATACAAGAACCCCGAAATCATTTTTCCATCGAAGCTCTTCCACTTCACCAGCTCGGCTTCCGGAAACGAGTCCGCCTTCACCGCCGTTTCGCTCGCCGTCCACCGTTCCACTTTTCCGGTCGTGACATCCAGCGAATACACATCACCCGGCCCCCGCGCATTATTCAGCGAGAACCCGAGGTCGTTTCCGTTCTTATGCCAGTGCAGCGAACCCACCACTCCCAACGGCAACTTCGGCAGTAGGATTTCTTTCTTCGTGGACGTGGCCATCACGTGCAGGACGCTTACGCCATCTTCGTTCGTCAGGAATGCAATCCTTTCTCCGTCGTGCGTAACGTCGAACGTCTCCACATCCCATGGAATGTTTGTCGTCAGGTACTGTGGCAGCTTTGATGCCAGATCGATGTAAGCCAGCCGGTGAAATTCCGAATCCTTGTCCGTCGTGACATAAATCCCTTTTCCATCCTTGCTGAATCGTCCCTCGCCATAGGAAACTTTCTCGGTCGTAGTTCGAGGGGTCAGTTCCGTTTTTTCACCGCTCGCCGCATCCACTAGCCACAGGTACGACTCGTTGATGGAAAGCTCTTCCTCCAACAGAATCTTCTTGTCATCCGGCGACCAATCCAGAGGCTGCCAACCGCCTCCCGCCAGCTGCGTCAGCAAATGATCCGACTTCGGATCGGTCGGATTCATCACCCACAAGTCCGTGTCTTTCCCTGTGCGTCGCGTGGACATGTAAGCGATCTGATCGCCGCTCGATGACCACGGCCCCGGCAAATTTCTCGATTTTCCATCCGTTAGCATCGTCACGTTGCCCGTCGCCACGTCGTAGCGATAGAGCTGATACCACTCCCCGCCGCCAATATCCTTCGCAAAAAGAATGTAATCACCGCCATTCGGATGAAACCTTCCGCCACCAACAGAGTCCGCGAAGAACGTCAACTGCTGCCGCGCCCCGCCCGGGGTTTTCACGAGATGAAGCTGCGGCGTCTCCGCAAACCGCGTGGCGATCAGCATCTCCCGCTTCGTTGGGTGCCAATCCGCCAGACTGGCGCCTCGATAAGAACCATACCGCCCCGCCGTCTCCGCCAAAGAAGCCGGAATCTTCGGCACCCCATCGACAATGAGATTGTCCGCCGGCGCAATGACGGAATCCTGTGCGCGCGCCGGCGCAAGCACGAAGAATCCGAGCGCGACCAATAAGCAGAACCGTTTCAACATGGATTTCCTCCACACCCTGAGCGCAAGGCTCTTTGTATACACCATCAATACACCAACTGCGAGCACGTTGTTCGAGCGAGCGGAATCTCTGTGTTGAGTCCGGACTTCGGGCGTTTCCACGCTCGTGCTACCCTTTACGGCTCAACTTGATTGCTGGAGCTTCCTATGCGTATTCGAAACTGTGCTATCGCTGTGTTATTCCTGGTTCTCGCCGTGAAGCCTGCGAGCGCTCAGAACAAAACCGTAGCCGAACGCCTCGGCTATCCGGCAGATTCCAAGCTGCTGATTGTTCATGCCGATGATCTGGCCATCGCGCACTCCGAAGATGCCGCCAGCTTGGACGCGCTGGAGAAGAACGCCGTTACGTCGGCGAGCATCATCGTGCCGGGCCCGTGGCTGACCGAGGTCGCGGCCTACGCGAGAGCGCATCCCGATGCCGACCTGGGCTTGCACCTCGCCCTGACCAGCGAATGGAAAACTTATCGGTGGGGGTCGGTGGAATCCAAAGACAAGGTTCCGAGCCTTTTCGATCCATCCGGCTATCTTTGGCCGGAAACCCTTCCCGCGCTTCACAACATCAAGCCCGAGGAAGCAGAGCGTGAAATCCGTGCCCAGGTCGAGCGCGCCATGGCCCTCGGAATTCATCCCACGCATCTGGACAGCCATATGGGCGTACTCTTTTCCAGCCCCGAACTTTTTGCCGTGTACGTCAAAGTCGCTCATGAATACAAATTACCTTTCCTGGCTGTGCGGATTCCCAACGCTCCCGCGGCATTTTTCTCTCTTCTCTCTGATAAGGACGTCATTGTGGATGCCGTGGTCATTGCCAATACCACCGTTCTCCCAAACGAATTGCAAGATTCTTATCTCATGAACGGATGGCAAGATTTTTATCTCAAGGCTGTGAAGAACCTGAAACCCGGCCTCACTGAAATGATCGTCCACCTCGGTCATGACGATGCTGAACTACGGGCGGTAACTTTGGATCACCCAGACTTCGGTGCTGCCTGGCGTCAGCGCGACTATGATGTTGTCACCAGCCCCGAATTCAAGAAGGCGCTGGAAGAGAATCACGTTATCCTCGTCAAGTGGAAGGATTTGAAGAAGCTGGTGAATTAGTTTCGCCCAAGCACCAGAGTTCCTCGGATTCGTGGCGCCCGTTTCCTTGCATGCTAAACTCGCAGTTCGCTCCAACTTTCTATGTTCCAGAAAATTCTGATTGCCAATCGCGGTGAGATCGCCGTGCGCATCCTGCGCGCCTGCCGTGAACTCGGTATCCGCTCCGTCGCCGTCTTCAGCGACGTCGACCGCAAATCACTCCACGTCCGCCTCGCCGACGAAGCCTATCCCATCGGCCCTGCGCCTTCGCGCGAGAGCTATCTCTCCATTGACAAGCTGATGGATATCGCCCGCCGCTCCGGTTGTGATGCCGTGCATCCGGGCTACGGCTTCCTTGCGGAAAACGCCGCCCTTCCGCGCGCCTGCACGGACCGAGGCCTCACCTTCATCGGCCCGCCAGCCGACGCCATGGAAGCGCTCGGCTCCAAGACCGCCGGTCGCCAGCTAGCCCGCCGAGCCGATGTCCCCACCGTTCCCGGCATCAACGACCCCATCGAAATTCCTGCCGAGGCGCAGGCTCTTGCGCAACGCATGGGCTATCCCGTTCTTCTGAAGGCCGTCGCCGGGGGCGGCGGCAAAGGCATGCGTCTCGTCTCCGGCGACGCCGAGTTTGATGCCGCGTTCCGTGATGCCTCGTCAGAAGCCATGAACGCTTTCGGTGACGATCGCCTGTACCTCGAAAAGTATCTCGACCGTCCTCATCACGTGGAAATTCAGATTTTTGCCGATGCCCACGGCCGGGTGGTCTCTCTTGGCGAGCGGGAATGTTCCGTCCAGCGCCGCCATCAGAAAGTGATCGAAGAAGCACCTTCGCCCATCATCACGCCCGACGTCCGCAAGAAAATGGGCGACGCCGCGGTGCGCCTCGCGCGCGCCGGCGGCTACGTCAACGCCGGCACCGTCGAATTCCTCGTCGATGCCAATCTCAATTTTTATTTTTTGGAAGTGAACGCCCGCCTGCAGGTCGAACATCCCGTCACCGAGCAGGTTACCGGTCTCGACCTGGTGAAACTCCAGATCGCCATTGCCGCCGGCCACCGTCTGCCCTTCGCATGGGAATCCATCACGCCGCGCGGCCACGCCATGGAGGTTCGTCTGTACGCCGAAGATCCCGACAACAATTTCTTCCCCTCACCGGGCAAAATCCTTTCCCGCCACGTGCCGAGCGGTCCGGGCATTCGCCTGGACGAAGGCGTCTACGACGGCTGGACCGTGCCCAACGATTACGATCCGCTTCTCAGCAAGCTCATCGCCTGGGGCAATAGCCGCGAAGAAACCATCGCCCGACTTCGCCGCGCCCTCGACGAATACACCATCACCGGCATCACGACTAACGTCGGTCTTTTCCGCCGCATCTTGCTTGAACCGGATTTTCTCCGCGGCGAGATTCACACCAAGTGGCTGGACGAGTTGCTCCGGCGGCCGAATTCCACTTCTGCTTCCGCAAACGGAAGCTCTCCTAAAAATTTTGCTGGCGATGCCGCCGCCATCGCCGCCGCCATCTGGCAGACAAACCAGTGGGACAGACATTCTTGTCTGTCCTCTTCCTCTTCCTCTTCCTCTTCCTCTTCCTCTTCCGGCGCGCCTTCCCGCTGGAAGCACGAAGGCCGCCGCGAGCAACTGGACCGCCTGCCATGAGATACGAAGTCCAACTCGCGTCTCCCAACTCGGAAAAGAAAACGCGCGTCATCGAACTTGAACGTGATGCATCCGGCTGGCACGTGACGCTAGACGGTAGTCCCATGGCAGTCGATGCCGTCGAAATCGCCCCCAACACGATTTCCATTTTGCTGGACGGTCAATCTTTCGAAATCAGCGTGACGCCGTCTCCGGATGGCAAGCTAAAACTCCAGACCGGCTCGCACGAGTTCACCGCCGAAGTCATCGACCCGCGCGCCTGGAGCGGCCGCCGCCACGGCCACGTCGAAGCCGAAGGCCGCCAGCAAATCCTGGCGCCCATGCCCGGTAAAGTCGTGCGTGTCCTCATCAAAGCCGGAGACCGCGTCGAAGCCGGACAGGGCCTCCTCGTTGTCGAAGCCATGAAAATGCAAAACGAAATCCGCTCGCCCAAGAGCGGCATCGTCGAAAAAATCCTCGCCAAGGAAGGCCAGCCGGTCAACGCCGGCGAAATCCTCTGCGTGGTCGCTTGAGCTTCATTCGAATAAGGGAATTTTAGTCCCGGCTGATGTGAACGTCGGAAAGTAGGTGAGGAACGTCTCTTTAATGCCCGATGGATCGTTGCGGCATGGTCGTTTTCGCCGCGTCCGGCAACTTGCCTGCTGCCTCAACAACCTGCTCCGCGAGGAAGTTCGTCACCCGAGCTCCGTCCCGCGCAATGGCGAGATAAGCAAGGCGCAGCAGTTGCTCCTTGCGATTGCGCAGCGTATCGCGGATGGTCTGCTGCACCTGTGGTTCGGCGATGCCGCGCAGCCCGGGAGATTCACGGGTAATCAGCTTCAAGATCAGGATGCGCGCACCATCTTTCGGTTGAACCTGAATCGGCGGGCTTACTTGCCCGGCCTTTAATCCCACCACGGCCTTTTTCAGCGCCGGGTCCGATTGATTCAGCGCCGATTCCGGAACGTAGCCCAGGTCGCCGCCGGTTCCCGCCGTGTTCACGTCTTCGGAATAATCCATCGCCAATTGCGCGAAGTCCGCGCCGCTGTTCAGCCGGTCCATCAGCATCTTCACTTTGCGCTGGGCCTCGGCTTCGTTGCTGGCGTCGTCGTTTTTCCGGTTGCGGAGTTGTTGTTCTTTACGGGGAGTAACCACGATCTGTGCGATGTGATACTGCGGCTCCGCCACGTTGAACTGCGCCTTGTTCGCGTTGTAAAAATCGTTGACGTCCTGGTCGGTGATGGAAATCTTCGCCACCACTTCACGGTTCAGCAATTTCTGGATGGAAAGCTGGCGCCGCAACTCGAGCTTGAGATCCGCCACGGACATGGACTGATCTTTCAGCCTTCGCTGAAATTCATCCTCGGTGTAAGGGCTCTTCAGCTCGGTGAATTTATCTTCGACTTCGCCGTCGCTCGCCTCGAGATTCAGCTTCTTCGCCTTTTCGAGAAGAATTTCGTTGTTGATCAACTCGTCCAGCACGTTCAGCTTTTGCGACAGCGATTCTTCCAGCGAAGGCTCTTGCCCTTCCGGGTTCACCCGCGTGCGGTAGTACTTGTCGACTTCGTCCCGCTTGATTTCTTTCCCGTTCACCACCGCCCAAACGTCGGGCGCATGCTGCACTTCCTTGTTGCAGCCCGCGGCCGCGGCGAAAACCATGGCCGCCAGAGGCAGCCATGCTGCGGCACACTTCAATCCCTTTGAGTGCTTCATCGGATGCCCCACGGAACAAAGGTTCGCCACGGTCCAGTTCAAGGTTGGAGGCTCAGGCGGCTTTCTTTACCTTGCCGGCGCGGATGCACGCCGTGCAAACACGAACGTGTTTCCTCGCGCCTGCCACCATCGCTCGAACGCGCTTCAAGTTCGGATTCCACCGGCGCCGCCGCGTGTTATTCGCGTGGCTGATTACGTTTCCATAGTGCGGCGCTTTGCCGCAGAACTCACACTTCAGTGCCATTTTTCTTCCTGCTTCAGTTCTTATTTGGGCTTGGATTTCCTGCTCGAGATTTCGCCAAACCAAGCTCCTTATTCTAGCAGACCCTCCACTTCCGGCAAAGCATGGTGTTTGCGCCTGTCTTAGCTCCATAATTCTGTCACCCCTTAACAGCAACGTGAAAATGTCACCCCATGAGACAGGAGACATTCACGTTGAGTCAGAAGGAATTGCAAAGAGTGAGCGTGATCAGCACATGCCTCAAGGGAGACTTGGCG